>CAZNLF010000105.1:0-9590 GCA_964573595.1 uncultured Acidimicrobiaceae bacterium | reverse complement strand
TGCTGCTCCGTGAGCGGATCGTCTTCCTCGGCCAGGAGGTGGACGACCAGGTGGCGAACCTGATCATCTCCCAGATGCTCTACCTCGAGGCCCAGGAGCCGGAGAAGGACATCTTCTTGTACATCAATTCGCCGGGCGGCATGGCCTATGCGGGCATGGCCATCTATGACGTGATCCAGCATGTCCGGCCCGACGTCTCGACCATCTGCGTCGGCATGGGGATGTCGGCGGCCGCCATGGTGTTGAGCGGCGGTGCCCCCGGCAAGCGGCTGGCGCTTCCCAACGCACGCATCATGATCCACCAGGGGAGTGCCGGCACGCGCGGCGCGCCGAGCGACATGGAGATCCAGCTGCGCGAGGTCCTGGCCCTCACCAGGCGGATGGCCGAGATCATCGCCCACCACAGCGGCAGGTCGGTCGAGCAGGTCGCCGCCGACATCGACCGCGACTTCTTCATGACCCCCGAGGAGGCGATCGACTACGGGCTGATCGACGGCATCATCGCCCCGCGGAGCGGCCTGGCCGCGGCACCCGAGGAGATGGCGACCGTCTAGCCCGCCGCACCGCCCGCCGCACCGCCGGGCGCCTCCTCGGCTACCGTCAGCGCCGGCACGACCTCGGTGATGAACCGCCGCAGGGTCTCGTCGCCGGGGAGGTCGCGCAGCCACAGGATGAGGCCGCGGCATCCGGCGTCCACGAACGCCTGGGTCTTCGAGATCACCTGGTCCACCGTGCCGACCAGGTTGTCCGCCAGGTACTGCTCGACGGGGGTGCCACCCCACAGGTCGCCACCACCCTCGCTCCGGCACCAGGCGAGTGTCTCGGCCTCGGTGTCGAAGAGCCGGCAGTCCGGGCCGTGGGTGCGCACGATCTCGTCGAACGGCCGTCCGATCTCCTCGCAGTACCGGGCCAGCAGGCCCGACTTGCGCACGAACCCGTCGAGCCCCACCTGCCAGTTGGTGAGGTCGGCCCGCCGGGCGGCTATCCGCAGGTTCACGCGCTCACCGCCTCCGCCGACCAGGACCGGCGGCAGCTGCTGGACGGGCTTGGGCTCACAGAAGGCCCCGTCGAAGTGGAGGTGGGTGCCCTCGAAGGTCACGGTCTCCTCGGTCCACAGCCGCCGGACGACCTCGAGCGTCTCGTCCAGCACGGCCAGGCGCTCGCGGTCGGAGAGGTACGGGTAGCCGTAGGCGTGGTACTCCTCGTGGAACCACCCGGCGCCGGCGCCGAGGATCAGGCGACCGCCCGAGTACACGTCGACGCACGCCGCCTCCTTGGCCAGCAGGCCGGCGTTCCGGTAGGAGGCGCAGGTCACCAGCTGGCCCAGGCCGACCCGGGTGGTCCGCTGGGAGAGCGCGGCCAGCATGGTGTAGGCCTCGAAGACGTGGGTGGGCTCGCGGCGGGGGACGGTCTCGACGTGGTCGTAGACCCACACGTGGTCGTAGCCGAGCGACTCGGCCAGCCCTGCCAGCTCCACCGACCGGGCCCAGGCGTCCGGCCCGCTCCATCCGGTGTACTCGAGCTTCCAGCCCTGGGGCACGAAGACGCCGACCTGCAGGCCTCCCGCACGCCCCACGCTGCCGGGGATGGCGACGCTCACGAGGCGAACTCCCACCACTGGACCTCACACAGCATGGGCAGAAGATAGCCAACGTAGACGGAGTGGATCTTGACCATCTTCTGGTCGTCCACCTGCAGGTCGACCAGATCGACCCGATCGTCGTGGTCACGGAAGGCGGCGGCGCGGTCCCGGACGCCCCGGAGCTCCTCCAGCGAGCCGACGGCGAACCCGAAGTGGTCCATCCGCGGGCAACGCATCGGCTGGTCGTCGGCGATGAGGAAGATGAACTGGTCCCAGTGCACGCAGGACAGGATGAGGCGGCGCCGGTCCTCGGTCATGACCTCCATCTCCTCGAACCCGAAGACCTCGCCCCAGAACCGGCAGAGGTCGATGCGGTTCCGCTCGTCGAGCAGGTCGGCGGGCATGCTCATCGCCACGTGGTTGAGGTGTGGGGTGCCGGTCGGGTAGTAGGGGTGGGTCATCGGGCCTCCTCGGTCGGGTCGGTGGTGGCGGCACCCTCGGCGTCACCGGACAGGCGGGGCACCACCATCACCTTGCCGGCGTAGCGGCCCCCGGCCAGGCCCGCCAGTGCGTCGGAGAGCCGGTCGAGCGGGACGTCGTCCGCCTCGATGAGCCGGTCGACGGGGAACCCGTCGGAGGCGAGGAGCTCGAGCGCCCGGGAGAAGCCGTCCTGGTCGTAGAGGAACGAGCCGACCACGTGCAGCTCGTTGAGGACGAAGCGGTTCGGGTCGAAGGTCGGGTGGTCCATGCCCGCACCCACCAGCGCCAGGGTCCCGCCCCGGCGCAGCTGGTGGAAGCCGGCCTCGATGGCGTCCTTCTTGCCGGAGCACTCGAGCACCACGTGGACGGACCGCTCGGCGAGGCGCTCGGGCTCCCACGGGTGGAACCGCTCGAGGTCCCCGGGCTCGATGACCTCGGTGGCGCCGAGGTCACGGGCCAGCCGACGCCGACGCTCACCGGGCTCGACGGCGATGATCGGGCCGATGCCGCGCCCGACGAGGGCGGCGATGGACAGGGCACCGATGGGCCCCACGCCGATCACCATGACGCGGTCGCCCCCGGTGATGCCCGATCGACTGATCCCGTGGAGGGCCACGGCCATGGGCTCGGCCAGCGCCGCCTGCCGCGAGGTGAGCCCGGCCGGCAGCGCCAGCACTGCCTCGGCCCCGATGAGCACGTAGCCGGCGAACGCGCCGTCATGGGACCCCCCGACGATCGAGCCCTGGTTCTCGCACTGGGAGGGCTTGCCCTCCAGGCAGCGGCGGCACCGCCCGCACCGGGGCGACGTCCCGCCCACCACCGGTTGGCCGACCTCCCAGCCCGCCACGCCTTCCCCCAGCTCAGCAATGCGGCCGGTGAACTCGTGACCGGCCACCAGGCCGGCACTGCCCCAGCCCTCGACCAGCAGATGGATGTCGGTGCCGCAGATGCCGCAGTGGTCGACCTCCACCAGCACCTCGCCGGGCCCGGCCCGGGGGACCGGCCGCTCCTCCACCACCACCTCGCCCGGTCGCCGGTAGACGGCGGCCGGCATGGCCTCGGGCAGATCGATCATGACAGCTCCTCCCCCGGTCGAACGAAGCCCGGGTCTCCGTTCCCCCGGCAGGCTGTCGGCCCGGCGCCACTCTAGGCCAGGCGGTCCCGAACGTCGCCTGACCCGACGCCGGGTCGGGCCCCGGGTGCGGGGCGCGACGATTGTCTACGTTGGTGCCGTGCCCTTCGACCCCGACCCACGACGCTACGACCGGATGGAGTACCGGCGGTGCGGCCGCAGCGGCCTCAAGCTCCCGCTGGTCTCGCTCGGACTGTGGCAGAACTTCGGCGATGCCCGACCCCACGCCGAGGTCGACGCCATGCTCACCCGGGCCTTCGACCTCGGCGTCACCCACTTCGATCTGGCCAACAACTACGGCCCGGCCTACGGGGCCGCCGAGACCAGTGTGGGCAGGGTCCTCAACGGGTCGTTGGCCGCCCACCGGGACGAGCTGGTCGTCTCCACCAAGGCCGGCTACGACATGTGGGACGGCCCCTACGGCGACGGCGGCTCGCGCAAGTACATGCTCACCAGCCTGGACGCCAGTCTTCGGCGCATGGGCCTCGAGTACGTGGACATCTTCTACTCCCACCGGTTCGACCCCGAGACGCCGCTGGAGGAGACCATGGGGGCCCTGGACACGGCGGTGCGCCAGGGCAAGGCCCTCTACGCCGGGATCTCCTCGTACCCCCCGGAGCAGACCGAGGCGGCCGCCGGGATCCTCGACCGGCTGGGTACCCGACTGCTCATCCACCAGCCGCCGTACTCGATGTTCAACCGCTGGATCGAGCACGGGCTGCTCGACACGTTCGGCCGGCTCGAGGTGGGATGCATCGTCTTCTCGCCGCTGTCACAGGGCCTGCTCACCGACCGCTACCTGGGTGGCGTGCCGGCGGGCTCGCGGGCCAGCCAGCCGGGCACGCTCGACCAGAGCCAGCTCGACGAGCAGATCCTCGACAAAGTGCGGGCCCTCAACGATGTCGCCCAGGGCCGCGGCCAGACCATGGCGCAGATGGCGTTGGCCTGGACCGTCCGCGACCCCCGGGTGACCTCCACCCTGATCGGTGCGAGCAGCCTCGGCCAGCTGGAACAGAACGTCGCCACCATCGAGAACCTGGAGTTCTCCTCCGACGAGCTGGCGGAGATCGACGCCATCCTGTCGCTCCGCTAGCTGTTCTGCCGTCGGGTGGAGCCGGTCGGGCGGCTCAGCCCTCCTCGGACAGGAGGTCGGGCCCGGGGTCACCGCCGGATGCGGCCACGGCGAGCCGGCCGAGGTAGTGGTCCCAGCCCTTCTCGTGGTCGCCCACGGCGTCGTCGGGGAGCCCACGGTGGACGAGGCGGACCCGGGTCTTCGCCCCGTCGGGGGTCAGGGTGATCTCCACCTCGGTGGAGCCGGCGGGAATCGGGTGGTCGGGCTCGTCCCACCCGAAGGTGAACACGACCCTCTGGTCGGGGACCACCTCGATGAACTCACCGAGGGACGGGTGGACCCCCCCGACGGTGACCCGGTAGGCACCGCCGGCCCGGGCATCGAGCTCGGCCTCGGTCCCCATCCACCGGAGGTGGAGCTCGGGTCGGGTGAGGTACGGGAATATCGTGGCCGGGCTGGCGTCAACCACGACCTCTCGCATCAGTTCAGCCATGAGTGGTGCCCTTTCTCTCTTGTTCGGATTCTCGTTGGTCGGATTCTCGTTGGTCGGATTCGGCAAGACGCTGCAGGCGATCGAGGCTGCCGGTCCAGAACTCGTCGAGGAACCGGCGCAGCTCGGCCATCCGGGCGTGGTTGGCCCGGTAGAGGTGCCGGGTGCCGTCGCGCCGGTCGAGGACGAGCTCCGCCTCACGCAGGACGCCCAGGTGCTGGGAGATCGCCGACCGGGTCACGTCGTCGAACCGGGCGGCGATCACGGCGGCGGGGAGCTCGTCGGACCAGACGATCCGGAGGATCTGGCGGCGGCGGGGCTCGGCCAGGGCCTTGAGGGCGTCGTCCATGGCTGTATTGTAAGCAATTGCTAACGTAAGTGTCAACTAACGCTGTTCGGCCGCCGTCAACGGAAGCAGTGGCGGGCTGTCCACGGTGCCGGTGCGTCCGCCGAGGCGGCGGGCCCCGTCGTCAGGGGCTCGCCCGGGTCGGGCGGATCTCGACGGGCGTACCCCGGGGCTGGAAGGTGAAGTCGGCACCGGTGCTGAAGCGGGTCAGGACCTCGTCCTCGGGCATCGGGACCTCGGTGTCCACCATTGCCACCTCGACGACCAGACCCCCTTCGTCATCGGAGACCGCCTCGCACCGGAAGCGCCGGTCGACCGCCTGCACGATGGCGTCGAGGGGCTCGAGGTGCTCGGCGGTGAGCATGGCCGGCCAGGCCCCGTCGGCCTCGGCCGCCGTGTCGCGGCCGAGGCGGAGCACCAGGCGGTCACCGAGCTCGAGGTCACAACCGACGTAGGGACGCGGCAGGAGCGCCGGATGGACGGCGAGCAGCCGCGCGGCATCGGTCAGCGTGGGGCCGAGCCCGAGGGAGGCCCGAAGCCGGGCCGACACCACCCCGGCCACCCCGGTGAACTGCCGGCGCCCGAACTCGACGGCCGAGGCGTCGCTGTCGGCCCTCGCCCGGACGGCCCGGAGGAACGCCAGCACCAACAGGTGGCCCTGGAGGCAGACCTCGTCGAGGATCCGGCGCAGGGCCGAGGAGGACCACTCGGAGAACGGGAGGTCCTCGAGCAGCGGCCCGGCGTAGTCGTGCCGACCGGGGTCCTCGGGATCGATGGGGGCGAGGCCGAGCCGGGCTGCCCGGGTGTCCGCCATGGCCAGGGCCTCGGGTGGGACGGGCAGCTCCGGGTGCGACTCGTCGATGGTCACCGTCCAGTGGCAGTGCGGCACCCGGTCGGACGGCACCCGGGGAGGCCGGTGGACGGGTCGGACCTGTGCCCTCGGGTTGCTGGCCGTGGCCGTCGCCTCGAAGGTCGGGTCCTCGATGTCGTGGCACATGGCCACTACGTAGTCGGGGCCCATCGGCTCCACATCCATCAGGGCCCCGCAGTGGTCCAACCAGAACTCGCCGTGATCGTGGTCGGCCACCCGGTACCGGAAGTCCATGAACTGGGGAGGCGCGCCGACGTCGATCTGCATGCCCTTGAAGATGGTCTCGACCGAGTCGCCCTCGAACCCGAGCGCCCGCTGCATGCGCTTGGTGTACACCGGGCTCGCCCCCATCCACTCCTCGATGGCGATGTCACGCATCACGTCCCGACCGAACGCGCCGATCACGTGGGGCATGCTCGCCCGGTCGATGAGGTGCCCGGCGAGGAGGTACTCGGGCACGAGCGTGGCGAGCCGCTCCCGGTCCAGGTGATCGAGGCCGATCTCGGCAATGGGGGTCATGGCACCCTTTCTATCGGTCGCCGGGCCGGCGCGCCTCGGCCCGGTGCTGGCGCCGGCGCCGGCGGGGCGTGCTATGGGCGACCACCCGTCCGCACGGCAAACCCGTCGAGCAGGGCGCGCATGGCGGCGGCCACCGAGTGGCGCGTCACCACCGGCTCGCTGGAGTTGGCGATCAGCATCGCACCCCGTGTCAGTGCGCCGAGCAGCAGTCGCGTCGACGTCTCGGGGTCCTCGATGCTCAGCCTTCCCGACCGCACGGCCGCCTCGAGCGACGCCACGATGGCGGAGAAGACGTACTGCTCGTCGAGCTCGGTGAACCGCGCCAGTCCGAGCACGGCCGGTGCGTCGATGATGACGATCCGTTGGATGTCCGGCTGCAGCACGGCATCGAGGAACGACTCGAAGCCCCTGGCCAGGAACTCGACCTCGTCCGGTGCCCCCTCGGCGGCACCGGCCGACGCTGCCAGCAGCTCGAGGTGGGCCGCTTCGAAGACCGCTTCGAACAGCGCGGCCTTGGTCGGGAAGTGGTGGTAGAGCGCACCGGTCGTCACCCGTGCCTCGTGGGCCAGGTCCTCGACGGACGTGCCCGCGAAGCCGTCTCGGCCGAACAGGCCCCGGCCGGCGGCGATCAGCGCTGCCCGGGTCTGGGCCACCTGCTCCTCGCGGAGGGAGATCGGTCGGCCGCCCGGCCCGGAGGATTCTGGCACTGCCCCTGTGTAGCCGGTCGGGGTCCGGTCTGCGAAGGCGGGCTCATTCACATAATGTTACTATGTCAAAAAACTACACGATGTAAAGGAGCGGGCGATGACGACTGCAGTGGATGGACTGGCCGCCGATCGGGTGGCGCTGCTCGAGCTGTGCGGAGGGCTCACCGATTCTGAGTGGCGGGCCGAGAGCGGATGCCCGGGATGGTCGGTGCAGGACGTGGTCTCCCACATGGGCGCCCTGTTCTGGATGGTCGTCGACCCGGCCAAGCTTCCCGACACCGGTGACGCGGCGACCGAGCTGGCCCAGGAGCGTCTCGTGGCGTCGCGCCGCTCGATGAGCGCCGCGGAGGTGCTGGGCGACTACGACGGGGTCAGCAGTGCCGCCCTCGAGGTGTTGGCGGGCCTCGAGGGCGCAGACGTCGAGGTGCCGCTCGGGGACCTCGGGACGTACCCGGCCTCGTTGGTGCCGACCGCGTTCAGCTTCGACCACTTCGTGCACATCCGCGCCGACCTGTTCGCACCTCGGGGGCCGTTGACCGGCCGGGCGCCGGAGTCGGACGAGTTGCGGATCGGCCCGACGCTCGACTGGATCGAAGCTGCGCTGCCCCAGCAGAACGCGGAGACGGTGGGGGCGCTGACTGGCTCGGTCGAGTTCGTCCTCGACGGGCCGGGGGCACGCACCATCGGTGTCGGCACGGGCCCGGGGCTGTGCACCGTGGAAGCCGGAGCCGACGCCTTCGTCCGCTGCATCACCCAGCGGGCGGACTGGGACCGGGCCGACATCGAGGTGGTCGGTGACGAGCCGGCCCGGGCGGCCCTACGAGACCTGCACGTCTTCTGACCGTTCGATCCCTCCGGCGCTCAACTCCCACCCCGGCTCCGGAGTCCCGCACCGGGCTCCGGAGCCCGGCCTCCGGCACCAGCAAGACAACGGGCGCCGGGTGCGGGCGCTACGCCGAGGAGGCGCTCATTCGGTGAAGCCGATCGACGCGTGGCTGGCATCGCAGAACGGCTTGTTGGCCGATGCGCCGCACCGGCAGAGCGTCACCCGGTTCCGCACCTCGTAGACCTCGCCGTCGGCCCCGGTGACCGGGATCCCCCCGCGCACCCAGATGGGCCCGGCCACGCCCTCGACCGGGTCCGCCACGATGCCGATCGAGGGCTCGAGTTCCGGCTCGACGGCCGACTTCGTCCGCCGGTCCCATGCCACCAGCCGGCCCGAGGGGCACAGCCCAGCCTCCTCCACCGTGCGGCGGGCAGCCTCCTCGCCCTCCTGTTCGACCAGGTTCCACACCTGTCCGGCCACGTCGCAGAACCGGGCGAACGCACACAGCGGCTGGGCATCGGTGAGGGTCAGCGACGGGCCGTCCTGCTCGGCCGCCTGCGCCAGGTAGGGCTCCCGGCTGGCGGTCTCCGTCCCGTCGAACCCGACCCGCACGTGGGAGCCGTCGCAGTACGGCTTGGTCCCGGACTGGCCACACCGGCACAGGGCACAGCTGTCCTTCGTCTCGAGCTCGGCGTCGGTGCGCCACCCGACGGAGTTGCCCTCGGCGTCGGACACGATGGTCTGCCTGGTCAGGGGCACCGCTCCCTCCACCAGATAGGGGCCGTTCTTCGTGACCGTGATCCTCATCCCGTCGGCAGGCTCCATGGCGGTCCCCTTCTCTCGCTCCGGCCAGCCTGCTCCCGCTGCCCGAAGGCCGCAAGCCCACGTCGGGCTCCGACCGATCAGCGCGGCGGACGCGACCCGTCGACGTGCCCGAACGCCTTCGGCGAGCGACCGTCCGATCGCACGGTCCCGGTCGGGTCAGCGCGTTCGGACGGACACGTCGCCGGACCTACCCCTGTCCGGCTGGCGACGGCTCGGGTTCGAAGAACGCCCCGGTCGATCCGGCACCGACCTCGACCATGGCCACGTCCCCCACCTCGGCCAGGCCCTCCTCCGTCTCGGTCGCCAGCGACTGCATGACGGTCGACTGGCCCGAGCCGCGCATCCACGAGAACACGGCGCCGATGAAGCACAGCACCGCCGCCAGCACGAAGGCCAACCGGAGCCCGTGGCCGAACGGCCCGGCGATGAGATCGGGGAAGAAGCTCCGACCGGTGAGGTAGCCGGCGTGGACGCCCGGCAGCGACAGCAGGTGGGGACCCAGCAGCTGGTGGATCGGGTTGATGCCGAGGAAGGCGGCGAACAGGCTGCCGATCGGGGACAGGTGGGAGATGGCCTGGGCCTGGGCGGCGGGGATGCCCTGTCTGGTCAGGCCGGAGAAGAGCGCGTGGGGCAACGTCGACGCCAGGCCGAGAGTGATCATGGTGAAGAAGAACCCGATGGAGAGCACGGCCGCCGAGTTCTGGAAGGTGTTGAGCATGCCGCCCCCGGCTCCGCGCTGG
>CAZNLF010000104.1:0-9628 GCA_964573595.1 uncultured Acidimicrobiaceae bacterium | reverse complement strand
CGGAGCGGTCGGTCCCGAGCAACGCCGCCCCGAGGAAGGCGGACACGCCCACCAGGGTCGACGACGCGACCGCCAGGCTCATCCCCCCGCACCCCGCCCCACCGCACCAGGCCGCACCTCACCCCGCTCCCCCGCACGACGCCTCACCACGCCTCCACGACGTCTTCGGGACGACCGGGCCCCGGTTGCCGCCCGGTCATCGCCTGGTCGGTATCGGTCAGCCACAGCTCCTCGGAGGCCAGTCGGTGCTCGACGAGGAACGACCGTCGGCCCACTTTCCACAGGGCCATGCCGCGTCGTAGCTGGGTCACCAGCTCGGCCTCCGTCCCGGTCAGGCCGAGGAGCTCGCCGGTGCGCTCGACCTCTCCGGGCGACTGGGCGTAGACCACCCGCGTCTCCGAGTCGGCGAGCAGGCCCTCGGCCAGGTTGACCTGCTCGGAGCCCTCGCTGCCGACCGATCGCAGATCCGAGAGCCGGTGCAGCACGGCGATGTTGGACACGCCGAGGGCCCGGGACAGCTTCCACGAGGTCTGCAGCCACCGGGCCACTCCGAGATTGGAGAGGATCGCCCACGCCTCGTCGACGACCACGATGATCCGGTTCCGGTGGCACGCACGCACGGCGCTCTGCAGCCATGCCGCCGCGCAGGCCATGAGCACGCCGAGGGCGGACGAGTGGTAGACGGCCGAGAGGTCCAGCACGACCAGCGGTCCGTCGAGGCGCAGGCCGGGTGTCGTCGGCCCGTCGAACATCCCGCACAGGTCCCCGTGGACCAACCGCCGGAGCTCGAGCGCCACGTCACGTCCGTCCTCGACGAGCACCGATCTCGAGGTCCGGATGGCCAGGGCCGCGTCCATCCCCGGGTCGAGGAGGGCGTCGACGACCTGGGGCAGCGTGGGGGCGTCCATCCGCGCCACCCGGGACCGCGCCGTCGCCTCGTTGACGGCGGCGTCGACGGCAGCCCGCTCGCGGGGGAGCAGGTCCCGGCCGAGGCAGGCGATGGCCAGTGACGAGGTGAGCGAGACTCGGCTCCGGAGGATCTCATCCCCCCTCCCGCCATCTCCCCGCCCGCCGCCGGCCCGTCCGTCGTCGCCGCCGTTCCCACCCCCATCGGTGCCTTCGCCCGTACCGGCGACCGCGCCGGCAACGACCCCACCGCCGGCCCCGCCATCGGTGTCGAGCGGGTTGAGCCGGACGGAACCCCCCGGGCGCAGGGTCACCGGCGTGACGCCCCACGCCCGGGCCAACGGCCCGTACTCCCCCTTCGGGTCGACCACCCAGGCACGTCGGCCGAACACCGCCTGGCGCCACAGGTAGGACTTGACGAACGAGCTCTTCCCGCGGCCGATCTGGCCGATCACCACCATGTTGGGGTTGGTGACCACGCCCTGCCCGTACAGCGCGAACGGGTCGTAGACGAAGGAGCCTCCCAGCACGTCCCGGCCGACGAGGACCCCCTCGTGCCCGAGTCCGGCCTCGCTCACCAGCGGGTAGGCGGCGCAGAGGTGCCGGGTGGTGGCCACATGGGCCGGGACCCGCGGGCCGGTCGCCGTCACGAGAGGCCCCGACCGAGCGGGAGCGAGCAGGTGAAGCCCACGTCCTGCTCGCCGTAGAGGAGCCTGAGCTCCACGCGGGACTGGCCCGCCGCCTGTTCGACGGCCGCACACGCCGCGGTGAGCTCCTCGCGGGACTCGGCCGTCACCGTCACGTACCCGGAGAACCGGTACTGGGCGTGCCCGTCGGACAGCTCCACGTCGCGCTCCTCGACGCTCTCCTTCTCACGGGTGTGGCGGGCCGTGGTGAGGAAGCCGTTCCGGCGGCGCAGCTCGCCGTCGGCGATGTCGGCCGTGCGGGCCTGGGCCACCTGGCGGGCGGCGCGGCTGGGGCTGACCGGTTCCATGGTCACCGTGATGGTCCGTCGCAGGGGCAGGAAGAGCAGCGGTCCGAGGAAGTCGGGGGTGACGTCGACCCTCGGCCACTCGGCGATCCAGTAGGTGGTGTGCCAGGTGGCATCGGTCCGGATCGCATCCCACTGGGGCTCGACGGCCATCGGCCACGGCCACCCCGGCACGGGGTGGGGATCCGCGCCCGGCTCGCCCGCCGGACCCGGACGGCGCATGTCGTCGCCCCCTTCGGCGCCGACCGTCCGGGAGGACGCCTCCCTGATCACCCGGACCAGGGCGCCGGGCCCGAGGACGCCGTCCAACGTGACGTCGGTGACCTCGAGGGATCGCTGCAGCGACAGGATCTCCCGGCCGAGGACGACGCCCGTCCCCACGGTCCCGCCACCGGCGACGCGGATGGCCCGCGAGGAACGCCCGGTGTGGATCGACAGGACCAGCAGCACGCGGTGCCGGCGGGTGGCCGGAGCGGACTCGTCCAGCAGCGCCTGGTAGGACCGGCCGGCCGCCGACTCCTGACCGAGGACCGCATGGTCGGCGCGGTGACGGCGCACGGCACCGCCGTCGTCGGGCAGGCACGACTCGATCCACTGGAGACGGTGTACGTCGGATCCCTCCCGGGCCATGGACGAGAGCACCCTGGCCCACGCGGCGATGGTGGAGTCCTGCTCGCGGTGGCCGAGCAGCGCGAAGCTGTGGCCCCGGACGGCCAGGACCGCGGCGGCGGTGCGGGCCGACCGGTCGACCACCATCCCCATGTCAGGTGCCCACCGGTCGGGCACGGACGGGACCCTCACGATCTCCACTCCGTCGAACAGGGTCCGCCGGCCGGTGCCACGGCCACCCGTCGGACCGGGTCCGGTGACCGATGCTCCCGCTTCCGTCCCGTCGGCACCCAGGTCGGCGACGTGGCCGGACCCGGGCCCCGGAGCCAGCTGCCGACGACCGCCGGTGCCCACCGCCACGACACGTCGCACGACGAGAGGGAGCCACTGCTCGCCGGTGCGCCCCCGGATCGGCCAGAAGGCCAGGGCCACACCCCCGGCCACGAAGGCCACGGCCACCAGCACGCCTCCGACGCTCGGACGTGAACGGAGGGCGAGCACACCGATGACCAGGCCCACCGCCACCGAGGCGATCTGTCCGCCGCGCCATCCGGCGATCACCCCCCGGCGCTCCAGTGGGGAGAAGCGGTAGTGCACGCGCTCGTGGCGGTCGCGCTCAACCACCGGGTGTCACGCCCGGGCCGCCGCCGGAGCGACCTCTTCCGTCCGGTCCCCCGGTGGGCGGGCGGTGCGCCGGTGGCTGGGTCGCGGCGATCAGCCTGACGCCGAGGTGGTCGTACCCGAGCGAGTCGGCGTTCACCGTGCCGGTCTGGACGGGCAGCGGCCGGGGCGGCCGGGTGCCGACGCCCGGGGCCGCCGACGGGCCGGGGGCGACCCCTCCTCCCGTCCCTGCCCCTCCGCCCGGGCCCGCGCCTCCGCCTTCCGGGCCCGGGCCGAGGCGGGAGCCCGGCTCGATCATGCCGGCTTCCTCCAACTCCGCCATCATCCGGTGAGCGGTGGCGGTGGCGGCCGGGTGCGCCGGGCGCATCGGGATGCCGTGCCCCGGAGGTTCGGTGGTCCCGACACCGGTTGACTCCGCCGAGGAGGGTCCCATGTCCGGGGGGTCCCCCAGGTCCCCCGACGGGCCCGGGGCTCCCGGACCGGCAGACCCGCCGCCACCGGGACCGGGCCCGCTCCGGCCAACCGAACCCCCGGCGAATCCGGCGAGGGAACCGGCCATCGAGCCGGCGGCGGCCCGCATCGCCACCTGGGCCAGTCCCCGCACGGGGGCGGTGACGGTATGCCTCGTGCGCTGGCTCAGCCCTTCGAGATGGCCGACGGCGCCGGCCTCGAGGAACGGGATCAACCGGAACAGGGCCCAGGGGGCGAAGGCCGACAGCATGAGGAGCGCCGCCCCGCCGAGCACGGCAGTGAACCCTCCCCCGCCGGCACCGCCCGCGCCGGCCAGCGCCCCCGCGGCCAGGCTGAGCACCGAAACGATCACGAACTTCCCGAGGATGAGTGCGACCAGGGTGTCCACCAGGCGGCGGCACCAGTGCGAGATGGCCGGCCAGGCCAGGCTGGCCAGCGCCAGGGGCAGGAAGAGGACGGCCACATAGACGGCCGCGGTCCGGATCAGGAGCTCCACCCACACCATGACCGCGCCGAGCACGACCGCCAACGCTCCCAGGAGCAGGATGAAGGCCGGCGCACCGGATTGGCCGGTCGCGGCGGCACCCGACAGCCCGAGTGTCACCGACGCCATGAAGTGGCCGGCATCGAGGCCGGCGCCCTGGGCCACGGCCGCACTCATGGCGTCGGTGAGGGCGAGACCCAACTCGACCAGCTTGACCGCCACCGCCGTGAGGAGCACGGCCAGCGGGACGTTCACGACCACGGACCGGACGAGCGCCGAGGCATCCTGGCGGTAGACGGACTGCACGACGCCGAGGAGCATCAGCGGGAGGACCACCACGGCCGCCAGCGCCGCCATCGTCCCATAGTGGGCGGAGAACCACGGTGCCGACAGGTCGACCGAGCTGGTGGTGCCGACCACCCCTCCGATCTGGGTCAGCAGCCAGGTGGCGCCGTCGGACACCCAGCCGCCCAACGCATCGAGCACGCTGTCGATGCCGAGGCCGGCGACCTGGGAGACCGCCGATCCGGCGGCGCTGGTCGCGCCGGAGGCCACCTGGCAGACGGGGCCGAGGCCGGCCGTGGCCAGCGCCGAGGCGGTCGAGGGGCACGAGACGCTCGGGATGGAAGGCAGACCCACCACGGGCACGTCAGTTCACCCCCTGCCCGGCGTGGAAGAAGAAGTTGATGATGGCCGGGCCGGCACCGATCAACAGGGCGGCCAGCCCCGAGATCAGCACCGCCCGCCGGCCGACGTAGCTCTGCTGGTAGTTCTGGCCGTGGGAGCCCAGCGCCCAGGCGGCCGCGCCCACGACCAGGCCGATCAGGGCGAAGGCCAGGGCCCATCCGCCGAGCCCGTTCATGAGGTGCTGGAGCACCTGCCCGCCGGGGAGCGAGTTGGTGTCCGGCGTGAGCTGCACGTCGGCGGTGCGCCCGGTGACGACGGGGGCGGGGATGGCGACAGACAGCGGGGGGAGGGGGAGGGTGGCCATCCCTCGAGCGTAGGGATTTCGTTACCCACTTTCAATAGTTTTTATGTTATTTCATGTTCATTCCCGACCCGGACTGGGCATAGCCACGACCGAACCGGCGGCCTGTCATGCTTAGGCGGTGAAGCCGTACGTGATCGGGTACATCGTGCTGGGCGCCGTCGCCGTCCTGGCCGTGTTCATCGCCGCTCGGCTGGGGCGTCGCGCCGGGCGCAGGAGCCTGCAGCAACGGCTGACCGCCCTGTCCAACCGCCTGGGCGTGCAGCCGCCCGACGAGGGGGGCGTGGAGCCCGTCCTCAGCCACCTCGAGCGGGTGACCGGCGAGGCGGCCGAGGCGGTGACCGAGGCCAGCTCCGACGCCATCCGTCTCCGCCGGGCCCTCGACACCCTGCCGCAGGGCGTCATCGTGTGTGACGAGAACGGTGAGGTGGCCTTCCGGAACGCCCGGGCCGTCGACCTCATGAACAACCGGCACGGCGACGCCCTGGCCGCCCAGGCGGTGACCGAGCTCCTCGAGGGAGCGTGGCGGGACGGCACCGCGGAGCGGACGCTCGACCTCTACGGCCCGCCCCGCCAGACGCTCATCGTGCGGACGAGGTTGATCGACGACGGGCGGCGGCCTCTCGGGGTGATCGCCATCATCGAGGACGTGTCCGACCGGAGGAGGCTCGAGGAGATCCGACGGGACTTCGTGGCCAATGTCAGCCACGAGCTCAAGACCCCCATCGGCGCCCTCGGCCTGCTGGCCGAGACCCTCACCGCGGAGTCCGACCAGGCCGTCGCCCAGCGCCTGGCCTCGCGCATCCACACCGAGGCGTTCCGGGTCAGCCGGATCATCGACGACCTGCTCGACCTGAGCCGCATCGAGTCGGAGGAGGCCCCGCCCCGGGAGCCGATCTCCGTCAACCTGTTGATGGCCGAGGCGGTGGAGCGGGTCAGGTCGGCGGCGGAGCAGCGACGCATTACCATCGAGCTCGATGAGCCCGTTCCATCGATCCACGTGCTCGGCGACCGGCGCCAACTGGTCTCGGCCATCCACAGCCTCCTCGAGAACGCCGTGACCTTCTCCTACGAGGACGGTCTCGTCCGGGTGGCCGGCGGCCAGTCGAACGGCGAGGTCCAGCTGTCGGTGATCGACAACGGCGTGGGGATCCCCGCCCGCGACCTCGAGCGGATCTTCGAGCGCTTCTACCGCGTCGACCACGGGCGGAGCCGCGACACCGGGGGGACCGGGCTCGGGCTGTCGATCGTCCGCCATGTCGCCAGCAACCACCAAGGCCGGGTCGAGGTCGATTCGCGGGAGGGTGAGGGCTCGACCTTCACGCTGGTCCTCCCCAGTCCCCCGGTCTATTCGGCATGAGCGCCAAGCACGCCGCGTCGACCAAGCACGGGACCGGCAAGAAGTCGGCTCCCGAGGACGTCACGCACACCAAGGTCCTCCTCGCCGAAGACGACGAGTCCTTCATCGACGCACTGGTGATCGGCCTCTCACGCGAGGGTTTCGACATCACCGTGGCCCGCGACGGCAACCAGGCCCTCAAGCTCTTCGACGAGGTCGATCCCGACCTCATCCTCCTCGACCTCATGCTCCCCCGGCTTTCCGGCATCGACGTGTGCCGCTCGATCCGGGCGCGGTCGTCGGTTCCCATCATCATGGTCACCGCCAAGGGGACGGAGATCGACACGGTGGTGGGTCTCGAGGTGGGTGCCGACGACTACGTGGCCAAGCCCTACCGGCTCCGGGAGCTGGTGGCCCGCATGAGGGCCGTGCTGCGCCGGACGCCGGTGGGCGGCGAGACGGGGACCGCCGGACCCCGGGTGGCCAAGGGCGCCCCCGACGGTGTCGAACGGCGAAACGCCTCGGTTCGGGCCGACAACGGGGGTGGCGTGGCCGCCGACCAACAGCACAGCAACGTGCTCGAGGCCGGGGGGATCCAGATCGATCCCGACCGGCACCTGGTCTTCGTCCGCGGCGAGGATGTCCATCTGCGTCGTAAGGAATTCGAGCTGCTCTCCCTCCTGATGGAGAACGTCGGCCGGCTGCTGACCCGGGACGTGCTGATCGACCGCATCTGGGGGTCCGACTACTTCGGCGACACCAAGACCCTCGACGTGCACATCAAGCGGCTGCGCAGCCACGTGGAGGAGGACCCGTCCTCGCCGAAGCTGATCACGACGATCCGCGGCGTCGGCTACCGGTTCGACGCACCCCGAGCCTGAACGGCCCGGGCCCCACTCCTGCACCATCCCGCCTGTCCGCCGGCCGCGACGGATCAGACGGCAGCCGGAATGACCGTCTCGCCCCGCAGGTAGGGAGCGAGCACCTCGGGGAGCACGACCGAGCCGTCGGCTTGGCGGCCGTGCTCCACCAGGGCGGCCCAGATGCGGGCCCACGCCAGAGCCGACCCGTTGAGGGTGTGGACCAGCACCGGTCCACCGCCCGTGGTGGGACGGTAACGGATGTTGGCCCGTCGGGCCTGGTAGTCCGTGCACCAGCTGACCGAGGAGACCTCGAGCCACTGGTCGACCCCCGGTGCGTAGACCTCGAGGTCGAACGTCCGTGCGGCCGAAGGGCCCATGTCGCCGGTGCACAGGTCGAGGACCCGGTAGTGGAGCCCGAGGTCGACCAGCAGTCGTTCGGCGCGGGCCACCATGCTGTCCAGCGCCGCCGGTGCCTGCTCGGGGGTGGCGTAGGCGAAGAGCTCGACCTTGTCGAATTCGTGCACCCGCAGGAGCCCGCGCGTGTCCCGTCCGGCGGCGCCCGACTCGCGGCGGAAGCAGGCGGTGGCGGCCGTCAGGCGGAGGGGCAGGTCGGCCTCGTCGAGGATTTCACCCCTCCACATCGAGGTGAGCGGCACCTCGGCCGTCGGGATGGCCCACAGGTCGTCCCGCTCGAGGTGGTACGCGTCCTCCTCGAACTTCGGGAGGTGGCCGGTGGAGACCATCGTCTCCGTCAGGACGAGGGTCGGTGGGCGGATCTCCTCGAACTCGTCCGAATGGCTGTCGAGGGCGAACGAGGTCAGCGCCCGGAGCAGCCGGGCCCCGAACCCCCGGTAGAGGGGGAACATCGAGCCCGACAGCTTCGCCCCACGCTCCATGTCCAAGAGCCCGAGCTCCGACCCGATCTCCCAGTGGGGGACTCGTTGTGCTTCCGAGTAGGAAGGGGCGTCGGTCGGCCACTCCCTCGCCACCACGTTGTCGTCGGGCCCGTCGCCGTCCGGCGCCTCGGGGGCGGGAAGGTTGGGGAGGAACAGGAGTGCCTGCCGGACGGAGTCCTGTGCCGACTCGGCCACGGCGTTGAGCGCCCGCTCCTCCTCGCCGAGGGTGCGGCTGGTCGCCGCCAGCTCGTCGGCGGCACCCACGTCGCCCGACCGGCGCGCCTCCCCCACCTGTTTGGAGAGCGACTTCACCTCGGCCCGGAGCTCGTCCCTCCGTCCGACGGCGGCGCGGGCGGCGACATCGAGCTCGACCAGGCGGTCGATCTCCGGCGGGTCCACACCCCGACGCCCGAGCGCCCGCTTCACCGACGCGCTGTCCTCTCTCACCAGTCGGATATCGATCATGACGGGGACAACGGTAGCGTGACCACCCGTGGACGACGCTGACAGCCCGACCGGGGACACCGACCCGCCGGCCGTGCCCTCCACGCCCGGTCCCGCAGTCGTCTGTGACGAGGTGGTGATCCGCTACGGCGGGACGGTGGCCGTCGACCGTCTCTCGTTCGTCGGTGGACCGGGGGAGGTCGTGGCGCTGCTCGGCCCCAACGGGGCCGGCAAGACCAGCACGGTCGAGGCGCTCGAAGGCTACCGGCCGGTCGACAGCGGCTCGGTCCGGGTGCTGGGACTCGATCCCCGCCGCGACCATGTCGCCCTGGTGCCGGACATGGGGGTCATGCTGCAGAAGGGGGGCGTCTACCCGATGCTCGGGCCGGCGCAGGTCCTCGAGCTCTTCTCCCGCTACTACGAGGACCCCGAGGACCCCGGGGAGCTCCTCGAGGCGGTGGGGCTCTCCTCGGTCCGGCGCACCCCGTGGCGTCGGCTGTCCGGGGGAGAGCAGCAGCGCCTGTCGCTCGCCCTCGCCCTCGTCGGCCGACCGCGCGTCCTCTTCCTCGACGAGCCCACCGCCGGGGTCGACCCCGAGGGACGGATCGTCGTGCGCGACATCATCGCGGGCCGGCGGGATCGCGGGATCTGCATCATCCTCACCACCCACGAGCTCGCCGAGGCCGAGCGCCTGGCCGATCAGGTCGTGATCATCGACCACGGCCGGAAGCTGGCCGAGGGTTCCCCGACCGCCCTCGCCTCGGGAACAGCGGACGGCTCCATCCGCTTCACGACCGAGCCGGCGATCGACACCGCGGCCCTGGCCGGCGCCGTCGGTCCCGGCACCTCTCTGGTCGAGGAACGGCCCGGCGCCTACCGCCTGCTGGCACTGCCGGGCACGGCGTCACCGGGCGTGGTCGCCGTGCTGGCCGGATGGCTGGCCGAGCGGAACCTGGCGTTGGGCGATCTCCGCACCGGGCAGTCCCTGGAGGAGGCCTACCTGGCCATCACCGGGG
>CAZNLF010000103.1:3498-9656 GCA_964573595.1 uncultured Acidimicrobiaceae bacterium | reverse complement strand
TGAGGGCGGCGCAGTCGAAGGGGGCGAAGAGCCACTTGTGCGGGTCGACCACGAACGAGTCGACGAGCTCGATGCCGTCGAACCGGGACCGGAGGGAAGGGGCGAAGAGGGCGGCACAGCCGTAGGCCCCGTCGACGTGGAACCACAGGGACCGCTCCTTGGCGATCTCACCGACGCCGGCCAGGTCGTCGATGATGCCGGCGTTGGTGGTGCCCCCGGTGGCCACGACGCCGATGACGTCGCCGCCGCGCCGGCTCTGCTCGAGGGCGGTGCGCAGCGCGTGTCCGGTGAGGCGGTGGTCCTCGCAGCCCACCAGGAGTGCCTCGACCCCGAGGACCCGGAGCGCCTTTCCCACCGATGAGTGGGCCTCCTCGCTGATGGCGACCACCGGTCGTTCCGGCGCCCGGCCGCCCATGCGGTGGGCCGTGGTGTCGCGGGCGACCATCAGCGCCGAGAGGTTGCCGGCAGAACCGCCGGCCACGAAGCAGCCACCGGCACCGTGCGGGAGGTCGGCCAGGTCGGCCAGGACGCCGAGGGCCTGGTTCTCGGCGGCCACGGCTCCGGCCGCCTCCTTCCACGAGGTGCCCTGGAGCGAGGAGCAGGCCACCACCATGTCGAAGAGGAGTGCGGCCTTGGTCGGTGCCGCCGGGATGAACGAGAGGAAGCGAGGGCTGTCACACGACACCACCGCGGTGGCCAGCTGGTTGTCGAAGATCTCCATGATCCGGTGGACATCGGTGCCCGTCGGGTTGATCAACCCCTTGAGGGTGGCGTCGAGTGATGCGGCCTGCGCGCCTCCGAAGTCCAAGGGGACCGGGTCGAGGGCCAGCCGCCACCGGCAGTAGTCGAGGATCAAGGTGGTGAGCTGCTCGTCGTAGACGAACATGGGGTTTCGCATGATGTCCTTTCGGGGTGCGGCCCATGATCGCAGATCGAAGGTCGCACCCCCTGGCTGTGCTCTTCGGATCCGACCCTCGGTGCTCAGGGACGGACCCGGTGCCGGTGCACCGACACGGCATAGGTGGCGTCGACGCCGAACGGCTCCTCCGACCAGGTGGAGAAGCGTGCCGTGCCGGTGAGCCCGACGCGGGCGCAGTCGTCGTCGTACCGCTCCACCGTGTAGCCGCCTCCGAGCTCGAACCCGGCGACCATGCTCCCGTTCTGACCGAGGTGACGGGCGCACGCGGCCACCAGGTCGGGTTCGGTGCCGGCCGGGGTGAAGAGTGGGACGTTGCCGGCCATGACGACCACGTCGAACCGGCGACCGAGGTCCAGTGTGGTCAGGTCGGCGGTCACCCAGTGCAACTCCGGTGCCCGGCGCCGAGCCGTCTCGATCATCGAGTCGTCGACGTCCACACCGACGGTCTCGATGCCCCGGCGGGCCAGCTCCCTGGCCACCCGGCCCGTCCCGCAGCCGGCATCGAGTACCGACGACGGGTGCAGCCGGGCGATGAACGCCGCCTCGCCGTGCACGTCGGTACCCGAGGCGGCCAGCTCGTCGAACCGCTGCTGGTAACGCTCGCCGTCCCACGTCACGAGCGGATCACCCGGCGGCGGTCCCGCCGGGGAAGAGGGTGAGCTGCGGCTCGTCCGCCGGGTACAGCCGGTGATACCCGGGCAGGTCCGCCATGGGCGTGTCCAGGTACACCTTGGCCTCGGGTGGATGGGCGAAGCGTCCGTGGCTCCATCGGATCTCGACATGGCCGGCCACCGACCCCGGTCGTCCGTCGTGGCGGGACCGGTAGGTGCACGACCAGTCGACCCGGGGCTGCCCGGCGTCACCGGGGGCGACGGTGAACGCCGAGAGCTCGAACTGGTCCCGCCAGTCCCACGGGCTGGCGATCCGGTAGCGGGCCGGCAACCCGGAGCGTCGGTCGACGCCCAGCACGAAGTAGGGCGCACTGCCGATCCGCAGGAGGCGCCACAGCATCACCTCGTCCACCGTTCCCGACGAAGCCAGTTGCGCAGCCCACCGGCTGGCCGAGGCATCGCTCACGGCGCGGCACAGCCGGGCGTACGCCTCCTGTGACACGGCGTCGGGATACGAGCGGCCCCCGAGGGCGGAGCGCAACCGGGCGAGCTGCTCTTTCGTGCACGCCGAAGGCCCGGCCGGAAACCCCTCGACCCCGGTGGCCTCCACGCAGGCCCGGTACAGGGCGTCGAGCTCATCGGGCGCCACGGCCCGGTACCAGTCGTCGCGTTCCCAGGTCCCGCTGGTGGCGAGCAGGCCGTCGAAGACCCGTCCGGGCGAGGCGTTGGCCAGGATGTCGGACTCGTACTTGCAACTGACCAGGTACACGTGGTCGATGCGGAGGTCGATGGGTGCGACCTCGTCCCCCGGCGCTCTGCGCCCACCGGTCCACTCGATGGTGATGGGCGTCCGACCGCGGAGCCCGTCGGGGGCTTCCAGGAGGGCACGACCGTTGGCGAACGCCGTGCCCAACTCGGTCGCATACCGCCGCGAGCGACTGATGCGCTCGAGGTCGTCCCAGGTGTCGTCCCCCACCCGTAGCTGAGGCGGACGACGGGCTACGGCCGAATCGGGATCGGCCAGGGGGAGCGTCCCGAGCGCTGTTCCCAGCTCGGTGACCAGGGTCCGCTCGTCAGGCACGGCGCCGGCGCCGTTCCGGTGCGAGCGTCATCCGCGGAGGTGGGTGCCCGATCCGTAGTCGTGCAGCCGGCGCATGCATCCGGGGTCGAGCAGCTCGAGCACGTCGTGGACCGGCCCGGCGCCGTCGGGCCCGGTCACCGCCCGAAGCGCCTTCCCACCGGCGGTCCGGGCACCGGGTACCTCGGTCGAGAGGAGGATCAGCGGCCCGAGGTCGTCGCGGTCCGGATCGCTCGCCCGGGCCTGGTGGAGGACACTGGCCTTGCCCAGGGCCTTCAGGAGCACATCGGGCCGCCGGAGGCCCGGTCGGGTGGTCGAGTAGGCACCGGACAGGTCGAACAGCCACAGACGGCCGCCGGCGTCACGGGCCCGGAAGTCCACCGCGATACCGAGGTCCCCATAGGCGACGTTCGGCTCGATGTGCTCGAACCCACTGGCCGTCAGGGCCTGCTCGGCCAGCTGGCGGGCCTGCCGGCCGTCGCCGACCGCGACCGCGTCGTCGTCCGTGGGGGGCGGGGGGGGGGGGACGGTGACGCGGCGGTTGGGAGCGGGCCGGTCGGCCCGCTCCTGGGTCACCCGCTCGAGGGCGAGGGCCACATAGTCCTCGTCGGTGTCGAAGCCGACGAAGTGGCGCTCGGTCCGGACGGCGGCGACGGCCGTCGACCCCGATCCCATGAAGGGGTCGAGGACCAGGTCGCCCCGGTACGTGTAGAGCTCGATGAGCCGCCGGGGCAGCTCGACGGGGAACGGCGCCGGGTGGCCGACGCGGGTGGCCGACTCGGTGGGGATGTCCCAGACGTCGATGGTGGCGTCGATGAACTCGTCCATCGTGATGGTGCCCTCGCACGGCCGGCCCTCGGCCGCCCGTTGGTCGGGGGTGAGCGCCCGGTCGAACCGCCCCTTCGACGCGACGACGATGCGTTCGGTCACGTCGCGCAGGACCGGGTTGCCCGGCCGCTGGTAGGTGCCCCACGCGCAGGAGCCACCGGCGGCATGGCTCTTCTGCCAGATGATCTCGCCGCGCAGCAGGTAGCCGTTTCCCTCCAGCAGATCGATGACGTCCCTCGAGAGCGATCGGTAGGGCTTCCGCCCGAGGTTGGCCACGTTGACGGCGATCCGGCCACCGGGCTCCAGCTTCGCGAAGCACTGGGCGAACACGGCGTCCAGCATGGCCAGGTAGGCGTGGTAGTCGGCGGGGACGTGGCCGACGCCGAGCGCCGCCTCGTACTCCTTGCCGGCGAAGTACGGGGGGGACGTGACCACCAGGGCCACCGAGTTGTCACCGATGTCACCGTGGTGGTCCATCTCCCGGGCGTCGCCCGCCCACACCGCGTCCAGGGTGGTCGGACGGCCGACGTCACTGTCGTCGGACAGGAGCGGTGGGGTGAAGCGGGCGTAGAACGTCGAGGAGTCGTGGGCCTCTCGGCGCCCGACGCCGAAGGTCGAGGTGGAGGTGGGTCGGCGCCTGGGCGCCGGTCGGAGGGGCTCGACGTTGCTCATGCCGTACGGCCTCGGAAGTCCGGGGTCGGTGGCGGTCGGGTCTCCGTCGGACGTGCGGGCACAGGATGAATCATACGGAGGGGTTGTGACACGGTGGCGGGGTGCCGGCCGGTTGCCCTCGCATGGTCACGGAGGCTAGCTGTGGCCCCGACCCGGTCAGGGGATGGCCCCGTGCGGGGATCAGCCCCCGGTCAGGTGCTCGCTGATGGATTCGCCCACCACCACGCACGAGGAGAGCGAGATGCAGCTGACGGCTGACAGCGACTGGGGGGAGCGGACCACCGACGGGTCGCCCCAGGCATTGGCCGCGGCGTCCGAGAGGACGATCAAGCCGGCCTGCGGTGACGCCGTCACGGTGCTGCCCACCGCCACACAGTCGCCGATGGAGGCGCAGGAGACGTCCATGAGGGTGGCTGACGAGCCGGCGACCGTCTGGCCGGTCCAGGTGGCACCACCGTTGTCCGTCGTGAGCAGCACCCCGCGCCCGGTGCGGACGCCGTCGAGGCTGGTGGCCGTCGTGCCCACCACGGTGCACCTGGCCCCGGCGACTCCGACGACCGGTGTCGGAGGGGTGGGGGCTGGGGGCGTCGTGGGCGTCGTGGGTGCGGCACCGGCCGGCACCGGCGAGGTGGTGGTGGGCGAGGTGGTGGCCGGCGGAACGGCGCCGCTGCCGGACGTCGGTCCCTCGAGGCACGAGAGCCCGTCGAGGTAGCCGAGGCCCTTCGGCGTGGCGACCGTTGCCCACTCGCCCCCCCCGTCGGTCGTCACGGCCACGGCGCCGGCGATGTTGTCGGCCCCGACCGCGGTCCGCGCCGTGACCCAGCAGTCGTCGACATCGGAGCACGAGATGGCCGTCGCCCCCGCCACGCCGGGCGGCAGCGCTCCGGACGTGGTCCAGCCGGAGCCCGGAGCGACCGAGACCAGGGCCGTCGCCCCCCCTGCGGTCGTACCGACGGCAATGCACCGGCCGCTCGCCAGGCAATCGACCGCCGTGACGTCGAGGATGCCGGCCGGCACCGGCTCCGACGACCAGGTCGCGCCGCCGTCGACCGTGAAGATGGCCACGCCCTGCCCGTCCGTGGTCTGGGTGGCCTGGCCGACGGCGGTGCACGAGCGCGGGCCGCTGCACGCCACCCGGGACAGGTAGCCGACTTCGGGGGGGATGACCTGGTTCGACCAGGTCATCCCGCCGTCGCGGGTGGTGATCACCGCCGCACCGTTCGGGGCCCCCGCCCCTCCGACGGTCGACCCGACGGCCCAGCAGCGCGACGTGGTCGGGCAGGCCACGTCGGTGAGGGAGTTGACCGGCGTGGGAAGGGTCTCGGTGGCGAAGCCGCCGATCCAGGGCGCGCCGGCACCGGTGGTCGTGGAGGTCGTCGATCCGCCCGATGCACCGGTCGTGGAGCATGCGGCGGTGACGAGCAGTGCCAGGACGGCGAGGGCCGGACCCACGCGTTTGGCGAGGCGGCGCCCCCACTGTTCCCGACGGGTGCTCATGGCCCAGGTGGTCGGGATCAGCGGACCTTGATGACGTCGGTGCGGGCCACCTTGTCGTGGAAGCCCTGGCGCCGGCGGTCCCACAGGGGGGACAGCGCGGCGACCAGCGTGTAGATGCCGAGGAGGCCGCCGACCACGGGGAGCCACCCGAGCACGATGCCGGGGTAGAGGACCAGGATCCTGAGGCCGGCGCGTTGCGGGTCGATCGCGCCGCCCGAGGCCTGGTCCCGCACGGCGATGCCCAGCGCCATCTGCCCGACGGTCTGTCCCTGCTCGCTCCCGTTCAACAGTGCGAAATAGGCCAGGTCGATGAGGGCGAAGATGATCCCGAGGACGATGACCCCGCCCCTCCAGCTCGACGAGAAGACACCCCCGCCGGCGCCCCCCGTCGTCACGAAGATGGCGGTGAGGATGCTCTTCGGGACCCCGAGGATCAGCAGGTCGAGGATGATGGCCACCAGTCGCTGCCACCAGGCGGCAAGCGGCCGGCCGAAGCGGTCCACCGGGACGGCGACATAGCCGTAGGCGGGGCCCTCGTTCGAGGAGGGGGGCA
>CAZNLF010000103.1:0-3398 GCA_964573595.1 uncultured Acidimicrobiaceae bacterium | reverse complement strand
GGGGGGCAGCGGCGGCGGCCGACGGGGTGGTGGCGACGGAGGGGGTCGCGACGGAGGTGGTGGGGAAGGAGGTGGTGGGGATCCGCCGGTCGGCCCGGTGGGCGGCTCCGACGGCGTGGCGGGCGCTCCGTCCGGGGACGACGGGCCCGACGTCCCGTCCGGGCCCTCACCCTCGGGGGGCGTCAGATCGCTCACGATGAACCCGCTCACTTCCATTGCGTTCGCCACGCATCGTCAGCCGGCGAAACGTCCGATTCCGCCAACGATCTTGCCACGCCGGGGCGTCCTGATCGGTGATGACGGCTGGTCACGATTTCGGAGGTCTACCGTGGGCCGGGTGCTGGCACTTCGGATCTCCTCGTGCAACGCCCCCGGCGTCGGCCGGCACGGCTCGAGATGACCGTGGTCGACGTGGTAGTGCTCGTCATCGTGGCGCTGGCTGCCATCCAAGGGCTCCGACTGGGCGCCATCGTGCAGGTGCTGTCGTTCGGAGGTTTCCTGGTCGGCCTCTACCTGGGGGCGCGCCTGGCGTCGGTCACCGTCCGGGGTGTGCACACCCAGTCGACCCGTACGTTCGTGGCGCTGGGAACGATGGTGGGGCTGGCCATCCTCTGCGGGGTCACGGGCCGCGTGGTCGGCAACCTCGCCTTCCGGCACGTCCACAAGGGGTTCTTCGGCTCGGTGGACTCGGTGCTGGGCGTGGTGGTCGCGGTCACGGCTTCGCTGCTCATCGTCTGGCTGCTGGCCAATACCCTGATCAACTCCTCGTCCCTGGCCCTGAACTCGTCGATCGACCGCTCCAGCATCATCCGATCCCTCGACAGCGTCCTTCCCCCTCCGCCTTCGGTCTTCTCCCGGGTGCAGAGCTTCCTCTCCTCGGAGGGGTTCCCGCCGGTCTTCGCCCAGCTGGCGCCCGCCTCTGCCGGTCCGGTGTCGGTGCCGGCCGATGCCCAGGTGCAAGAGGCGGTCGACCGGGCCGGCGCCTCGACGGTCAAGATCGTGGGTGTCGGCTGCGGTGACATCCAGGAGGGATCCGGATTCGTCGTCGGTCCCGGACTGGTGGTGACCAACGCCCACGTGGTGGCCGGTATCGCCGATCCGGTCGTCGCGGACGGGAACGGTTCCCACCGGACGTCGGTCGTCTCGTTCGACCCCTCCTTCGACCTGGCGGTGCTGCGGGTGAGCGGTCTGACGGAGCCGCCGCTGACGCTCGATCCGGACACTGTCCAGCGGGGGACCGAGGCAGCGGTGCTCGGCTACCCGGAGGGCGGGTCGTTCACGGCCAAGCCCGCCGGCGTCATGGCCGAGTTCGAGGCCGAGGGTCGCAACATCTACGGGCAGGGGTTGACACTGCGGAACGTCTACGAGGTCCAGGCGGTCGTGCGACCCGGCAACTCCGGGGGCCCACTGGTGCTGCCGGACGGCGAGGTGATCGGCGTGGTCTTCTCCCGATCGACCACCAACGACGACATCGGGTATGCACTCACCTCGCCGGGAGTGCTGTCTCGGGTGACCCGGGCCGGCACGGACACGACCACGGTCGGCACCGGGCCCTGTACCGCGGACTGATGGCCCGGTCCCGATGACGTTCAGGAGTGAGCGTCCGGGGGCATCCCCGGCTAGACAGTGGACATGACGCTCCCCATCGAGGATTACGGCATCATCGGCGACCTCCACACGGCTGCGCTGGTGGGGAGGGACGGGTCGATCGACTGGCTGTGCCTTCCCCGGTTCGACTCGGCGGCGTGCTTCACCAAACTCCTCGGGGACGACGACCACGGATTCTGGAAGCTGGCGCCCAAGGGATCGAACGGTGCCACCCACCGGCACTATCGGGGCGACACACTGGTCCTCGAGTCGGAGTTCGTCACCGACGAGGGGACGGTCCGGGTCATCGACTGCATGCCCATCCGCCAACGGCATCCCGAGGTCGTGCGGCTCGTGGAGGGCGTGCTCGGCAAGGTCACCATGGAGATGAACCTGACCATCCGGTTCGGGTACGGGCAGATCGTCCCCTGGGTGCGGCGGATGGACGGGACCCTCAGCGCCATCGCCGGGCCGGACGGGCTGTCGTTGTGGACGCCGGTCGAGTGCAAGGGCCAGGACTTCTCGACGGTCGCCGAGTTCACCGTGTCCGAGGGGCAGCAGGTTCCGTTCTCGTTGACGTGGTTCCCCGCCAACGAGGAGCCACCCCGTCCGGTCGATTCGGGCTACGCCATCCAGGACACCGAGCTGTGGTGGACCGACTGGGCGTCCCAGTGCACCTACCAGGGTGACTACCGCGATGCCGTGCTGCGGTCGCTGATCACGCTGAAGGCGCTGACCTACGAGCCGACCGGCGGGATCGTGGCCGCCGCCACCACGTCGCTCCCCGAGACCCTCGGAGGCAACCGCAACTGGGACTACCGGTTCTGCTGGCTGCGCGACGCCACGCTCACGCTCGAGTCACTGATGCGCGGTGGCTTCTACGACGAGGCGATGGCCTGGAGGAATTGGCTGCTGCGTGCGGTCGCCGGCGATCCCTCCCAGATGCAGATCATGTACGGCGCAGGCGGGGAGCGGCGACTGGACGAGTGGGAGATCGACTGGCTGCCCGGGTACGAGGGCTCGGCGCCCGTGAGGATCGGCAACGCGGCCGCCGGCCAGTTCCAACTCGATGTCTACGGCGAGGTCATGTCGGCGCTCTACGAATCGGAGGCGGGGTCGCAGGCCGACTCGGGCAGCAGTCCCACGTGGGCGTTCCAACTGTCCCTCATGGACTTTCTGCGGGACGGCTGGCGCGAGCCCGACGACGGCATCTGGGAGGTCCGGGGCCCCCGCCGTCACTTCACCCACTCCAAGGTGATGGCGTGGGTGGCCATCGACCGCGCCATCAAGACCGCCGAGGAGTACGGCAGGGACGGGCCGGTCGACAGCTGGAAGGAGATCCGTCAGGAGATCCACGACCAGGTCTGTGAAGAGGGCTTCAACGCCAACGTCGGGTCGTTCACCCAGTACTACGGATCGGACCAGCTCGACGCCAGTCTGTTGATGATCCCACTGGTGGGGTTCCTCCCCGCCCAGGACCCCCGGGTCCGCGGGACCATCGAGGCGGTGGAGCGTGACCTGGTCGAGGGCGGGTTCGTGCTGCGGTACCGGACCGACGACACCGGCAACGTCGACGGGCTGTCGGGTCGCGAAGGATCGTTCCTCGCCTGCTCGTTCTGGTTGGCCGACTGCCTGACCCTGCTCGGCCGGAACCACGACGCCCGCCAGATGCTCGACCGGCTGCTGGGATTGCGCAATGACCTCGGTCTGCTGTCCGAGGAGTACGACGCGGTGGCGGGGCGCCTGGTCGGCAACTTCCCCCAGGCGTTCTCCCATGTGTCACTGGTCAACTCGGCGTCGAAGCTGGCCGG
>CAZNLF010000102.1:0-9719 GCA_964573595.1 uncultured Acidimicrobiaceae bacterium | reverse complement strand
AGCGACCACCCGCTGATGGGCCTCGAGGGCTCCCTGTCCCGCCTGACCGACTGCACCCTGGCCGAGCTGCGGGACATCGATCCCGAGGTGCCCTCGGGTGGCGGCGGCTACGGGGGCGAGGGCCAGATCCGGATGGTCGGGGGCGTGGTGACCGAGCTCAACCGGCGCTACACGAAAAAGGGCGACCTGATGGCCACGTTCGTCCTCGAGGACCTCAATGCCTCGATCGAGGTGTTCGTGTTCCCCAAGTCGATGGCCGACTACGGGGCGCTCCTCGACGACGACGCCATCGTGGTGCTGAAGGGCCGGGTGGACCTGCGCGACGACCGACTGAAGCTGGTGTGCATGGAGGTGCAGCGCCCCGAGCTCGCCCCGGGGGGCTGCACCGACCTGAACGTCTCGCTGCCGCTGCACGCGTTGACCGACCGGGTGGTCGAGCAGCTGAGGCGCCTCCTCGCCGAACACCCGGGCGACTCACCGGTCTTCCTCCACGTCGGGGAGAAGGTGCTCCGCCTCCCGTCCGAGTGCAACGTCGACAGCACGAGGGGGCTCGTCGGCGAGCTCCGGGTGCTCCTCGGGCCCAACGCCATCCAGGGCTGATTCCCGGCGTCACCGCCGGTGGTGGGCCGGTTCCGCCCTCCACCGCGAGGCCCGCCGAAGGGGTCTCCGGGGTGCGGATACGACAGGAGCCTCCAAATCCCGTAAAATCAATGCACGGCTCCTGGCGTGGAGGCCCACACAACCGCATTCGCCCGAGGGCGGGGCGGCCTGGGGGGTGTTCCTGGCCATACCGGGGCCGTCGGCTGACGCCGCAGTGAGACCGAGGAGTACGGAACGGCATATGTCCATCCAGGTGGAGACCAAGGACTGCACATCGATCAGTGACGCCGAGTTGGCCGAGATGGCCGATCTGTGCGCTGAGCGGGAACCCCGATTCGACATCGGATTCCTGTCGAAACAACGAGAGGAGTGGGTGCTGGTGACGCGCGCCCGCGAGGGCACCAAGCTGCGCGGCTACTCGTTCTCGACGCTCGAGCGGATCGGGGGCACCCCATCCCTGCTCATCGGACTCGCCACCGTCGACCGCACCTCGCGGGCGGAGACGGTGCTCCGGGCCATGATGGGCGACAAGTACCGGCGGGCCCTGCTCGCCTTCCCCGACGAGGACGTCCTGGTGGGCACCCGTCTGCTCGGCGCCGAGGGATTCCGTGCCTTCGCCGGGTTGACCGATGTCGTGCCCGGCGCCGACCACAAGGCCACCGGCGAGGAACGGGCCTGGGGACGTCGACTGGCCAAGCGGTTCGGTGCCGACGGCCGGATCGACGACCGGACCTTCGTGGTCAGCGGGGATGGCTGTGAGGCCGGCGGGCTCGACTTCTTCAGCCCCAAGGGACCTCCCACCGACGACGTCTGCGTCTTCTTCGAGGGTGTGGAGGTCGGCTCGGGGGGCCGGCTCGTCGCCTTCGGTTGGGCGATGGCCGAGGACCTGGCCGGCGGCAAGCTCGGCGGCCGCTGAGCGATCGCCGGCGGACCGCTGGGCGGCATCGGGGCGGGGCACCGCCTTCCCGACCACCGTCGGCCGCGCCATCAAGTCCGCGATGCTCCCGAAAGCAATAGCATGGCCCCGTGAAGGTATCCACGCGAGGCGACTACGCCAGCCGGGCGCTCCTGTCCCTGGCCCTCCATACCGACGGCGAGGGACCGACAGCCGTCCGGGACATCGCCGAGCGGACCGGCCTGCCCCAGCCCTACCTCGAGCAGATCCTGCTGGCCCTGAAAGGTGCCGGCCTGGTGCGCTCCAAGCGGGGAGTCGGCGGGGGGTACGTGCTGGCGCGCCCGCCCGAGGACATCACGCTCTCCCAGATCGTGTCCGCCGTCGACGGGCCCATCGTGGCCGGCGACTTCGGGCTGCCCCACGAGAACGGGGCCTGCGACCACGAGGGCCAGTGCGTGCTCCTGACCGTCTGGGCCGACCTGGGTGAGCACATGCGCTCCCACCTCGAGTCGTACAACCTGGCCGACATGGTGGCACGGGCCCAGGGCCGGGCCCCGGCCCTCCGCCAGAGCGCCGGCTGAACGGGCCCACCTGACGTCGGTCGATCCCGAGCTGCCGGAATGAGCGCCGCCCGGGGTGCCGTCCTCGTCGCCGGCATCGCCGTGCTGCTGGTCAATGCGGCCGGGGTCGTGGTGGTGCTCATCGTCCCCCGGTCGGGCTCCGGCCTGGTGGCCTACCCGATGCGGATGGTCAGGGCCGTGTTCCGCGGCTTCGCCTCGCTGGCGCGGACCTACGGGGCAAAGGACCGGATCCTGGCCGTCAGCGAGCCCGTGGCCCTGATCGTGCTGCTCGGCACCTGGCTCGGGGTCACGGTCGTCGGGTTCACCCTGGTCGACTGGGGCCTCGACGGCACCTCGCTCAGCCAGGCGTTCTCCGAGGCGGGCTCGTCGGTGTTCACCCTCGGCTTCACCCTCAGCCACCAGGAGGGCTCCCGCGTCGTCGACTTCGTCGCCGCCGCCACCGGGTTGGTGCTGGTGGCGCTGCAGATCGCCTATCTGCCCACGCTCTACAGCGCCTACAACCGCCGCGAGACACTGGTCACCCTGCTCGAGAGCCGGGCCGGGGCGCCGGCGTGGGGCCCCGAGCTCCTCATCCGCCACCAGCTGGTCGGGCTCATCGACAACCTTCCCAGCCTGTTCGCCGAGTGGGAGCGGTGGGCCGCCGACGTGGCGGAGAGCCACACGAGCTACCCCTCCCTGCTCTACCTGCGGTCCCCCCGGCCCCAGAACTCGTGGGTGGTCAGCCTCGTCGCCGTCATGGACGCCGCCGCCCTGTCCCTGGCCATCGACCCCGACGGTGCGCCGGTGGAGGCCCGGCTGTGCCTGAGGATGGGGTTCACCTGCCTGCGGGACATCGCCCAGGCCACCAGGGTCCCCTTCGAGGCCGATCCGAGCCCCGACGACCCCATCGACCTCCCCGAGGAGGAGTTCGCCTCGGCCTGCGCCCGCCTGGCCGAGATCGGCTACCCCAGCTCCCGCCCGGCCGACGAGGCATGGCGCCACTTCCGGGGCTGGCGGGTCAACTACGAGGGCGTCGCCTACGCCCTCGCCACCAGGCTGAACGCTCCCCCGGCCCGGTGGACCGGGCCCCGGCGCCTGTTCCCGGCGGAGTCGTTGGAGCCGGCCCGCCCCGTCGACCGCCAGCCCACCTCCGGGGCCTGAGCCCGCATCCGGGAGGGCCCGGCGGCCATCCGGGAGGGCCCGGCGGCCATGGGTGGCCCGGGAGGACGCCGGGTCCCACCCACCGGCGTCAACCCTGGTTCCAGCGGGTGACCACCGCCTGTTCCCGGTCCCACCCGAGCTCGCTGAGGCCGGCCGGGCCCAGGACGAACAGGCGCCCCCCGTTGGGATCGAGCCCAATCCACCGGGCGGCCAGGACCCGCAGCACGTGGGAGTGGGCGACGCAGGCCACGTCCCCGTCGGCCGACCGGATGCGGCCGATGACCCGGTCGACCCGGACGCCCACCTCGAGCGCCGTCTCACCCTCGGGGACGCCGTCGGCGAACAGCTCCCAGCCCGGCCTCCCCTCCCTGATCTCCTCGGTGGTGAGCCCCTCGTAGGCGCCGTAGTCCCACTCGGCGAGGTCCGGGTCGACGACCGCACCCTCACCGATGCCGGCCAGCAGGCAGGTCTCCCGGGCCCGCAGCAGCGGGCTGGTGAACACCGCGGCGAGGTGGTACTCCTCCAGACGGGGCCGCAGGGCTCGGGCCTGGGCCTCGCCACCAGGCAGGAGAGGCAGGTCGGTCCGGCCGGTGTGGCGGCCGTTCAGGCTCCACTCCGTCTCGCCGTGGCGGATCAGCAGGCACCGGTGGCCGGATCTGGGCATCCGGACAGCCGACCACTCCGAACACCTACTACGCAAGCCACGTCCGCGAGCCGCGCCGTCGGGCCGCGTCGTCGTTTCCGCTGGCCCCCCTCCGGTAATGACTGACAGGCGTGGAATGCCCGAGGCTGATCAGGCGTTACAGATTCTGTCGACCCCTGACGATGGATGAGGAGAGGGATGACGACTCGCACGTTGAGCAGAAGTACCGAACGAACGGCCCGCAAGGAGCCGACCGTGAGGGCTGCCGGGGCACCGGCGGCCGGCGGAGGCCAGGCCGCGCCCGTTCGGGGGCCCAAGGCGGCCGCCACCGGCCGCAGCCAGGTCCGCAACCGGGGCTCCGACGCCGACAGCCTGGGACTCTTCCTCCGGGACCTCGACCACCACCCCCTACCCGACCACGAGGCCCAGACCGAGCTGGCCAAGCGGGTCGCCGCCGGTGACGACGCCGCCCGTCGCGAGATGGTCGCGGCGAACCTGCGCCTGGTCGTCCACTGGGCCCGCCGCTACCAGGACCGGGGCGTCGACCTCCCCGATCTCATCCAGGAGGGCACGTTCGGCCTGATGCGGGCCGTCGACAAGTTCGACTGGGAGCGCGGCTTCCGCTTCTCCACCTACGCCACCTGGTGGATCCGACAGGCGTTGCAGCGGGCCGTCCAGCAGCACGGCCGCACGATCAGGTTGCCCATGGAGGTGGCCGAGCGCAACCAGCAGGTCGATGCCGCCCTCTGGGAGCTGACCCACCAGTTCCAGCGCCCGCCCACCGACGACGAGATGGACAACGCCACCAACACCACGGCGGAGGTCCGGTCCGACCTCTCCCAGGTGGCACGGGTGGTGGCCAGCCTCGACCAGCCGGCGGCCGCCGACTCGACGGCCACGCTCGGGGACCTCGTGTCCACCGACCTGAGCGACTTCGAGGACGAGGTCGCCTCCGAGCTGACGCTCGACCTGGTGCGTCAGGCCGTCGACCGCCTCAGCGATCTCCAGCGCCAGGTGATCCGTCACCGGTTCGGCTTCGACGGGAGCGATCCCGCCTCGTTGCAGACGACGGCGGAGCGACTGGGCATCGGGGTCCGCAAGGTCCGCCAGGCCGAGGCCGAGGCGCTCGAGGTCCTCGGTGACAGCCAGATGCTCGAGGCGGCACACGAGGCCGCCTGAGGCTCACCGGGGCGCAGCCCCGAGGGCGTCGAGCTGGGCCCGCAGGTCGTCAGGGAGCTCCGACTGCCAGGTCATCCGCCGGTCGGTGCGCGGGTGGTCGAGCCCGAGCGAGAACGCATGGAGGAACGGACGGTCGATCAGCGCGCCCGGGAGCACCCGCCCCCGGGCGTAGACGGCGTCCGCCACCACCGGGTGGCCGATGGCCGACAGGTGGACCCGGATCTGGTGGGTTCTCCCCGTCTCCAGGGCGGCGGTGAGCAGCGTGGTGGGGATCGGCTCCTCGAAGCGGCCCTCGACCCGGTAGCGGGTCCGCGCCTCCTTGCCGCGTCGGGAGACGGCCATTCGGGTCGGTGAGCTCGCCGAGCGGCCGACCGGGGCGTCCACCACCCCCGACTCCCCCTCCACCCGGCCCAGCACGAGTGTCCGGTACTCCCGGGACACCCGGCGGGCGGCGAGCTGGGATACCAGGGAGCGGTAGGCGTCGGGCGTCCGGGCCACCACCAGCAGGCCCGAGGTACCGCGGTCGAGCCGGTGGACGATGCCGGGGCGCTCGGGGTCGGACCCGAGTTCGTCGGCCACCCCGGCGAGCTCGGGATACCGGGCGAGCAGGCCGTTGACCAGGGTCCCGGTGCGGTGGCCTGCTCCGGGGTGGACGACCAGGCCGGCGGGCTTGTCCACGACCACCACGTCCGCGTCCTCGAAGGCCACCACGACGGCCACCGAGGCGTCCGCCTCGGGCCCCGGGCGTCGCACCTCGGGACCGGTCTCCACCGAGAGGAGTTCGCCCTGGTGCAGGACGGCACTCCGGCTGGTGACGGCGGTGCCGTCGACGGAGATGCGTCGCTCCTCGATCATGGCGTTCACGGCCGACCGCGACACGTCGGCCACCAGGGCCACCGCCTTGTCCACCCGGACCCCGTCGAGCGACGGCGGCACCGTGACCACCAGGGTGCTCACGGTGACCGGGGCGACCGGAACAACGAGATGACCAACAGGACGCAGCCGATGGTGATGCAGGCGTCGGCCACGTTGAAGGTCGGCCAGAAGTGGAGCGCCACGAAATCCACCACCGCCCCGTGGTCGCCGCGGAAGAGGCGGTCGGACAGGTTCCCGAGGGCACCCCCGAGGATGAGGCCGAGCACCGCCGCCCGCCCGGTCGTGGGCGAACGCCACACCAACACCGCCAGGGCGGCCACCAGGACCACGACCACCACCACGACGAACGCGGCGTGACCCTCGAAGAGGCTGAACGCCGAGCCCGTGTTCAACGAGAGCTGGAGGTCGAGCGTGCCCACGATATGGATCGGTGCCGTCGCCAGGCGGGTCACCGCCCACCACTTGGTGAGCTGATCCGCGGCCACGACGCCGGCGGTCACCAGGCCGGCGACGACCAGGCGCCGGGTGCCGGGTGCCCGCCCCGCACCCTCCGCTACCACGGCAGGCTCACCGGTCAGCGACGCGACAGGCCACCGCTCTTGCATGCGACGCACAACCGGGCGAAGGGGAGCGCACGGAGCCGGGCCTTCGGAATGGGCTGGTGGCAACGTTCGCAGGCGCCGTAGGTCTTGCGCTCGATCTTCCGGACGGCGTCGTCGATCTCCTCGACGGCAGCGGAGGCCTGGGCCGAGAGGGCGAGGTTCCTCTCGCGGTCCACCGTCACCGTGCCGCCCTCGCCGGACTCCTCGTCGAACTGCACGTCGCCCGGCTCCCGCTCGAGGGCCAGCGAATCGGCCTCGGCCCGCAGGTCGTGGGCCTGACCGTGGTAGATGCCCCGCTCCTCGAGCAGCAGTGCCCGTTGCTCGTCGAGGAATTTCGGCTCCTTGGCATACGGGCCGACGGTGGGCCGCTTCGGTGCGGCGGGGGCGGACCCACCCTTCGCCCCCACGTCGGCCTTCCGGCCGGCGGCGGGCGCCTTCTTCGCCGGGGCCGCCTTCACCGTCGATCGGGACGAAGCCGGCGCCTTCTTCGACACGGCCGGCTTGGCAGCGGCAGCGGTCTTCTTCACCGGCGCCTTCTTCTTGGCGGCCGCCGGCGCCTTCTTGACGGCGGTGGGCTTCTTCGGCGCCGGCCGTTTCGTCGCCGGAGCAGCCTTCTTGGCGTTCGATGTCGCCGACTTGGCAGCGGGAGCGGCCTTCTTCGCCGGCGCCCTCTTCGGCGTCGCCGACTTCTTCAGCGTGGTTGCTGCCGCCTTCTTCGTTGGCGTCACATCGACCTCCTTCAAGGTTGTCTCCGTCGCAGGGACGCGACCGCCCGAACGCGCCAGGACAGGACCATCGCCACCTCCGGTGGGCGGGTGACGATACCGTGCCACGCTCATGGTGGCAATCCGGAGCGTGGGAATACGCCCCAGGACCATACCGGCACCACGTCGCCCACCGTGCAGGGACACACGACCGTCCGAATACGCCCGTCCCCACGGGTGGGGAGAGCCGGTGCCGCTGCGCCTGTCCTCGGTCGCCGACCCAGGCGATCGGTTATCCGCGCCGAGCCGGGTGGCCGCGCCGAGCCGGGTGGCCGCCTACAGCGGTAGGGGTGCGTTGGCCTCGACGGACTGGGTGTTGACGGTCGCCCCGGCCTGTCGCACCTGGGGGATCTCACCCGTCGGCCCGGTGCCGCTGGGCTGTGGCGACGGTGCTGCCTGGGGAGGCGGCGCCGCCGGGCGGTTCCCACCCTGGGCCCCGGTCTGCGCCCCGGTGGCCGGGCCGGTCCCGGACGCGGGGCCCTGGGCCCCGGCCTCGGGCCTCCCGTCGCCCCGCTGCTCGGACTGGGTGGCCGTCGGCTGGACGTTCTCGTCCACCCACCGCAGGATCTCGCTCAGGGCGCCGCGCAACCGGCTGCGCTCGCTCTCGAGATGTCTGGTCATCGTCTCGACGTCGTGGGCGAGCTTGGAACGGGATGCCTCGAGCCGGCCGATCTCCTCGCGCAGGCGTTGCTCCGACTCGCTGGCCAGCCTGGTCGCCTGCGCCTGGGCCTGCTCGGTGAGGAGTCGCGACTTGGTCTCGGCCTCGGCGATGATCCTCGATGCCTCGACCTCCGACTCGGCCTTGGTCTCGTCCACGAACTTCTGGGCGAGGAGGAGGGTGCGCTGGAGGGTGTCGTCGGGCGCCGCCGGCTCGACGACCTGTGGCTCGGGACGGTGCTCGAGGGCGGACTCCAGTTGGGCGATGCGCTCGGCCGCCTGGCGGAGGCGCTCGCCACTCTGGCGGAGCTGCTCCTGGAGCCCCTCGGCCTCGACGGCGGCCTTCTCGAGGTACTCGTCGACATCGTCCCGGTGATATCCCTTGAGGGTCTCTCGGAACTCGACCGTTCGAAGGGAGTCAAGTGCTGACTGGGAGGCGTCCATGGTGCCATGCTAGCGGTGCTGCCCAGGGGATCCACGGTTTTTTGCTGTGAATCTTCCGACTACGACGGAGCCGGTCGGGCCGCTGCCGCGCCGCCGGTATCCCCCGGTGCTACCGACCCGTCACCCGGAGAACAACGGGATGAGGATGGCGGAGATCACGAGGAACACGATGAGGACCGAGAGGTCGAGGCCGACGCCTCCCACCCGCACCGGCGGGATGATGCGCCGGACCGGCCTCAGCACCGGCTCGCAGATGGACGACAGCACGTGCTGGATCTTGTGGAAGGGCGAGTCGTAGGCCAGTCGCCCTGACGCGGTCACCCAACTCAGGATGGAGTAGGCGAACAGCACCAGGAGGAACAGGTAGAGCACCGTCACGATGATTCCGGCCATGGCGAGTCACCTCCTCTTCCCGTGCGTGCCAGACAGGCTGCCCAGGGTCAGGGGTTGACCAGACCGCGGTCGGCGAGGCGCTGGCGCTCCTCGTCCGAGACCTTCACGTTAGACGGCGTGAGCAGGAATACCTCGTCGGCCACCCGCTCCATTCCCCCGGACAGGGCGTAGGTCACACCGCTGCAGAAGTCGATCATCCGCCGCTGGAGGTCGCGGTCCGCCGTCTGCATGTTGACGATGACCGGCTGGTTGTTCATGAGCCGGTTGGCGATCTCCTGGGCGTCGGCGAACCGGCCGGGGGCGACGATGTGCACCCGGGCACTGGTCGCCTCCTGCGAGATCGGCCGGACCGACGGTGATCCGACCGGCCCCCGGGGGCTCACGGCGTTCGGCGAGGCGGCCACCGCCGTGCCGGCCGTCTCCTCCCTGGTGAGGGTCCGGATGCGTGGGCTCGGTATGGCCGTCGTCGGCTCGTCGGGCTCATCGGGGGAGACCGACGACCGCTGGGCCGTACGCCCCACCGGAGCCGGCGACCGTGACTCGAAGTCGTCGTAGTCGTCGTAGTCGTCGTCGACGAGACCCAGATAGGCCATGGTCTTTTTCATGAACGAAGCAGCCATCGATTCCTCCTCCGGACAGCGTAGTGCGTGGCTTCACCCACGGGTGGAAGGGCCCGCCGCCCCTCGTTCACCGGTGGGGGGCCCGGTCGCCGAACAGGACGCGCCCGAGCCTGACCATGGTGGACCCCTCCTCGACGGCCACCTCGAAGTCGTCGCTCATCCCGATCGAACGCACCGGCAGTCCGAGGGACTCCGCCCGCGCCACCAGCAGCCGGAACCCGGGGCGGGCCTCCTCCGGCCCCCCGGGGTGGCCGACGGCCATGAGGCCGGCGACCTCGAGGTCCTCCAATCGCAGGGCCTCGACCAGGGACTCCACCTCCTCCGG
>CAZNLF010000101.1:6716-9839 GCA_964573595.1 uncultured Acidimicrobiaceae bacterium | reverse complement strand
TCTCGATGCTCGTGCCGGCCCACAACGAAGAGGCCAGCATCAAAGAGAGCGTCCGAGCACTGCTCACGCTCACGTACCCGCGACTGGAGATCATCGTCGTCGACGACGGCTCAACGGACGAGACGCTTCCGATGCTGACCTCGACCTTCGGTCTCGTGGCCATCCACCCCATCTACGACCAACGGCTCCAGACGAAGTCGGTGCGGGCCATCTTCCGCTCGGAGCAGTACCCGAACCTCGTCGTTGTCTCGAAGGCCAACGGGGGCAAGGCCGACTCGCTCAACGTCGGGCTCAACATCTCCTCCAGCGAGCTCGTGTGCGCCATCGACGCCGACACGATCCTCGATCCGGACGGTCTCCGTCGTCTGGTGCGCCCCTTCATCCGTTCCCAGGATGTCGTCGCCGCCGGTGCAACCATCAGGGTGGCCAACGGCTGCACCGTCATGCAGGGGAGACTGGCATCAGAGCGGGGTCCGCATCGGGCACTGGCCGGGATCCAAGCTGTCGAGTACCTGCGTGCTTTCCTGTTCGGGCGTCCCGGCTGGAACCGCCTGGGCGGCAACCTCCTGATTTCGGGTGCGTTCGGCCTGTTCCGGCGCCAGAGCCTGCTGGAGACCAACGGCTACGTCAGGTCGGTCGGCGAGGACATGGAGCTCATCGTCCGTCTGCGCCGCCACGGCTACGAGACCGGCCAGCCGGCAAGGGTGGAGTTCGTCCCCGACCCGGTGGCCTGGACCGAGACCCCGACCTCGTTCAGAGGTCTGGGGCGTCAGCGGGAGCGTTGGCAACGGGGGTTCACCGATGTGCTGTGGCGACACCGGTCGCTGCTGTTGAACCCACGGTTCGGTGTCCTCGGCCTGGTGGTGTTCCCGGCGTTCGTGCTCTTCGAATGGATGGCACCGATCATCGAGATCGTCGGTCTGGCCCTCGTCGCCGCCGGCCTGGTGTTCGGCCAGTTGTCAGCGTTGTTCGCCATACTGTTCTTCTCGCTGGCCTGCGGACTCGGCATCCTGCTCTCCATGCTGGCGCTGATGCTCGAGGAGCTTTCGTTCCGTCGTTACGGAAGGGCCCGTGACCGGGCGCTGCTCGTGGTGTGGGCCGTGCTCGAGAACCTCGGCTACCGGCAGCTCACGCTGTGGTGGCGCATCCGGGGAGTCGTCAGCTATGTCCGCGGCAAGAAGTCCTGGGGAAAGATGACCCGGAAGGGCTTCAACCCGGCTGACGACAACGACGGACCGATCGCCGATTTCCCTGTTCGGTCGCCTTCGATCGCCCGGCAACCAGTCGGGGTCGCGGCGTTCAACACCTCGGCCGGCGCGGCGATGATGGGGTCACGGCCCATCCCCTGAAGCAAGCGTCCACGTCAAGGCTTCCTCGGTGCTCGCCACGCTAGAACCTGAGCAGGCGCCGGACCGCCTCGTCGATCACCTCTGGTCGTTTGCAGAACGCGAACCGCACCAACGACCGACCGGCATCACGATCGTCGTAGAGCACGGATGCCGGGACCGCGACCACCCCGCAGCGTTCGGGGAGCCGTCTGCAGAATTCGACGCCGTCCACTTTACCGACGGCACTGACGTCGACCATGGCGAAGTACGTCGCCATGGGTCGGTAGACGTCGAAACCGGCGCTCTTCAGCCCGTCGCACAGTCGGTTCCGCCTGAGCGCGAGGTCAGAGGCGGCGCCGGAGAAGAACTCGTCCGGCAGTCCGAGGCCGATGGCGACCGCTGGCTGGAAGGGGGCGCCGTTGACATAGGTCATGAACTGCTTGGCCGTCCTCACCGCCGTCACCAGTGCCTCAGGACCGCAGACCCAGCCGATTTTCCACCCGGTGAACGAGAAGGTCTTTCCGGCGCTCGACACCGTCAGCGTGCGTTCGGCCATACCGGGCAGGGAGGCCATCGGCACGTGCCGTCCCTCGAACACCAGGTGTTCGTACACCTCGTCGGTCACCACCAGGACATCGGCGTCGATGCACACCTGGGCGATGGCGGCCAACTCCTCGGCATCGAACACCTTCCCTGTCGGGTTGTGGGGCGAATTGAGCAACACCAGCCTCGTCCGCGGCGTGATGGCCGCACCGAACTCGTCGATGTCGAATGCCCATGACGGTGGTCTGAGCGGGACCACCCGGCGGACGGCCCCGGCCATGGCCACCGCGGGGGCATAGGAGTCGAAGTACGGTTCGAACATCACGACCTCGTCGGCGGGCTCGCACAACGCCAGCACGGCCGCGGTGATGGCCTCGGTGGCACCTGCGGTGACCAGTACCTCGCTGTCCGGGTCGTGCTCCAGCCCGTAGAAGCGCCGCTGGTGGGCGGCGATGGCCTGGCGAAGCTCGGGCGTACCCTGGCCCGGGGGGTACTGGTTCTTGCCGCCCCGGATGGCGTCGACTGCCGCTTCGGACATGACGGAGGGCCCGTCCGAGTCCGGGAAACCCTGCCCGAGGTTGATGGATCCGGTCCGCTCGGCGAGGGCCGACATCTCGGCGAAGATGGTTACACCGAACCCCTGGAGGCGAGAGGCCGGCACCGGTCTTCCCTGCCCGGCCTGGTCGGTCGCACTGCGGTCCCCGTCCGGTCCGGTCACAATTCCAGCCTAGGGGACGTCACCCCACCGGCTGAGTCGCTCCTGGCGGGAATGGCGCGAAAGCCCAGCCCGTGCCGACACCGCTCCGACCAGCATCGGCGGTGACCCGGGATATGATCTCCGGTTCGATTGGCACCCGGCCAGTTCCGATTGTCACCCGGCGGGGCCGTTGTTAGCGTGGCTGGTCATGAGCGATCCGAGGCAGGTATCACGTCGAGCACTACTCGGGGGGGCGTTGGCCGGAGCCGCCACGATCGGGCTGTCGTCCGGCGGTGCCGGTGCGGGCCCACGGCAGGTCGGTACCACTGCCCCGTCGCGATCGAAGAAGCCCGGCCCCGGCATGCTGCCGAATCCGGATGCTCCGGCGGGCAGCGACCAACTCCCCGAGATCACCACCATCGTCGCCGTGATGATGGAGAACCACACCTACGACAGCGTTCTCGGGATGTTGGCGAACGGTGCCGGCTTCACGCTCGACTCGGATGGCCAGCCCACCAACTCCAATCCGTGGCCGAAGAAGTCGGTGGTGGCGCC
>CAZNLF010000101.1:0-6616 GCA_964573595.1 uncultured Acidimicrobiaceae bacterium | reverse complement strand
CCGAACCGCCGCTACTTCATGGCCGGCACGTCCCTGGGTCTCATCGCCGATGACCTGAACACGGACAAGCCTCCCAACGGGACGATCTTCGAGACGCTCAACACCTACGACATCTCGTGGAAGAACTACTACTCGAACACCCCGTCGTACCTGATCTGGCTCTACCTGGCCGGCATGACGGACATCTCTTCGAACGCCGTCGGGATCAGCGAGTTCTTCGCTGACGCCAAGGCCGGAAATCTGCCCCCTTACAGCATGGTGGACCCCGACTTCGGGATGTCGTCCGAGGAGGACCCCCAGGACGTCCAGTACGGCGACCAGTTCCTGTCGCAGGTGATCAACGCGGTCATGGCTTCGCCGCAGTGGCACGAGACGCTGTTGGTGTGGACCTATGACGAAGGTGGCGGCTACTACGACCATGTACCGCCGCCGAAGGCGGTGAAGCCGGACGCAGTGGCTCCCATGTTCGCCTCGACCGATCCACCCGGACCGGTGTTCGGCCGCTACGGGTTCAGGGTCCCGTCGGGCATCGTGTCACCGTTCGCCCGCGAGAACTACGTGTCGGAAGTGGTCCACGACTTCACCTCCATCCTCAAGCTGGTCGAGACCAAGTGGAACCTGCCGGCCCTCACCTACCGGGACGCCAATGCGGACAACCTCCTCGACAGTGTCGACCTCACCAGCCCACCGGCATTCCTGACGCCACCGACCCTGGCCACTCCGATCGACCCGACGATCGCCGACGCCTGTCTGAGCACCGGGCCGGGCACGATTCCGCCGCCGAGTTACGTCACCACCACTTGAGTCCAGGGCAGTCGGCCCATCTCGGAGGGACAGAAGGAGGGTCGAGCGGTGTGCGGCTCGATGGCGGGCGACCCATCGGCCCGAGTGCCCCGGACCCGCAGCAGTGCCCGGTCACTTCACTCCTGCCAGCAGGCCTCGTCCGAGCCGAGCGCCCGAGCCGGTAGGGACCACCGCAAGGGTGCTCCCGTCACCGTCAGCGGCGGCCGGAGGCGCAGGGCGTCACCCCACGCGGTTCGCTCGATGGGCCCGGTCGGGGCAGGTGGTGATGGCCGGCCTCCTGTGTCGGCGCCACGTGTTCCGGCACCGATCAGCAGGTCGGCCGTGCGGGCCAGCGATGCCCGCCATCGGCTTCCCACCGCGTCGGTCTGCCGCAGGGCGACGCCGGCGATGACGGCGGCCGCCAACAAATAGCCCGTGGCATGGTCGAGGGCCTGCGCGGGCAGGGATACCGGGTGATCCACCCCGGCCGTGACTCGGCCGGCCTCGGCGATGCCCGTGCTCATCTGGACCAGGCTGTCGAATCCCCGACGTCCCGCCCATGGACCCGTCCAGCCATAGGCGTCGAGACTGACGTCCACCAGACCGGGACGCACCTCTTCACGGGTACGGTGGCCCAGGCCCAGTCCGTCCAGTGCGTCAGATCGGTACCCGTGCACGAGTACGTCTGCGGTGCGAAGCAACTCGAGGAAGCGGTTCCTCCCCTCAGGCGTACGGAGGTCGAGACGGGCACAGTGCTTGCCCAGCGTCACCTCCGGGGCGATGGCCGGCTCGTCCCAGTCAGGTGGGTCGATCCTCAGTACCTCGGCCCCCCAGCCGGCGAGCAGCCGGGTGGCGACCGGTCCGGCGAGGATCCGGGTGAGGTCGAGCACCCGCAGTCCGTCGAGCGGCCGGTCGTCTCGTCCGAACGATCCACGTCGCTCGGTGGTCGATGTCCGCTCGACGCGGAGGAGTGGCTCGCTCGCCACTGCCCGACCCTGGGGATGGCCACGCCATTCGCCCAGCGGTCGCATCGCTGCGGCGGCACCGCCGGCCCCGACGACCTGCGCCTCCAGTTCCTCGGCGGACCAGGACCGAGCGGCGGTCGCCACGCTCGTGCGGTCCTCGGGAACGCCCAGCACGGCCATCGCCGCCGCCCGATGGTGGGCCGCGTTGGTGTGCAGCCTGATCCATCCGTCTCCGGTGGCATAGTCGCCGGCCACCGCGTCCCACGGTGGCGGAAGCTCCCAGCCCTGCGGCCTGAGTGATGACCGGAACCATGCAGAGGACAGCTCACGGTCGACGGTCACCTCCGGAGGCTTCCTCCCGCTGTCGAGCGCCATCAGCGAGGCGAGGGACACACCCGCGGCGGCCACCGATGCCTGCGCCAGGTCGCTCACCGCGAACACAGACGGTAATGAGCCACCGTCGGTGAGCTCCACCGGGATGGTGTCATCCGGTATGCCTACTGCCGCCCGGACGACTGCGAGCATGTCGTAAGCGGACTCCGTCATGTCGACATCGTCAGTCACGACGGGGCAACCGTCAATCTTGATCGCCTCAACGTCAGCAGGCATCGCGGGACGGTGGGCCGGTGGGACGGTGGTGACGGCTCGCCAGGGGCGCCCCATGGAGATCGTCTGGAGGTTAGTAACCTCTCCGCATGCGCTCCCGAGCCCTTGCCGTCGCGCTCGTGGCCATGGTGTTTCCCGTGAGCGTCATCACGACGGTCGGTGGCCCCACCGCCGGCGCCGCCGTCACCGTCGGAAAGGCGCCACCCGGTACCCCGGCGGCGCATCACTTCCCGGGGGTCAGGACAGTTGGGCCGCTGTTCCCCCCGGGTAGTCGGGTGCATTCGTGCACGGCGAGCGTGGTGGCCAGCGCCGCGGGGGACCTGTTGGTCACGTCGGCGCACTGCGTCGCCGGTACGGTGGACGGCTACACCTTCGCCCCCGGCTACCGTGACGGCGTCGAGCCGTTCGGCTCGTGGACGGTCGTCGGCGCCTACGGCGCACCGGGATGGATCGCTCACCGGGATCCCCAGCGCGACTTCTCCTTCCTCGTCGTCGCCCCCCACCGGGTGAGTGGGCGCACACGGCAGATCCAGGAGGTGACGGGGGCCAACCGGCTCGGCGACGGTCCCGCGTCGGGCACGGAGGTCACCGTCCCCGCCTATGCCGTCGGCAGTGACGACGAGCCCCTCACCTGCACGGCCCGCGTCTATCGGCGCGGAGTGTACCCGGCGTTCAACTGCAATCCGTACGTCGATGGGACGAGCGGTGCACCCTGGCTCCAGCGGAGCGGCCGGGGCTGGCTCGTCGTCGGTGTGATCGGCGGGCTCCACCAGGGCGGGTGCTACCCCTGGACCTCCTACACCGCGGCCTTCGGCGCTGCCACCGTCCGTGCCTACTCCAGCGCGGCCAAGGGAGCCAAGGCCTCGGTCTTCCCTCCGCCCGACAGCGACGGATGTACCACGGGTCTCTGAGTACGAGGCTCCGAGCACGTTGTGTGCAGCACGGTACACGGCGGTGCCTACGGCGTGACGCTGCCTACGGTGACAGTGACGGTGACGGTCGCTACGGTGTCTACGGCACACGGTGTAGCGGAGCACGAGACGATGGGAGACAGGACATGACCACGAAGGCTGATTTCACGACCGAGGAGTGGCAACTCATCCTGGAATCGCCCCCAAGTGCCGGCATGATCGTGGTCACGGCCCAACGGGGTGGCTCGCTCCGCGAGACCATCGCCATCGCCAAGTCCTATGTCGAGGCCCGTCAGCAGCACGGCGAGAGCGAGCTGCTGGACGAGATCGTCGCCGCCAAGCCCGAGCGGGATCACACCCGGTATCACTCCCCGGAGGAACTCAAGCAGCACGGATTGCAGCACCTGAGCGACTCGGTGGCCCTCCTCGAGCGCAAGGCCACGCCGGCCGAGGTGGACGAGTACCGCCGGTTCATCGTCACCCTGGCCCAGAAGGTCGCGTCCGCCCACCGCGAGCACGGGAAAGAGGTCAGCGAGCCGGAGCAGGCGGCGATCGACGACATCACCGCGGCCCTCAACGCGTCAGCCGGATAACACGCCTGGTCGGAGGCACCTTCCCCTCGGAGCCTGCCGAGTCGGCGCCCCGTCGCGCCGGAGGGCCGGCGCCGGCGGTCGCTGCCACTCCGACACTGCTCGCCTTCGGGCTGTCCCAGCCCGGCCTGGTGGGTGATACTGGGACGGTGCCGAGCTTTACCATCGGTGAGATCCGGCTCACGCGCGTGCCGTACTTCGACGTCCCGCTGGGGCCCGAGGTGGTGGGCATGACCGCCCAGGACGTGGCGGGTGTGCCGTGGTCCGTCCCGAACTGGGCCACGACAGAAGGCCAGGTCGTCATCGGGCAGGCGGTCTGGGTGATCGAGTCGGGCGACCAGACCATCGTCGTCGACCCGTGTGGCGCGGCCGACGAGTTCCTTCGCACCGGCCCGGAGGCGGTGGGTCACGAGGAGGCGGTGATCTCGGCCATGGCATCGTCCGGCTTCCCCGTCGAGTGTGTGGACACCGTGGTCATGAGCCACCTCGACGGCATCGGGATGATCGCGTCGGTCAAGGGCCCGAGGCAGTGGACACCGCTGTTCCCGAATGCGCGCATCGTCATCAGCACCGCCGAGCTCGCCTATGTGGACGCGAACCCGGCGGCACTCGGCGGTCCCGCCCTCGGGGAGCTGGTCGAGCAGGGAGCAGTCCGTGGCATCGAACCTCCCGTCGAGATCGCACCGCGGGTATCGATGGAGCTGACCGGCGGACACACCCCCGGCCACTCCGTGCTCAGGATCGGGGACGGTGCCGTCTTCGTCGGCCACCTCGCGGTGAACCCCGTCCAGGCGAGCGGAGGGATCATGCCCGGTCAGCACGCAGAGCCGGTCACCGCCTACGAGGCGCTGGAGGGCGAATTGACGTGGGCCATGGAACGCGATGCCCTCGTGATCGGCCCGTTGTGGCCCGATCCCGGCGCTGCCCGGGTTGCCGGTCCACCGTGGTCGTTCGTGCCGGCATAGGGGACCTCCATCCGGAGAGCTCAGACCAGGTTCCCTATCCTCAGGAGGTGTGACGCCGAGCGGGTGAGATCCTCGGTGGGTGACATCCTGAGCGGGTCGGACACCGGGCGGGTCGGACGCTGGGCCGTTCGGACGCTGGGCCGGTCGGGTTCCGATGGGAGTAACGGGAGAGCGTGACGCCAGTGAAGGAGACCATGGTGGTGTCGAGTGACGTCGGTGTCGTGGTGATCGGGGCCGGAATCACCGGACTGACGACAGCCGTCGCCATCGGCCGGTTGGGAGTCCCGGTTCTGATCGTCGAACGGGACGCTGCTCTTCGCGAGTCGGGAACCGCTCTCTCCCTGTGGCCGAACGCACTTGCGGCCCTGGGGAGGATCGGGCTGTCGCGGCCCATCCGCGAGATCGGAAGCGAGGAGCCTGACGGGGTCATCTGCGAGTGGACGGGACGGCAGATCCTGAGGCTCGACCAGAGTCGGCTCGACCGACGACTGGGAATGCCCACCTTGGTCGTCCACCGGGCGGATCTGCAGAGCGTGCTGCTCGGGGCGGCCGAGGGGATCCCGATGAGACTGGGTACGTCGGTCGAGCGGGTGAGGGCGGAGGGAGACCGTTGTGCGGTCGACCTGAGCAATGGAGAGCAGCTCCGGGCGTCGGTGGTGCTCGGCTGTGATGGAATCCATTCGGTCACCCGGCAGATGACCACCAACCCTCCTCCCCGTTACACCGGACGGACCAGCTGGCGTGCCGTACTCGACGATGCGTCCGACCTGGTGTCCGAGGCTCGCCTGTCCGTCGGCCGCGGTAAGCAGTTCATCACCAGCTGCATGAGCGGCGGTCGGATCTACTGGGCTGCCGATGTCGCCATGCCGGAGGGAGCCAATCGGGCTCTTTCCGACAAGAAGGCCTTCCTCCTCGAGTCCTTCGCCGGCTGGCACGAACCCACGAGCGAGCTCATCGACCGGACGACCGAGGAGCAACTGGTCACTGCGGACATCTACGACTCCGTTCCGAGGACGCTCGCGGTCGGCCGGGTGGCCCTGCTGGGAGATGCGGCCCATCCGATGACCCCGGACCTCGGTCAGGGTGCCTGCCAGGGGATCGAGGACGGGGTCGTCCTGGCTGACTGCATGGCCCGGGCGGCCGACCCCGTCGCCGCCCTCGCTGACTATCAGCGAATTCGGTTGCGCCGGGTCCGTTCGATGGTGCGGGAGTCCCGTCGGATCGGCCAGCTCGCCACGATGGAGGGCGACGTGGCGAACCTCATCAGGAATGCGGGCGTCAAGCGCATCCCCGGTTGGCTCAACAGGAAATTGATCGCCCGGTACGCGAGCGAGGCCGCATTCCTCGCCAGCCTCCCCGGCAGTCTCCCCAACAGCCAGGGGTCGGCGTGACGAACAGCGCCGCACGCCGGCCGGTCGGGCATTCCACCCTGGGTCCGGACGGCCCCGGTGCTCAGGTGCCCTCCCGCGGTAATAATACTGTCCAGCCCCCCTTGTCCCTGGGCGCTGATTAGGAGTCAAGGTGGAACAGAGCACGAAGCCAATCGGGAGTCATCAGCCTCGGACCGTCGAGCACCTCACCGTCCAGGAGCGGGTGGATCTGGGGAAGAAGGCACGGTCGGTGGCCTCCCGATCGGCTCAGGCGGAGTTCAGTCCACCCCCGGATCGCCCGGACCCGGTCAGCCTCCTCGAACGTCAGGCCGTCACCAGGGTGCCCGAGCTCGTCCCCATCCGCTACGGACGGATGCTCGTCTCGCCGTTCACCTTCTACCGTGGTGCGGCGCTCGTCATGGCGTC
>CAZNLF010000100.1:3625-9842 GCA_964573595.1 uncultured Acidimicrobiaceae bacterium | reverse complement strand
CTTGACAAGTTACGGTCGTGGGATGTCTAGACCGGAAACTCAGCTGGGCGTCCAGCCGGGCGTCCCTCCCGGCCCGGACAACCGTGCCGGGGGCGGATCCTGTCCTCAGCGACCCAGCACGGCTTTCATGGCGGCGATGCGACGCCCGGCGTCACGGGGTGTGATGCGCCCGCTCCCGGTCCTTGACACCCGGGCCACCGATGCGAGCCACGGGGAGGGCTGGCGCTCCATCTGCCGACCGTTCCCCATCGTGCGGCTCCGGGCCCACGAGCAGTGGAGCTCCGTCGATGCCCGGGTGAGGGCCACGTAGAGCAGCCGGCGCTCCTCGTCGCGCGTCGCCTCGGTCGCCGCATAGACGATGGGCACGAACCCGTCCTCCACACCGATGACATGCACTGACGTCCATTCGAGGCCCTTGGCCCGGTGGAACGTGGCCAGCTCGACCGCGCCCTCGCCAGCCGCGCCCCGATCCTCCCGCCCGCCCCGCTCCGGACCACGGCCGGCCCGACGGCGGCCCGGCTCATCGCCGACGGCCCCACCGGGCGCGACGATCGCGTCGGTGGTGGCCGACTCGGGGCCGGGCGCGATCCGGTAGGGGATCCCGGCCCGGTGCAGCGCCGCGCCCACGACGGACAGCTGGTCATGGGTGCGGGCCAGCACCGCCTGGTCCGACCAGGGCCGGCCGTCCTCGGACCGTTCGAGGATGAGGGAGGCAACACCCTCGGCCTCGGCCTGTTCGTCGTCGTAGGCGGTGACCACCGGCATCGGCCCGTCCGCGGCCAGCGAGCGCGGCGGCGCGGCGGCCGCACGGCCGAGTCCCGCGGCGGCGGCGGCCACCACCTGGGGCGTCGAGCGGTGGTTCTCGTTGAGGCGGACCACCTCCATGTCCGGCACGGCGTCGGGCAACCGGGCCAGCAGTGTCGGGTCGGCGCCGTTCCAGCCGTAGATGGCCTGGTTGGGATCGCCCACGGCGCACAGGTCGCGCCTCGTCCCCATCAGCGCCTCGATCAGGCGGAACTGGGCCGGGTTCACATCCTGGAACTCGTCGATCGACAGGTGCCGGTACCGCCAGTGCATCCCCTCGGCGAAGCCGGGGTCGTGGAGGAGCAGGTCGCCCGAGCGCACCAGCACGTCGTCGAGGTCGAGCGACCGGCGGCGGGCCAGGGCGAGGTCGTAGTCGACGAAGATCTGCTGGATGCGTTCGGGCTCGACCGGTGTGGTCCGACCGGACGCCCCGGCCGCAGCGGGGTACTCGTCCGGTGTGAGGCACCGTGCCTTGGCCCAGCCGATCTCCGTCTCTGCGGCCGCGGCGAGGGCCGGGTCGCCGACGAGATCCCTGATGATCCGGTAGTGGTGCTCGGTCACCGACGGCGGCGGTTGCCCGCTGTCCAGCGCGTAGCGCCGAAGGAGGGTCAGGGCCAGCTGGTGGAGCGTTCCGGCGCGCGCTCCTGGGCTCGGCACGCCGCCGCCGGAGCCGGGGGTCGACACGGTGACGCCGTACAGGGCAAGCCGAGCCTTCAGCTCGTGGGCGGCCTTGCGGGTGAAGGTGCACACGACCGTGTGGTCGGCGTCGGCCGAACCGTCCCGGATCCGCCGGGCCGCCCGCAGCGTGAGCACCCGTGTCTTCCCCGAGCCCGCGCCGGCGACGATGCAGAGCGAGGGCGCGTCGGAGACCACCGCCCGGTGCTGGGGCGGGGTGAGTCCGGCCAGCGCCCGCTCGAGCGGGTCACCCGAGGCCGGGCGTTCCGCGGACGGGTCGATTGGTCGCACGGTAGGCGAGGCTATCGGCCGGGTGTGCCGGCCCGGAGGCTCGCCGCCAGCGGAGGCACCGTGGCCCACCTCCGCTCGGGGGGTCGGTAGGGTGTGCCGGTGCTGAAGTCGTTCGCCGGCGGTCAGGTGTTCGGCGGCACCTGGGGGCACGGTCCCGCGACGGTGCTCGCCCTGCACGGCTGGCAGCGCAGCCACCAGGACTTCTCGCCCGTGTTCGACCCGGTGGATCCCGATCCGGCCGGCGCCGACGCCCCGCCCGCCCCCGACGCTCCGGCTGGCTCGGCCGGTCCGCCGGGCTTCGGTGTCGTCGCCCCCGACCTGTTCGGCTTCGGCGCCACCCCACCCCCGCCGGAGCCCTGGGGATCGAAGGAGTACGCCTCCCACCTGCTGCCCCTGTTCGAGGAGCCCGGGGTCCTGGCCGAACGCGTGGTCGTGGTCGGGCACTCGTTCGGGGGCCGGGTGGCGATCCCGCTCTACGGGCTGGTGCCGGGCCGCATCGACAGACTGGTGCTCACCGGCGTGCCCCTGCTCGACCGGCAGGGCCGACGGGCCCGCCCCGCCCCCGCCTACCGGGTGGCCCGGCGGCTCCACGCCATGGGCCTGGTGGGGGAGGATCGCATGGAGGCCATGCGCCAGCGCTACGGGTCCCCCGACTACCGGGCGGCCCAGGGCGTCATGCGGGACGTCTTCGTGCGGCTCATCGGCGAGCAGTACGCCGACGCCATGGCCGCCGTCGACTGCCGGGTGGACCTGGTGTGGGGCGAGGAGGACACCGAGGTGCCGCTCGAGGTGGCGGTCCGGTCCCAGCCGATCTTCCCGTCGGCGACGTTGGTCACGCTGCCGGGCATCGGCCATCTCACGCCGACCGAGGCGCCCGGTGATCTGCGCCAGGTCATCCTCGGTGTCCGACCGTGACGGGGGGAGGTCTGCTCGCCCCGGTGACGGCGACCCTGGGTACCCCGGTGACGGGGTCCCTGCAGGTGGCGGCCTGGCACCGCGGGGTCGCCTGGGTGACGGTCGCGGCCTGCGTCCTGGCCTGTGGGCCCGGCGGTCTCCGGTGGCTGCGCGTGGCCCAGCGCGAGCACTACCTGGCCGGCTCGGTCACCCGGTTCGCCGGTCGTTGGTGGCGCACCACCCCGGCCAACACGGCGCTGGCCGCCGCCGCCCTGGCTGCGGCCGTCGCGTCCCTGTGGTGGCCGCTGGTCGGTGTGGTGGTCGCCGGAGTGGTCGCCGCCGGGCCGCTCGGCCTGACCCTGAAGGGGCGGACGTCACCGCTGGCGTGGACCCGGCGTCTGAAGACGTTGGCCGCGGTCTGGGCCGTGCTCGAGGTCGTGGTGGTGGCGGTCGGGGTCGCCATCGGGTGGGCCGCGCCGCTGGCCGTGCTGGCCGCTCTCGTCGTCCCCCTGCTCGTCGACGCCGCCTGCCTGGCCACGACCCCGCTGGAGCGCCGACTCTCCGGTCACTTCGTCGACGACGCCTCCGCACGGCTGGCCCGCGTCGGTCCGACCGTGGTGGCCATCACTGGCTCGTACGGCAAGACCTCGACCAAGGGGCACATCGCCCAACTGCTCAGGCCCGACCGTTCCGTGGTGGCGACACCGGCGAGCTTCAACAACCGGGCCGGACTGGCCCGGGCCGTCAACGAGCACCTGGCCGACGGCACGGAGGTGTTCGTGGCGGAGATGGGCACCTACGGTCCCGGGGAGATCGCCGACCTGTGCGAGTGGTGCCCGCCCGACGTCGCCGTGATCACCGCCATCGGCCCCGTGCACCTCGAGCGGTTCGGTACCGAGGACCGGATCGTGGAGGCCAAATCCGAGATCCTCGGGACGGCGGGCGACGTCGTCATCCCGGTCGACGACCCCCGGCTGGCCGAGGTGGCGCGCCAGGCCGCCGCCCGGGGGAAGCGGGTCGTGCGGTGCTCGGCGACGGACCGCTCGGCGGACGTCTGCGTCGAGAGGAGCGCGGACGGGACCACGGTGTCGGCGTTCGCCCACGGGGCCCTGCTGGCCGCCGACATCCCCGTCCCCACCGGCGTGCAGCCGTCCAATCTGGCGTGCGCCATCGGCGTGGCGCTGGTGCTCGGGGTCGACCCCTCGGTCGTCGGTCAACGCCTCGCCGGCATGCCGGCGGCCGACCACCGCCTGCAGTCGGTCCGGTCCGCCTCCGGTGTGACCATCCTCGACGACACCTACAACTCCAATCCGGCCGGTGCCACCGAGGCGCTCGGTGCCCTGGGCCACGGAGCCGACCGGGATGAGACCTCGCCGGAGGGGTCGCACCGGCTGGTGGTGGTGACACCGGGGATGGTCGAGCTCGGGCGCCGCCAGTTCGACGAGAACCGGCACTTCGGCGCGGCCATCGCCGCGCTCGCCGACCACCTGTTGATCGTGGGCCGGACCAACCGTCGGGCGCTGCTGGCCGGCGTGGCCTCGGTGTCGGGGTCCTCGCTGACGGTCACCGAGGTCGGAGACCGCACCGAGGCGGTCGAGTGGGTCCGGACCCACCTCGCCCCGGGCGACACGGTGTTGTACGAGAACGATCTGCCGGACCACTACCCTTGAACAGCTGAGCCGTCGGGCGGGTCTGCCGCCCGGAGGCTCCAGCCGTCGAAACCCCCGATCGGAGGAGTCAACCCACCGTGCCCGACGTCGCCGTCATCTTCGGAGGTCCGTCGCCCGAGCACGACGTGAGCGTGCTCACCGGCCTGCAGGCCGCCCGAGGCCTCGGCGCCGGTCCCGGCGGGGCGGTCGGGTCGGGCAGGTTACGGGCCCTCTACTGGTCGAAGACGGGCGACTGGTACGAGGTGGATCCCGCCCTCGAGGCCGAGGCCTTCCTCGAGGGCGTGCCCCGGGGGGCGACGAGACTGCAGTTGAACGCCGTCCCGGGCGGTGGGTTCGCCGAACAGGGCGGCCGGCTCGGCCGGTCGCGCCCGATCGACATCGACGCCGCGTTGGTCTGCTGTCACGGGGGCCCCGGCGAGGACGGGACCCTGCAGGCCATCCTCGACCTGACCGACATCCGCTACACGGGCCCGACCGTCGCCGGCGCCGCCCTCGGCATGGACAAGCTGGCCTTCGGCGCGGTCGTCTCGGCCGCCGGTCTCCCCACGCTGCCCCGAGTGCTGCTCGTCCCCGACGGGGACCCACCGCCCTTCGACGGGCCGTTCATCGTCAAGCCGCGGTTCGGTGGCTCGTCCATCGGGATCGACGTCGTCCAGGACCTGGCGACCGCCAGGGCCCGGCTGTCCGCCAACGCGCACCTGGCCTACGGGGCGGTGGTCGAGCCCTATCGTCCGGACCTCACCGACCTGCAGGTGGGCGTGCGCACGTGGCCGACGGTGGAGCTCTCGGCCGTGGAGCGTCCGATCCGGGCCTCCGGCTCGACGGACATCCTCGACTACCGGGACAAGTACGTGGCCGGGGAGGGGATGGCCGGTGCCAATCGGGAGTTGCCGGCACAGATCTCCTCCGAGCTGGAGAAGGGCCTCCGGGTCGCAGCCGAGAGGATCGCCGCACTGGCCGGGGTGCGCGGCGTCGCCCGCATCGACTACCTGTCCGACGGCGAGCAGTTCGTCGTCAACGAGATCAACACCATCCCCGGTTCGCTGGCCCGCTATCTGTGGGTGGCACCGACGCTGCCCTTTGCCACCCTGCTCGGTGACCTGTTGGCCGAGGCCTGCCAGCGGCCCACCCACGCCTACTCGGCCGCCGGCGCCGACGGCACGGTGCTCCGATCGGCGGGGTCGATCGCCGGCAAGCTGGGCTGAGGCGTTTGGCCGTCCACCGGCTCAGCCTCCTGCCGGGGGAGAAGGTCCTGGTCGACCTCAAGCCCCACTGGTCCTTCCTCACCGCCCCCCTGCTGGTCTCGCTGGTCGCCGTCGCCGTGGGGGTGGCCCTCGACGTCGGCATCCCGCACACGTCCGTCGCCCTCCACTGGGTGGAAGGATCGCTGGTGGCCGTCCCCTGTGCCTGGCTGGTCGTGCGGGTGGTGCGCTGGAGGACGACCAGCCTGGTGGTGACGTCGGTGCGGTTGGTCGAGCAGTGGGGCGTCGGCTCCCGTCTCTACGCCGAGACCGGCTTCGCCGACATCCTGTCGGTCGTGGCCGTCCAGTCGCTGCCGCGCCGCCTGATCGGCACCGGGCGCCTCGAGCTGGAGATCGTCGGTGAGGAGTCGGTGCGGTGGATCGACGATGTGCGCAGGCCGGTCGTCCTCCAGCGGGTGATCAACCGCCGGATCCCTCCCCATGTCCCGGGCCGGGATGCCCAGCCTGGCCCCGGCCTGCCCCCGGACTGACCGGCTCCGACCGGCACCGCTGCTGACCGGCACCGCGGCTGACCGACCGGCGTGACCGGCACCGGACCCGCCCAATCGCCAACGCCAACGCCATACCAACTGAATGTTATTTCCAAAAGTGATCGGCCGACGGACCTGCAGCCGCCACCGC
>CAZNLF010000100.1:0-3525 GCA_964573595.1 uncultured Acidimicrobiaceae bacterium | reverse complement strand
TTCCCCGGGGCCGGGAGAGCTCTCCGCGCCACCGTTCCGTCCGAGGGATGGACCCGCCAGGCGGGGTGGTCCAACCGCCCGAGATCGACGGCGCCCGGTCGGCTGAGCGCCACCACGCAGCCACCGAAGCCGGCGCCGGTCATCCGGGCACCGAAGACCCCGGGAATCGACTCGAGCCGTCCCACGAGCCGGTCGAGCTCCGCGGTGGAGACCTCGAAGTCGCCGGCCAGGCTCCGGTGGCTCTCGGCCATGAGCCGACCGGCGGCAACGAAGTCGTGGGCCTCGAGCGCGGCGGCGAAGGCCAGGACCCGTCGACACTCGGTGACGACGTGTCGCGCCCGCCGCTCCAGCAGCGGATCGGCGAGGGCGGTCAGGTCCGACGGCCGGGCCAGGCCCAGGGGACCGATCAGGGCGGCGGCGGCCTCGCACTCGGCCACACGCGCGGCATACGCCGACGACCGCACGGTGCGCCGCTGCCCCGACTCGGCCACCACGATGTCGAGATCCGGTGGCACCGCCACCTGGCGGCTCGTCAGCGTGGAGAAGTCGATGAGGAGGGCGTGCCCGGCGGTGGCGCCCGCGCACACCAGCGGGTCCATGGCACCGATCGGTGCACCGATGAGATGTTCGGCCTGTTGGCCGTGGCGGGCGACCTCCTCCGCACTTCCGGTACCGTCGAAGACCTCGGCCAGGGCGACGGACAGGGCTGCGCTCGAGGACAGGCCCGCCCCCGTCGGCAGGGTGGTGGTGATCTCCAGGCGGCCGCCGGTGGCCGTCCCCGTCGTGGCGACCATGGCGGCCACGAGGCGGGCCCACGAAGGCTCGATCGCATCGATTGCCCCGGCGTCGGCGTCCACTCGGATCGGGAGGCTGATCCCGCCGCCGAAGGCGTCCGACGACACGGACAGATGATCACCACCGTCCGGTGCGAACGTCACGGTCACGCCGAGGTCGATGGCCATGGGCAGCGCCAGGCCCCGGTTGTAGTCGGTGTGGTCGCCGATGAGATTGATGCGGCCCGGCCCTGTGGCTGTCCGTGCAGGTGGCACCCGCACCCTCCTTGCGGTCGTGCTCCGAGTGTGCGATCGGAGGCTACGCCGTCCGGGCGGACTGACCGTGGGTGGTCGTGCATTTGACCTCACCGGGGCGAAACGGCAACCATCCCGCCATGACTTCTTCGACCACAGGATGGTGCCGGGGGGCGAGGGTTGCGGCCCGGAACGTCGACGGTGCCCGATGAGCGGGCCGCTCGACGGCGTCAGGATCATCGAGCTCGCCGGGCTCGGGCCCACGCCGTTCGCCGGGATGATGCTGTCCGACGCGGGGGCCGACATCGTCCGGATAGACCGGGCCGACCGGGCGAGCTACCCGCCTCTCACGGCCCCCCATGTCGACCTCATGAACCGGGGGCGGCGTTCGGTAGCAGTGGACCTCAAGCATCCTGAGGGGGTCGAACTGGTCCTCCGACTGGTGGAAGGTGCCGACGGCCTGATGGAGGGCTTCCGGCCGGGAGTCGCCGAACGACTGGGCCTGGGCCCCGACATCTGCCTCCCGCGCAATCCGAAGCTGGTCTACGGCCGGATGACGGGCTGGGGACAGGAGGGCCCGATGGCTGCGACGGCCGGCCACGACATCGACTACATCGCGCTGGCCGGCGCGCTCGAACCCATCGGTCGGGCCGGGGATCGGCCGCTGCCACCCCTCAACCTGGTCGGCGACTTCGGCGGTGGGGGCATGATGCTGGCGTTCGGCATGTGCGCCGCCATCATCAGCGCCCGGCAGACGGGTGCCGGCCAGGTGGTCGACGCGGCCATGGTCGACGGGGCCGCGGCCCTCATGGCCATGACGTTCACCCTCCGGGATGCCGGGGTCTGGCTGGACGAACGGGGCACCAACATCCTCGACACCGGCGCTCCCTTCTACGAGGTCTACGAGACCTCGGACGGCGGGTTCATCGGGGTCGGTGCCATCGAGTCCCAGTTCTACGCCGAGCTGGTGCGACTCATGGGACTGGACGACGAGGACCTCCCGGACCAGAACGATCGGAAGGCCTGGCCGGCCATGAAGGAGCGGTTCGCCCAGGTGTTCGCTTCGCGCACCCGGGCCGAGTGGGAGAAGGTCTTCGAGGGCAGTGACGCCTGTGCCGCCCCGGTGCTGTCGCTGGCCGAGGCCCCGACGCATCCCCACAACCAGGTCCGAGGGACGTTCACCGAGGTGGCCGGCGTACTGCAGCCGGCGCCCGCTCCACGCTTCACCGGCACACCGGGCGCCATCCGGAGGCCACCGCCGAACCCGGGCCAGCACGCCGACGAGGCGCTTGCCGACTGGGGCCTCGAGCGGAGCGAGGTAGCCGATCTCCGCTCCTCGGGCGCCATCCGCTGAAGCCCGGATCCCGGCCGCCGCGGTGGTCCCGTCGGCGCCGATGTGACTAGAGGTTGACCACCGGACAGGTCACGGTCCTCGTGATCCCCTCGATCAGCTGGATGCGGCCGACGACCATCTGGCCCAGTTCGTCGACCGTCCCCGACTCCGCCCGGACGATCACGTCGTAGGGACCGGTCACGCCCTCGGCGGCCACCACCCCGTCGAGGGTGGCGACGGTGCGGGCCACGGTGGCCGCCCTTCCCACCTCGGTCTGGATCAGCACGTAGGCGTGGACCGGCATCTGGATCTCCCGGGCATCGAGGGCGGCGGTCCGTGCATAGTACCGCCGTCGGTACCTGCACCTTCCGGGTGATGACCGGGCGGCGCCGACCGGGGCGTCCGGCTCGGCCCCGGATGCGCCGGCACCGGCGGGGTCGGCGCCTACCATGCCGGTGTGGGCGTTCGTGAGCGCAGTGACCAGTTCCGGCGCCTGGCCCGGTCGGCGATCACGGACCTGTTCGATCAGCGCAGGCCGTTCGGTCGGCTGGCCCTGACCCATGTCCTCATGACGGCGGGGGACACCATGTTCGCCGTCTCCCTGGCCGGCTCCCTGTTCTTTTCGATCTCCCCCACGGCGGCCAAGGACAAGGTGATCCTGTACCTGCTGTTGACCATGGGCCCGTTCGCCGTGGTGGCGCCGGCACTCGGACCGATCATCGACCGCAGCCGAGGGGCCCGCCGGGCCATGGTGGTGGCCTCCGCCGTCGGTCGGGCGGCCCTGTGCCCGTTCCTGGCCCGTGACATCCACTCCCTGCTGTTGTTCCCCGAGGCGTTCGCCATGCTCGTGCTGTCCAAGGTGTACCTGGTCACCAAGGGTGCCCTTGTCCCGGAGATGGCGGCGCTCGGGATGTTGGACGGAGCCGCCACCGGACCCCCGGTCGGTGGGACGGACGCAGACAGTGCCACCGACCCATGGGGGACGACGGCCGGGCCCGGCCCGCCGGGGGGCTCCCCGGTCCTCCCGACGCACTGGTCGCCCGCGGCGCCGGCGCCGGTACCGGTGCCGGCGGCGGCGAGGACCCAACCCACCCCACCCAACGGCATGCCGGTCAACCGCCTCGACGACCCCGGCACGGGAACCGAGACGGTCGAGCCGGACCA
>CAZNLF010000099.1:0-9894 GCA_964573595.1 uncultured Acidimicrobiaceae bacterium | reverse complement strand
CCCTCGGTCCGGAACCCGGGTTCGAGGGCCTCTTCCACCGGCCGGGACGCCCCGATGGTCCCTCGCCGAGCTGGGCGGCCGGGGCGATCGGGGCAGCCGGTCACCTGACCGCGGAGGCACCCGGAGGCAAGCAGGGGCGAGCGGTGCCGGTGGGGCCAACGGGGCAACGGGGCAACGGGGCAACGGGGGTAGATAGGCCGGCGCTGGGGCAGACCGGTTACGGCGGTGGCACACGAACGGCACGTGGGGGGCGATGTGGTCGACGGGGGCGTGGGGGCAGTGGTGGAGGGTCAGACCGCGGCTGCGGGCGTGGCTCTGCGCGTGAGTCTGGTCGTGGGCGGGTCGATCGAACCGGCGATCGAGTCGACAATTGAGTCGGACCCGACCTGTGGACGAGACTCGACAGCGTGACCGATCCGGATGATCACTCCTCCCGTCCGACCGGATCGGGTCGAGACGAGGTCGGGCCCGAGGCGGTGGGTGGGCCGGCCGGGCTCGACATGATCCTCGAGGAGATCGACCAGGTGGTCGACCCGGTCACCGAGTCGGTCGGCATGTCCCCGGCCGTCGGGATCGCCGTGGCCGGCGGCCCGATGATCACCCTGCCGGACGAGGAGCGGACGGCGGGCAGGGTGCCCACCTCGGACTCGATCCGCTCGGGACTCAGCCAGGCGGGCCCGGTGGCCGTGGCCGGGCTGGTGGTCAACGGGGCGGCGGCGCTGGTCGTCGTGGCGGTCGCCCGCCTGGTGACCCCCCAGGCCTACGGGGCCATCGCCCAGCTGCTAGGCCTCTTCTTCATCCTGTCGATGCCCGGGTCGGCGGTGCTCGTGGGCGTGGTCAGGAGGGTCACCGCCCTCAACAACGGTGGTCACGCCGACCAGGTCCGACGCTGGATCCTCCGGGTCCACCGGATCCTCCTGGTCGCCATCGCCGTCGAGCTGGTCGCCGTGCTGCTCCTGCAGGGCTGGATCGCCCGCCAGCTGTCGCTCCCCAACAGCGAGGGCATCGTCCTGATCCTGGTGGCGGCGGGCATCTGGATCCTCCTCTGCGTGGACCGGGGACTGCTCCAGGCCCACCGCGGCTACCGCCCCCTGGCCGGCAACCTGCTGCTCGAGGGGTCCGTCCGGACCTTCTTCGTCGTCGTGCTGGTGGTGCTCCACCTGGGGGTGGCCGGCTACGCACTCGGCATCTTCATCAGCGAGGTCTCTGCCACCGCCCACGCCCACTGGCTCGCCCACCGGTTGTGGGGGAGGGCGCCGGCGTCCGACCGGGTCACCGACGGGCCCGCCGGGGAGCGGGCCGAGTCGGTCGGTGGGCCAGAGACCGAGCCGGAGGCGGACACCGCACTGGTGAGGAAGAGGCTGATGGCGGACGTGACCGCCGCCTTCGTGGGCCTGGCCCTCCTCGGCCTGCTCCAGAACATCGACGTCATCCTGCTGGGCCGGCTCGACCACGCCAACGTCGGCCCGTACGCGGCCATCTCCGTGGCGTCGAAGGCGCTCGTCTTCGGCGCGCTGGCCCTCGGGGCCTACCTGCTCCCCGAGGCCACCATCCGCTGGAACGAGGGTGGCCACGCCGTGCGGCAGCTGGGTGTGACGCTGATCTTCCTCGCCGTGCCGGCCGGGCTGCTGCTCGTGATCGCCGTCTTCGTCCCGCGGCAGTTCCTGACCCTCGTGTTCTCGGCGAAGCTGAGCTCGGGTGCGCCGGCATTCGCCCCATTGGTCGGCGCCATGATCTTCCTCTCCTTGTCGGTGCTGATCACCAACTACCTGTTCGGGACCGGTTCCCGGTGGATCGTCTTCCTCCTGGCGGCCGGATCGTCGCTCGCCTTCGGGTTGATCTCGGCCGCCGACGGCCGGATCGTGTCCACGGCCCGGGCCGATCTGATCGCCCAGGGCGCGTTGGCGCTCGGGATGACCGTCGCCTTCGTGGCCATCCACCACCGGCACGGGCGACACGACTGGGTGGCGCTTCGGCCCGGCCACCGTCCCGACAAGGGCTCCCACCTGCGGTCCGGTCGGAACGGCGCCGATCAGATTGCTGTTCGCACCGATCGGCCCGGTACACTCTGAGCCGATACCGGCGGCTACCGGCCGATGGGGAAGGGCAGTGGGGAGTCCGACTATGAGCCGTCACACGGGGGAACCGGGCGCTGCCCCGGCAGTTGGCGCGCCCCCGGTGCCGGACGGGGGGAGGGCCCCCTTCCTGACCCCCGTGCCCGATCTGGACGGGGGGACACCCCTGCGCCATCCGGTCTGGCCGGGGGCGCTCCCGGCAGGCGCCGCGGCCGGCGGCGTCGGTCCGCGCCCCGATCCTTCGGGCGACGCGCCGTCCGTCGGGCAGTTCGAGGGCATGTCGATCGGCGAGATCGCCGAGCGGGCCGGCCTCCGACGCATCGACGTCGTCGCCTGGCGAGACTTCGACGATCCGGAGGCGGGGGGCTCCGAGCTCCACGCCCACCGGGTGATGACGGCCTGGTCGAGGGCCGGGCTGGACGTGTCGATGACCACCTCCTCGGTTCCCGACGCCCGGGCCCTCGTCCGGCGGGAGGGCTACCGGGTGATCCGACGGGCCGGCCGGTACTCGGTCTTCCCCCGGGTCATGGCATCGGGTGCCCTCGGCCGGGTGGGCTCTGGTGACGGCCTCGTCGAGATCTGGAACGGGATGCCCTTCTTCTCCCCCCTGTGGGCCCACTGCCCCCACATCGTCTTCCTGCACCACGTCCACGCCGAGATGTGGAAGATGGTCCTCCCGACCGGCATGGCCGAGCTCGGCTACGCCATCGAGCACCACCTCGCCCCGCCCATCTACCGCCGGAGCCGCATCGTCACCCTCTCGTCGTCGTCCAGACAGGAGATCGTGGAGCGCCTCGGGATCCCTCCCGAACGGATCTCGGTGTCGCCCCCCGGTGTCGAGCCCCAGTTCTCGCCCGACGGCGAGCGCTCCGACCCGCCCCTGGTGGTGGCCGTCGGCCGGCTGGTCCCCGTCAAGCGCTTCGAGCTGCTCGTCGAGGCACTGGTCGCCCTCAAGCCCTCCTATCCGGATCTCCGGGCGGTGATCGCCGGCGAGGGCTACGAGCGACCGGCCCTCGAGGCCCAGATCCGACAGTCGGGTGCCGAGTCGTGGCTATCCCTGCCAGGCTACCTCCCCGAGGAAGCGCTGATCGACCTCTACCGCCGGGCGTGGGTGGTGGCGTCCACCTCCCTCCGAGAGGGTTGGGGCATGACGGTCACCGAGGCCGGGGCGTGCGGGACTCCCTCCGTCGCCTCGAGGATCAGCGGCCACGAGGACGCCGTCCAGGACGGCCTGTCCGGGCTCCTCGTCGACGACGTCGGCGGGATGGTGGCCGGGCTGGATGCCGTGCTCGGCGACGAGGTGCTCCGCAAGCGGCTGGGGATCGGGGCCCAGGAGCACGCCGCCCAGTACACCTGGGACGCCACCGCCGCCCGGGCCCTCGCCGCGCTCGGCGTGGAGGCGATCGCCCGCCGGGACCCCGGGGGCCGCTAGGGCGACCGGTGCGCCAGCCATCGGTGCGCCAGCCATCGGTGCGCCGGCCATCGGTGCGCCGGCCTCAGTCGGTCGGTCCCCCTGCGCCGGCCCCGGGGGAGCCCTGGTGGAGCACGATCTCGACGAGGGCGTCTGCGCCCAGGAACACCACGCCGGCCCAGGCAAGCCTGCTGGCGGTGCCGAAGGAGAGGGTCCAGTCCCCGCCCGGCGGCACCTGAGCGGCGTGCTGGTGGACGGCCACGTAGGTCCCGGCGGCCACGATGGCGGCGATGGCGATGAGCCCGAGAAAGACGCGGAGACGCGGGACCAGGAGGACGACCACAGTGGCCGCGGCGACCCCCAGCCCGTCGAGCGGTGAGGCGATAACACCGGCGACGAGGCCGGCGACGAGGCCGCTCACCAGCGAGACCCAGAGCTTCGCCGGGGGAGCCCCGGAACGGAACGGCATGGCCAGTGTGGGGCGATCGGGCCCGTCGGCGACCACCGGGGTGCCGACGGGGGAGCCCACCTCGACATCGACCTCGGTATCGGTATCGGTGTCGGTGTCGGCCTGAGCGTCGGTGGCGACCTCGCTGCCCGGTCGGTCGTGATCGGACCGGACCCGGTGCCTTCGCCGTCCCCCCCGACGCCTCCGACGCCGGACCGGCACGAAGACCAGGATCACACAGGCGATGATTGCCGCCAACGAAACGACCAATGCCACGTCGACCCGCTTCTGCGGCTGCCACACCAGGGCGATCGTCACGGTGCCGTCGTGGACCGCGCCCCCCAACGTCGACGGGTCGATGCGCCAGCCGTTGGCGAAGCCGTCGATGAGCACAGGCTCGCCGAGCCCCCGGGAGCCTCCCGCCGAGCCCGTGCCGACCACCGAGGCCTTCCAGCCGGCGTTGATGCTCTGGCCGAGCACCAGGTCGAACGGCTGCCGGCCGGCGGAGGTGTCCATCCCGTCGATCCGGAGCCGGATGGCGGTCGCCGTCTGGCGCACGACCTGGACGGCGGGGGATGCCGTCACCGGGGGCGGTTCCAGCGTCGTGGCGCTCTCGAGCGGCATCGCCCCGCCCCCGGGCGCCGAGTCGAACGCCAACTGGTCGATGTCGAAGCCACTGTTCTGGCCGGCGACCGCGGTGAGGACGTGGGACCCGGTGCCGAGGCTCAGGCCGCCGGCGTCGGGTCCGCACAGCGACACGGTGAGTGCCTGGCGGTCCAGGGCGTCGGCGGTCGAACCGCTCACCGACACCCACAACGGCCGGCCGTCGACGGCCAGCAGGTCGCTCCGGCACTGGCTCGGGATGTCCGGGGGCAGCGGCGCGGCGGCCAGCCCGGGGATCCCCACCTCGGCGATGCCGAGCGGCATGGCGATCGGGGACTCGGAGTAGTAGTTCGGGGTGTTCTCCAGCCGCACCTTGTCCACGGTGATCCGGATGCTCTGGCCGGTGAGCGGGGCGAAGGTGACCGGCACGTCGGTCACCGAACCGGGCACCGGGCTGTCGGCCAGCGGGGGCACGGCGAACGTGGAGCTGGCACCATCGGCCGACACGGTCAGCTCGGTGGGCACCGAGTGCCGGCCGTCGGTGACGATCTGGAGGTCCAGCCGATCGAAGGTGATCGGCCGGGGCAGCGTGTACTGCAGCCACTGGCCGGCCTGGTGGGACGCCCCGAAGCCGGGCTGCCAGGCGGTCGCCGGGTCACCGTCCAGGGTGGCGATGGCACCCGATCGCAGGTCGCCGGGCAGACGGCCCAGCGAGTAGGCCACGATGCCGGTGTGGTCGGCGCCGGGCCGTCCGACCAGCCGGTCGATCTCGTCGTCGGGGACGAGAGGCGAGATCCTGGCCTCCCCGGTGAGGGAGAAGGTGCGTGGGGTCGGGAGCCAGAAGGTCCGGTCGAGGGACGTCTCCGTGTCGCTCCGGGGGGGGACACCCGAGGCCCGCAGCCTGGTCATGACGAGGGCCAGCCGGTCGTCGAGCGAGGCACTCCCGGCCGCCCGCAGGAGGTCCTGGGGCATGGAGATCGACTCGTTCGCCGTGATGCCCGGTATCTCGACCTCGGCGAATCCGACCGAGCTCCTCGAGTCGATGGGGACCAGGTCATGGGCGACGTGCCCGGCCCCGGCCACGGTGATGCGCATCGTCCTGAAGCGCCGGGCGGGGAACGTGACCTCCTGGCCGGCTCCCGTTCGCGAGGCGGGGCCGAGAGCCACGGAGAGCGGATGGGCCCCGTCGAAGGTGAGGGTGACCCTGGTGATCCACCGGTCGGGGTCGCCCGTCTGGGGTTGGACCAGCCGGACCGACGACTCGGTGCGGGGATGGTCCAGCACCACCTGCCACCACTGGCCGCGCGGGTCGCCGAAGGAGCCGTCCAGCCACGCGGTCTGCAGGTTGCCGTCGATCGCCGCCGCCGGCTGGTTCTCCGGGAGGTAGGTGATCGACGAACCGTAGGAGGAGGCGGTCACCGACGAAAGTCCGTGGTAGGCCGCGGTGGTCTGCGCGTCCGTCGGCGCCTTCGGGAACAGGTCGATCGGGTTGTCGCTCGGGTCGGTCGTGTCCGGGGGCTGGCCGGCCGTCTCGGTGTAGCCGGTGTTCTCGTCGAGCGAGTTCCACAGGAACCCCTGCTTCCGGTTGGTGTCGGTCACCACCAGGTCGGCCGGTTGGTCCAGGGTGGTCCGGGCCAGGCTCTTGTCGGAGTCCAGCGTGCCGGCATAGAGCACGGTCGGGTTGCCGGCCAGGAGGCCCACCGACGCCGAGGCGACCAGGCCGGACGCGTCGCCGTCGACCACCAGGGGGGTCCTCGTCGACTCCGTCCGGACGATGCTCCGTGGCGCGGTCACCGTGTAGGAGACCAGCGGGGCCGTCCAGCCCTGGCCGGCCGGACGGGTGAGGGCGGCCTCGTCGAAGTGGGGGATGAGGGACACGTTCGGGACGGGCTTGCCGTAGGACACCGGGTCGGTGAGCCCCCCCGGCGTGACCGACAGGTCGTCGGCCAGCTGCTGGGGGTCGGGCGCGTCGTACCGCTCGAAGGCCTGGTCGTACTGGACGAGGACGTTGCCGGCGCTCATGAGGGCCGAAACGGGGCCGAGCGCGTTCCAGTTCATCACGCCGTCCTGGAGGGGCGTGTCGATCGCCTCCAGGAGGTCGGCCGTGGGCAGTGACCCCATGATCTGCTGTTCGTGGGTCACGAACGGCCGGGTCATCAGGCCCGGGTAGACGGTGTCGATGGTGTCCCCCCACCGGTAGGCGGCGAAGTTGTTGCCCGGCAGGGCGTAGACCCGGGTGGCGGTGTTGACCTTGTCCAGGGCCGCCACGGCCTGGCGGACGTAGAGCGGGGGTACGGCCGGCTGGGTGAACCCGGCGGCGATGATGCCACCCGACCAGAGGGGGGTGGCGGCGGCGATGACGGCGGCGGCGGCGAACCCGCCGACGACCAGGCCGGTCGTGCGCACCCGGTTGGCCAGGGCACTGACCCCGGCACCGAGGAAGACGGCGAGGCTCAGGATGATCACCGGCGAGGCGCGGTCGGTGGAGCGCAGGGCGAGCCCGGCCGTGGTGTCGACCATGAACGCCTTGATCACCGAGCCGACCGTGGAGGGGTCGGCGTAGGGGTTCGGCCCGACGGCGAGGACCATGCCCACCACGGCCGTCAGCACGAAGTACGCACGGTGCCGCCACCGGGAGAACACGGCCGCCACGAAGCAGAGCACCGGTACGAGGAAGCTGGCCAGGATCAGCCAGACGTTCTGGGTGTAGGCGATCGAGGTCTGCGTCCAGGATCCGACCCGGTCGGCACCGTAGAAGTACCAGTAGCCGAGGCCACGGATGATCTCCGAGGCCAGGGAGGCCGCACTGGTCGACGGGACCGTCTCGGTGTACTTGAGGACGTTGATCCCGTAGGCCGCCTCCACCTGCAGCCCGACCGCCCACCACAGGGAGACCAGCGCGCTGAGCAGGCCGATCTTCCACGCCGCCCCCCACGCCCGGCGCCACGTGGCCTCCCGGGCCACGACGACGGCGTAGGGGAGCCACAGGGCCGGGGCGATCCCCACGTAGAGGATCGAGCTGGCATTGATGCCGCTGACCAGGGCCACCACCAAGGCGAACAGCGCAGGGTACCGCCAGCCCCCACGCCGGAGGGCGAGGATGACGAACGCCACCATCCAGGGCAGGCCGGCCCACGGCATGAGGATCACCGAGATGCGCCCCGAGTACTGCAGCACGTACGGGGTGTAGGTGAAGGCCAGTGCGGTGACGTACCGACCCGCTCCGGACAACCCCACGGTGCGGCAGAGGTAGAGCGCCCCGGCGCCGGCGGCGAAGAGGAGGGACCCCATCCACAGCCGCTGGGCCACCCACAGGGGGACGTGGAGCTCGGCCATGGCCCAGTAGAAGGGACCCATGGGCAGCAGGTACCCGATGTTCTCGTGGGTGACCGTGCCGAGGGCGACGCCCGGGTCCCACAGCGAGACGGCCTGGCGCACGTAGCGGCCGGGGTCGAGGTAGAGGTAGGTCTTGGTGTCGTCGGTCACCGTCCCCGGCTGGGAGGCCAGCATGGGGACGAAGGCGACCAGCGCCATCAGCGAGTAGTCGACCACCGCCCGGAGGCGGCTGGGGGAGCGGAGCCTGGCGATCAGGTGCCGGGATCGCCCATGGGTGGCGCCCGGTGCACCGCCCGCGGGCGCGACGGCGAGAGGTTGGGGATCCGACACGAGTGCTCGGTAGTGTAAACAACCTGCGGGTCCCGTCGTAGGCAGCGTCGCGTGGGACCAGTTCCGTGCCGTGGACATGACGGGGAGCCCCGATGAGCAGCCAGACAACCCAACCGGGAGGTGATGCGGCGGCGGGCGCCACCCACGGTCGCGCCCCGGCGAGACGCCTGACCGGCGAGCGGCCGAAGCAGGGCGTCACCCCCGACTCGCTGCTCGCCCTCCATGCCGCCGGCTACCGGACGGTCATCGAGCGCCTGGGGACGGGGACGATGCTCGACGTGGGCTGCGGCGAGGGGTTCGAGTCGGCCCGGTTCCTCGCACCGGGACGGAGGGTGGTCGGCGCGGACTACAGTTCCGAGGCCGTCGACGCCGCGGGAGGGCGATGGGGTGGAGAAGGGCTTCACGTGGCCCAGATGGACGCCCTGGCCCTCGGGTTCGCCGAGGGCAGCTTCGACTGGGCCTGCTCCTCGCATCTGATCGAGCACTTCGACGACCCCGAGGGCCACGTCCGCGAGCTCTCCCGTGTGCTGGCCGACGACGGGACGGTGTTCTTCCTGACCCCGAACGCCCCCGCCGACTTCGAGAACCCGTTCCACATCCACCTGTTCGAGCCGGACGAGCTGACCCGGATGCTCGGGCGGCACTTCCGGGAGGTCACCGTGCAGGGCCTCGACGCCGTCCCCCATGTCAAGGCCGACTTCACCGCCCGGCGGGTCAAGGCCGACAAGGTCCTGGCTCTCGACTTCCTGGACCTCCGTCACCGGATCCCGCGGTCGTGGTACATCGGCGCGTACACACGGATCCTTCCCCTGGCCTACAAGGTGATCGCCCGCGGCGACTCGGGGGGGACCACCGGTATCACCGCTGACGACTTCTTCGTCACCGACGACCTCGACAGGACCACCATGGTCCTCTTCGCCACGGCCTCCCGGCCGCGGCGGGGGGCCTGAGCGACAAGGTCTCCCGGATGCTGGCGATCGGCCTCACCGGTGGGATCGGGACGGGGAAGTCCACCGTTTCCCGCCTCCTGGCCGACCGCGGTGCCCACGTGGTCGACGCCGACCTCATCGCCCGCGAGGTGGTGGCACCGGGCGGACCGGCCTACCAGCCGATGATCGACCGCTTCGGCGAGGGGATCGTCGACGCCGAGGGCAGGATCGACCGCCCGCGGGTCGCCCAACTGGTCTTCGGGCACCCCGAGGCCCTGGCCGACCTCAACGCCATCACCCACCCGGCCATCGGCGTGGAGATGATCGCCCGCAAGGACCGCTACCAGGGCACGGACGAGATCGTGGTGCTCGACATCCCGCTGCTCCGGGCCGTCCATCGCGAACTGCTCTCCTTGGCCGCCGTGGTGGTCGTGGACGCCCCCGCCGAGCTGGCCCTGGAACGGCTGGTCACGCTCCGGGGGATGACCCGGGCGGACGCCGAGGCCCGGATCGGCTCGCAGCCCGACCGCGCCGCCCGGTTGGAGGGTGCCGACTACGTCGTCGACAACTCCGGTGACGAGGACCACCTGTCCGTCGAGGTCGACCGGGTGTGGGACGCGCTTCTCTCGCTCCGGGACGGGAGCACGATCCACTAGCGCCCGCACCGGCCCGGCGGCGCCACCCCGCTCCTGTCCGGCCCCGGCCCCGGGCCCCGCTCCTGTCCGGCTCCCGGCTCCCGGCTCCCGGCTCCCGGCTCCCGGC
>CAZNLF010000098.1:0-9979 GCA_964573595.1 uncultured Acidimicrobiaceae bacterium | reverse complement strand
AACATCAACTACACCAACGTGTGCACGTTCAAGTGCAAATTCTGCGCGTTCTCCAAGGGTCCCCTGTCCCTCAATCTCCGGGGCAACCCGTACCTCTTGGACCTGGGCGAGATCTCGGACCGCGTGCGCCAGGCCGAGGCCCTCGGTGCCACCGAGGTCTGCCTGCAGGGAGGGATCCACCCCAAGTTCGACGGCGAGTACTACCTCGACGTGATCAAGGCGGTGCGTGAGGCCTCCGCGACCATCCACATCCACGGCTTCACCGCACTCGAGGTCACCGAGGGGGCGAAACGGTCGGACATGCCCCTGTCCGACTATCTGATCCTGCTCCGTGACGCGGGGCTGAAGACCCTGCCGGGCACGGCCGCGGAGATCCTGGACGACCCCGTCCGGGCCATCCTCTGCCCCGACAAGATCGACACGGAGGAGTGGCTGTTCGCCCATCGCACCGCCCACAGCGTCGGCCTGCGATCGAACGTGACCATCATGTTCGGAGCGGTCGAACAGCCCAGGTCGTGGGCGCGCCACCTGGTCGCGACCCGGGACCTCCAACGGGAGACCGGGGGGTTCACCGAGTTCGTGCCGCTGCCGTTCGTGCACATGGCCACCCCGATCTACCTGCAGCACAAGTCGCGCCGCGGGCCCACCTTCCGCGAGACGCTCCTCATGCACGCGGTGGGTCGGATCGCCTACCACGGGGCCATCGACAACATCCAGATCAGCTGGGTGAAGATGGGGGCGGAGGGGGTGCGCCAGATCCTGCGGGCCGGTGTGAACGACCTCGGCGGCACGTTGATGGACGAGAACATCTCCCGGGCGGCCGGCGCGAGCCACGGCCAGATGATGGATGCCGAGCAGTTCGCCGCGATCGTCTCCCCGCTCGGGAGGACGCTGACCCAACGGAACACCCTGTACGGCCGGGTGGACCCCGGGCCCGGCAGCGAAGTGCTCGCCGCCGCCAACTGATGGCCGAGCAGTCCGGAGCGGGCCCACCGGACGCCGGGGACGGGGTGGACTCCGCCCTCGACGATCTGGCCGCCGACCTCTCCGCCGGCGCGTCGGCGGCCCAGCGACGCCTCTACCGGTCCATGCTGCAGACGGTTGCCGGTCTGGCCGCCGAGGACACCGAGGTCATCGACCTGAAGGTGGCGGACTCGGCCCTGGCCGAGATGTCCGAGGCGTTCCGGGTGTTCCGCCCGTTCCGCCGGGAGCGCAAGGTGACCATCTTCGGCTCGGCCCGGACGGAGCCCGACCACCCCGCGTATCAAAGCACCCGGGAGCTCGCCGCCTCGATGGCCCGGGCGGGCTGGATGGTCGTCACCGGCGCAGGGCCGGGGATCATGGCTGCCGGGATGGAGGGGGCCGGACGCGAGCAGTCGATCGGCGTGAACATCCGCCTCCCGTTCGAGCAGGGGGCCAACACCTTCATCGCCCAGGACCCGAAGCTCGTCGAGATGCGGTACTTCTTCACCCGCAAGCTCATGCTCATCAAGGAGTCCGACGGCTACGTCGTCCTGCCGGGTGGCTTCGGGACCCTCGACGAGGGCTACGAGCTGCTGACGCTGCTCCAGACCGGCAAGGCCGAGCCCGCCCCGGTGGTGATGCTCGACGTGCCCGGCGGCACCTACTGGAAGGGCTGGGACGAATTCCTGAGCGCCCACGTCGAACCCCGCGGACTGGTCTCGCCTGACGACCGTTCGTTGTTCACGATCACCGATGACGTCGGCAGGGCCACGGACGGGATCCTCGGCTTCTACCGCAACTACCAGTCCTGCCGGTGGGTGGGCGACCTCCTGGTCATGAGGATGCACACGGCGCCCGACCCGTCGACCCTCGCCGACTTGAACCGCCGCTTCGCCGACATCGTCTCGAGCGGATCGATGCGGCTCTCCAAGCCGCTGCCGCCCGAGCGGACGGTCGGCGAGCACCTCGACCTCGACCGCCTCGTGTTCCGCTTCAACAAGACGCACTACGGCCGGCTCCGCCAGTTGATCGACGCGCTGAACCGACTGGTGGACTGACGGGCCGCCGTCCGGTTGCGGGCGGCAGTTCAGCCTCGCCGTTCAGGGCCGCAGCTCATGGCCCGTCAGGGACGCAGCTCATGGCCGCAGCTCGAGGCCGTTCAGGGCCGAAGCTCAGGGCCCGTCGTCGAGTGCGGTGCCCGAATATGACGGGCCTCCGAGGAGCTGGACGGCCTTGTCGACCGACCGGCGGGCCCGCGTGATCCGCTTCTCCTCCGAACTCAGTCCTGGGTCGGGCTCCCCACCGGCGCGCACGGTGTCGGCGGCCTGGCGCAGCCGGTCGAGCGCCAGATCGGCCAACTCCTCGGCGATCGCCGAGAGACGTTCGGCGATGTCGGCCGGATCGGTTCCCATGCCGGTCAGCGCGCCGTGCCGATCTCGACCTCGACCACCTCGAAGGCCCCTTCGGCGTAGCTCGACCGGAGTCCCTTCTTGTCGAACTTGCCGACGCTCGTCTTCGGGACCTCCTCGACGAACACCCACCGCTCGGGCAGCCACCATCGGCTCACCCGATCGCTGAGGAAGGCGACCAGTTCGTCGGCGGTGGCCGGTGCCTCCTGCTCGAGCACCACAGCGACGAGGGGCCGCTCGCTCCACCGTTCGTCAGGGACGGCGATCACCGCGGCCTCGACCACGCCCGGGTGGGCCATCACCTCGTTCTCCAGCTCGACCGACGAGATCCATTCGCCACCGGACTTGATCACGTCCTTCGTCCGGTCACTGATCTGCATGTAGCCCTTCCCGTCGAGCGAGCCGATGTCGCCCGTGCGCAACCAGCCGTCGTGGAACCGATCGGGTGTCGGCTCCCCGTAGTAGGAACCGGTGATCCACGGGCCGCGCACCTCGAACTCGCCGACGGACTCACCGTCGTTGGGCAGCACCGTGCCGTCCTCGTGCACCACGCGGACCTCGACGCCGGCCACGATCCGACCCGTCTTCGACCTCCATTCGATCTCCTCCTCGACGGGTATGCCCCGGGGTGGGAGCGCCAGGGAGCAGATCGGGCTGGTCTCGGTCATGCCCCATCCCTGGACCAGCTCGACCCCGAGCTCGTCCCGGAACCCCTCGATCAGTTGCCGGGGCACCGCGGCGCCTCCGGCGGTGATCATCCTGAGGGACGACAGGTCCACGTCGTTGGCCCGCGAGTAGCGCAGAAGGTCGCTCCAGATGGTGGGAACGCCGGCGGAGATGGTCGGCCGGTGACGGCCGATGATGGCGGTCAGTGGCGCCGCCTGGAGGAACTGCTGCGGCATGATCAGGTCGGCGCCCGTCATGAACGCGGCGTACGGGGTACCCCAGGCATTGGCATGGAACATGGGCACGATGGAGAGCACCCGGTCGCGATCGCTGATGCCCAGCGCCGCGCCCGAGGTGACCGCCAACGAGTGGAGGTAGGTCGACCGGTGGCTGTAGACCACGCCCTTCGGGTTCCCGGTGGTCCCCGACGTGTAGCACATGGCCGCGGCCTGCCGTTCGTCGAGGGTCGGCCAGTCGAACCCCGGCTCCTCGGCGCCGAGCAGTTCCTCGTAGGAGTGGGTGGGGCCGAGAGTGGAGCTGTCCCCCTCACCGGCCACCACGATGTGCTTGACCGTGGTCAGCTGGTCCCGGACCCGGGCGAGCAGGGGGATCAGTGATGCATCGACGATGATCACCTGGTCCTCGGCATGGTTGATGACGTAGGCCAGCTGCTCGGGGAACAGGCGGAGGTTCAAGGTGTGGAGGACGGCACCCATCGACGGAACGGCCAGGTACGCCTCCTGATGGGTCTGATTGTTCCAGAGGAACGTCCCCACCCGGTCGCTGTCCCCGACCCCCAGGCGGCTGAGCGCGGCCGCCAGGCGCTCGGACCGCTCGGCGACCTGGGCGAACGAACCCTCGATCGACTCGCCGTCCGGCCCGGTGACGGTGATCACCTGGCTGTCCCCGTAGACCTGCTGGCCGTGGCGGAGTATGCCGCTGATCAGCAGTGGCGCATCCTGCATGGTACTGAGCACGAGCGGCCCTCCCTGTCCTGGTCCGGCGATCCGGATGACCGAGCATACCGACCCCCGATCGGGCCGGGCGGTCCGAAAGAGGTTGCGGTGACGACGGAGCGGTGGTGGACTGGCGGCGCAGGGCTCTGGTCGGGACCCGGTCCGCCGGTTCGCTCCGACATCTGCGGTCGAGCGACCGCCGGGGACGCCTCTCTGAGCGGTCGTGCTCACGTTGCCGACGTGAGTAGAGACGGGCCTGCGATGGTCAAGTTGTCCGTGGTGGTCGTGGGTGGCCTCCTGGCCGCGGTGGTCGGCGTCGTCGGCGTCGTCGTCGTGACCGCCGGATCGATCGGGTCCGGGTCGGCCGCCACCCCGGCCAACTCGTCGGCGATCGCGGGTCCCCTCGGCCGATCATCAGGTCCGGCCCTGCCTGGCTCCTGGGTCGCCCTCTATCAACAGGCTGCTGGACTCTGCCCAGGGCTGAGCTGGTCCGTGCTGGCCGCGATCGGCACGGTGGAGAGCGGGAGCGGCCAGTCGACCGAACCAGGGGTGTGGTCGGGAGCCAACAGTGCCGGCGCAGAGGGCCCGATGCAGTTCGAACCGGCGACCTTCACCCGGTATGCCACGGTGGGACCGAACGGCGTGCGCCCTCCCTCCCCCTACGATCCGATCGATGCCGTGTACACCGCCGCCTCACTCCTGTGTGCCGACGGGGCGGGCACATCAGCGGGCCTGAGGGGGGCGGTCGACGACTACAACCACTCCGGAGCCTACGTGGACACGGTCCTGACCCTCGCTCTCGCATTCCAGCAGGATCCCGAGGCCGACGGCACCGTGGTCGCCGCCCTGTCCTTCGCCGCCCGACAGCTCGGGACACCGTACCTCTGGGGTGGCACCGGCACCGGGGGCTTCGACTGCTCCGGACTGGTCCAGGCGGCCTACCGGGGCGCCGGCGTCTCCCTCCCCCGAGTGGCCCAGGACCAGTTCGACGCCGGCCCGGCCGTCCCCGCCGGAGCGGGCGTGGAGCCCGGGGATCTCATCTTCTTCGGCAGCGGTCCGGCGGGCGTGGACCACGTCGGTCTCTACGTCGGCGGAGGCGAGATGATCGACGCACCCCACACTGGTGCTCTCGTGAGGTTCGACGACTCGGACTGGTCGGACCTGGTCGGGGCCACCCGCCCTGGCTGACCGGGCGGGTGGATGGCGAGGTGGGACGGGGCTGGCACTGGGCGGGGTGGATGCCGCCGGCCCGTCGAGTTCTGTCCCCTACCTCTCGAGGCGTCCGCCCGACCGGTCGAGGCGCCCTCGGACGCCGCGGGGATCGCCGTCGCCGTCCACGAGGGCCTCGACGTCGACGTAGCCCCACTTCGTCATGGACGCCGTGACGCCGGCCACTTGGTCCCCTCCGATCTCGAGCAGCAGCCAACCGCCGTCCCGGAGCCATCTCGGGCCTCTGGAGACGGCCACGGTCACGAGGTCGAGGCCGTCCTCGCCCCCGTCCAGCGCGAGCCGGGGCTCGAATCGCTGCACGTCGCGCGGCAGGAGGTGGAGGGCGGTCCGCGGGACATAGGGGAGCACCCCGGTCATCACATCGACGGCGGACGCGAGCTCCCCCGGGAGCGGATCGTCGAGCCATCCCTCGTAGGTCGTCACGCCGTTGCGACGCGCGCACCGCGAAGCCACCGGATCGAGCTCGGTGCCGACGACCCGGGCCTCCGGACGAGCGGATGCCATGACCATGGCGACGGCCCCCGAACCCGTGCACAGGTCCACCGCCAGACCGGTGTCCGGAAGCAGGCGCGCCGCCTCCAGCGCCAGCGGTTCCGACTGCCAACGTGGGACGTAGACGCCCGGCTCGATGGCGACGTCGAGACCACAGAAGCCCGCTCGCCCGACCACCCACGCGAGAGGCTCGCCGGTCAGGCGGCGTTCCAGCTTCTGTCGCAGGTCGGCGGCATCCCGAGCCGTCGCCAGGAGCTCCCCGGCCTCCTCAGCGGCGGCCACACAGCCGGCACCCTCGAGGGCGCGAACGATCGCAGCCGCGTCGGGACCCGGGTCCGTGCCGGGATCCGGAGCCGTGTCGGGACCGTGTTCGGTCATCGGGTCGATCCCCGGGTCGAGGGGAGGAATTCCTGTGGCGGCCGGACCCGGCTCCCGGCCCGTGGACCGCGGTCGACCACAGGATGCCGGCTCCCCGACTTCCGACATCGTCCGTCCACTCCTGCATCATGGCAAACAGCACTGCGCCGCGAGCGGGCACTCCGGGGCCGCTGCGGGTGGCTGCTGCCGGTGGCCGCTGCGACCGTCCGAGGCCGGTGGCCGTTGCCGGTGGCCGCTGCGGCCGTCCGATAGCAGTGGCACGACGCTCCCCGGTGGAGACCTAGGATCGGACGGTCCCGGCCGGCAGGCAGGCCGGTCAGCCGGCCCGATCTGTCCGTGGTCCGAGAGAGGTGCCATCGATGTCACGCAGCTACGAAGAGGCAAGCGCCGAGGTCACCGGGCCCGGGCAGCTATTCGAGCTCGTCGACGGGACCATCGACGGCACCCGGTACCGGCTGTTCAAGCACGCACCGCCGGTGCTCGGCCAGGTCTTCGCCGGCGCCCGGGGCGAGCAGTCGACATTCCTCGTCTACGAGGACGAGCGGTGGAGCTTCGACGAGACCATGCGCCACGTCGATGCCTTGGCCCATTCGCTCGTGCACACCTTCGGCATCGCCAAGGGCGACCGGGTGGGCATCTCCATGCGCAATCTTCCCGAATGGATCGTCTCCTTCGCTGCCATCCTCTCGGTCGGAGCGGTGTCGGTCTCGTTGAACGCCTGGTGGACCGAGGGCGAGCTCGACTACGCCATCGACGACTCCGGCCTGTCGCTACTCATCGCCGACCCGGAGCGGATCGAGCGGGCACACCGACCGGCACACGACCGGGGTATCCCCATGATCGTCGTGCGAGGTGACCGGCTCGAGCCCGCCCCCACCGGCGTCCGGCACTACCACGAGGTCGTCACACTGGGCGACGCCATGCCGGCTGTCGATGTCGGACCCGAGGACGACGCCACCATCCTCTACACCTCGGGGACCACCGGGTTTCCCAAAGGTGCCGTCTCGACCCACCGAGCCGTCACCCAGGCGCTGATGGCCTTCTGGGCGAGCGCGACCATCCAGTCCACCCGCAAGGCCGACGACGATCTCGGAGGGGGTGGCTTCGCCCCGTGCTTCATCCTCATCGTCCCGCTCTTCCACGTCACCGGTTGCGTCCCGGTCATGCTGTCCTGTTTCGGGATGAAGATGAAGCTCGTCATGATGCACCGGTGGGATCCCGAGACCGCCCTCCGCCTCATCGAGGCCGAGCGCGTCACCGCGTTCGTTGGGGTGCCCACTCAGAGCTGGGACATGCTCGAGAGCCCGTCGTTCGCCAAGTACGACACTTCGTCACTGGCCACCGTCGGTGGCGGAGGGGCCCCGGCGCCGGCCAAGCTCGTCGACCGGGTCGAGAAGGGATTCGTGCGGGGACGGCCCAACATCGGGTACGGGATGACCGAGACCAACGCCTACGGGCCGGGGAACAGCGGCGACGACTACGTGTCCCACCCCACCTCGACCGGTCGGGCCCGGACCATCATCATGGACGTGGAGATCCGTGACGAGTCCGGCCAACCGGTGCCCGTCGGCGAGCGTGGGCAGATCTGGATGAAGGGGCCGAACCTCATCCGGGGCTACTGGGGCAAGCCCGAGGCGACGGCGGAGACCATCGTCCACGGCTGGTTGGCCTCGGGCGACCTCGGCCGGATCGACGAGGGCGGGTTCCTCTACATCGAGGACAGGGCGAAGGACATGGTGCTACGGGCCGGCGAGAACGTCTACTGCGCAGAGGTGGAGAGTGCCATCTACGAGCACCCGGGCGTCTACGAAGCGGCGGTGTTCGGCGTCCCGAACGAGCGCCTGGGTGAAGAGGTCGCGTGCGTGGTCCAGCGCAAGGAGGGCTCGGACCTCTCGGCGGACGGGCTACGAGACTTCCTCGCCGACACCCTCGCACCGTTCAAGGTCCCGAGCCGGATCGCCTTCAGTGACGAGCGGCTCCCTCGGAACCCGTCGGGCAAGATCTTGAAGCGCGAGCTCCGGGAGGGCTACTTCGCCTCGGATCGGTGAGCGCGTGACCGGATCAGGCCGGGCCGACGGAGCGCTCCGATACACCGGTGCCGTCGGTGCCGCCTGGGTCGCCGGTGCCACTGTCCCGGGCCCGGAATTCCCTGGCCAGGCGGGCCGGCGCCTTCCGGAGCCAGGCTTCGGCCAACAGGGGGGCGAGCTCGTCGGCACCCACCCGTCGCAGGTCGACCACGACACACGCCAACCGGCTCCCCCACCGGAGAAGTTGGTAGGTCGCCCCGTCGGTGGCGACGGCCGCCCGGATCTCGGACTCGCCGGCCATCACCCGGATGTGGCCACTGTCGGGGACGGTGGCGAAGATCTTGCCCCCGACGCGGTACGAGTCCATGCTGTGATGGTCCTCCACGGTGGTCCCGGGCAGCGCCAACGCCAGGTGATGCAGCTCCTCGGGGCCGACCATCGGTGTCAGCCTGAGCCCCGTCGCACCACGCCCCGGCCCGGCGTCACCGCAGGGCCAGCTGCCCGGGAACGATCGGGGCCGGCAGGGCGGTGCGTCCCATGAGGAACCGGTCCACGGCGGCGGCGGCCGACCGGCCCTCGGCGATGGCCCAGACGATGAGGCTCTGCCCCCGGGTCATGTCCCCGCACACGTAGACGCCCTCCACGTTGGTCGACCATGCGCCGTCGGCGACGACGCTTCCCCGGGGGCTGACCTCGAGGCCCAGCTCGGCCACCACACCGCCCCGCTCGGTGCCGAGGAAGCCCATGGCCAGCAGCACGAGCTCGCAGGGGAGCTCGAACTCGGTGCCCGGCATCGATCGGAACTCGGGCCGACCCCCCTCCCCGTAGGACACCTCCACCTCCTCGCCACGCAGAGCCAGAACCTGGCCCGAGTCGTCGCCGCGGAACTCGGCGGTCGTGACCGAAAAGACTCGCTCACCGCCCTCCTCCAGTGCCGAAGAGGTCCGCAGGACCAGCGGCCAGGTGGGCCACGGGTTGTCGGTGGCGCGCTCGGAGGGAGGCTCGGGCATGATCTCGAGCTGGTGGACGCTCAGCGCCCCTTGGCGGTGCACCGTGCCCAGACAGTCGGCACCGGTGTCGCCCCCGCCGATGATCACCACGTGCTTTCCCGAAGCGGTGATCGGTGACTCGGAGAGCAACCCCTCCTGGACCAGGTTGGACGGCTTCAGGAAATCCATCGCCCGGAAGATGCCGGCCAGCTCACGGCCCGGGACGGGAAGGTCGCGCGGGAGGGTCGCTCCCCCGGCGAGCAGCACGCTGTCGAACTGGTCGAGCAGGTCGCGGGCACTGACCACGGTCGCCCCGGGGGCGGCGGCGGCGGCGACCTCGGGGTCGGGTTGCCCCACCGACACGCCGCACCTGAAGTCGACCCCCTCGGCCGCCAGCTGGTCGATGCGGCGGTCCAGGACCGCCTTTTCCATCTTGAACTCCGGGATCCCGTACCGGAGCAGGCCACCGGGCTTCTCGGCCCGCTCGAAGACCACCACCCGGTGCCCGGCGCGGCACAGCTGCTGAGCCGCGGCGAGCCCGGCCGGCCCGGAGCCGACGACGGCCACGGACTTGCCCGTCGACACGCTCGGCAGTTGCGGCTCCACCCACCCCTCGGACCACGCCCGCTCGACGATCTCGTACTCGATGCGCTCGATGGTGACCGGGTCGTCGTTGATGCCGAGCACGCACGCCCCCTCGCAGGGCGCCGGACAGAGCCGGCCGGTGAACTCGGGGAAGTTGTTCGTGGCGTGCAGCCGCTCGATGGCCTCGGACCACTCGTCCCGGTAGACGAGATCGTTCCACTCCGGGATCAGGTTGCCCAGCGGACAGCCTTCGTGGCAGAAGGGGATGCCGCAGTCCATGCAGC
>CAZNLF010000097.1:0-9998 GCA_964573595.1 uncultured Acidimicrobiaceae bacterium | reverse complement strand
CGGCACTGCGTCCTTCAGCCGACGGAACAGCGTCCTTCAGCCGACCGACGGCGCCCGGCGGGCACTGACGGCGGCGGTGACGGTGGCGACCACCCGGTCCACCGCCCCGAGCAGGACCTCACGGTCGACCTCCACGCTCGAGTGGAATCCGGCATCGGGCCAGAGTCCGAGGACGCGGGAGGGAACCGGTCTGGTCGGGGACCGCAACCCGGCGACCAGGGCGAGGTAGCCCAGTTCGTCCGGCCACCCGTCCCCCGGGCAGCTGCCCGAGACGGACACCAGCGCCGGGCCCGAGGGCGGACACCGCCCCGGTGCCCCACCGCCATGCGGCCCGGTCAGCGGGACCCGCAGCTCGGCACGGGCCTTGAGGCGCATCGTCCTCACCGCTGGGCAGATCCACTGGTCGTCCACCCCGCCTATCTGCGCGGGAGCGGGGAGTGCCCGCCAATCGAACGACGACCACAGCGCTGTCGCCCAGGTCAGGGCGTCGGCCAGCACGGCCGCCCGGGCACCGGTCGGCAGGCCGGCAAGCCACGGCTCCCAGTGGAAGGTCCTCCAGCCGGTCCGCTTCCACTGATCCACCGCCTCGGCGGCCACCGGCCCGACGGCATCGGCCGGCGTCCGGAACCGCCCGGAGGCACAGGCGCTCACGACGGCAAGGCCCAACGAGCGGCGGGCAAAGGCGGGCTTCCACGCGAACGGCTCCTCGGCTCCGGCCAGCTGCTGTGGATCGGATCGTGCCAGTCGCAGCAGCGCCGGGTTGACCACCACCTGATCACCGGGGGGAAGCTGCTCCATCAGGGGGGCCAGAGTGGCCACCAGGCGGTCCCGAACCTCGATCCGTGTCCGATCGTCGACCGGAGGCAGCGGCGGTGCCAGCAGGTCGAGGGTGCGATCGATGACGGTGGTCATTGCCGCGACCCGGTTGTCAGCCGATGCCCGTCGGGGTCGGGATACCAGCCGTCCCCCACGTCCGGCAGTGCCGCACAGGACAGGCAGAAGCCCGTCGGCGCCGGACGGTCGACCCCTCCCGCCTGGTCGATCAGCATGCGGGTGCCGACCAGCGTCCGCCGGGCCGCCGCCGAGAGCAGTTCCTTGGTGACGGGGTCGACGTCGAGCTCACCCGTCCGCGTGTAGTAGGTCGCGACCACGAAGGGCGGCACCGCGCTCCGTAATGTCTCGATCAGCGCGGAGAAGTGGAGGTCCGCCCGGTGCTGTTGCCACCGGGCCCCGGACTTGACCTCGACGAGGGCGACTGAGGCCTGGTCCACGGCCGGCCGGCCGATGGCCAGGTCGACCCTGGTCGCCAGTTCGACGGCCCCTCCAGCCAATCGGGCGCGGAGCGACTCCTGCGTGCGGGGGAGCCACCCCGGATCCAACCGGGGCCAGCGGCGGCGCAGGGCCTGCACTTGGCGCTCGACCTCGACACGGAGCTCGGCCCGGTCCCCGGGCGCAAGCCGTTCGATCCACGCGGTCAGGGGCTCCTGACGGTCGTCCACCGCCAGCGCAGCGATTCCGTCGGCCATGGGGTCGTCGATCGAGCCCAACGTGATCAGCTGTCGGAAGAGGACGTCGACGAGCGCACCGCACGCCATGGCGATGGTCGGGTCGTCACCCCCCGGCCCGGCCGCGGTCCGGTGGACCTCGCAGGCGAGTGCACGGTTCAACCGCTCCTTAGTGACCACCACAGCGGGGTCCGGTCCGGACCGGGTCGGTGCGCCCGAAGCCGGTTCGACCGGCCGATCACAGCCTCTGGGATCCCCCCTCGAGAGTCCCCGCTCGAGCGCGCACCGCAGACGGTCCGCCAATTCGGGGTCGGCATCCGGGCGGCGCCGTCCGGTCACCCGCAGTCGGTCCAGCAGGTCGTCGCCGCCCAACGGACGCCACCCGGCCGTTGGGCGTCCTGCCGGCGGTGGTGGGGAGCCGGTGCCAGGCACGGCCGGCTCCGCCGCCGGAGCCTCTGTCGCCGCGCCGCCGACCTCCACCCCCAGGGGAACCGCCGGCGTGCGGTCCATGTCCACGACAACCATGGCGTCAGTGTGCACGGGGGGTGTAACACCCGGTCGGGCCGGACCCGACCCCGCCGGTAGCCTTTCCACCGATGACGACCGAGGCTGCCGACACTGCCTTCACCGTCGTCTTCACCGTGTTCGTCATCGCCGCGTTGACGCTGCTCGTCCTGGTGGTGCGGTTCACACTGCAGCGGGCGGCGGCGGCGAGGAGCCGGTGGCTGGACGACCAGGACGGGGACCAGGCGGACGGGGACCAGGACGGGGACGACGGGGATGGAGCCGACGACCGCCGTCCGGTCACCGCGTTGGTGCTGGCCGGGGGAGGCACCAGGGGGGCGGTGCAGATCGGGATGCTCCAGGTGCTCACCGAGTACGGCTTCGTCCCCGACCGCATCTACGGATGCTCGGTCGGCGCGATGAACGGTGTCGCATTCGCCGGCGACCCCACCCCTGGCGGCGTCGAGCGCATGACCAACATCTGGACGGGGCTGACCCGTGACACCGTCTACCCCCAGGGACGCCTCCACGGACCCTGGCTGTACGTGCGCCAGCGAGACTCCGTCTACTCCAACGAGGGCCTCCGAAAAGTGGTCGAGGATGGCATCGGCTTCGAGCGGCTGGAGGACGCGGTGATCCCGGTCGAGGTGGTGGCCACGTCGCTGACCGACGGGCGGGAGCGGTGGTTCACCTTCGGCCCCGCCGTCGAGGCGACCCTGGCGTCGTCGGCCATCCCGACCATTTTCCCGCCGGTGGAGATCGATGGTGAGCGCTACATCGACGGCGCAGTGGTGAACAACGTCCCCATCCGTCGGGCGATCGACGGCGGCGCCACCAGGGTCGTCGTTCTCCTCTGCGCCCCTCCGGTCTACTCCCCCGTCCCGACCCGGAGACCGGTGGAGGCGATGCTCAACGCACTGTTGATCTCCATCCATGCCCGGTTCGCGCGGGACATGGCCCAACTCCCCCCCGGCGTCGAGGTCATCGTCTGCAGTGGCAACGAGAGCTTTACCCGTGACTTCGACGACTTCTCGACCACCGAGAGCCTGATCGCCGAGGGCCGGAAGGAGGCCGAGGAGGTCGTGCGGCGCTACGGGAGCGGGTGGCTCGCGTCGGGTTCCGGCAACCTGAACGGTGCGACGCCGGCGCTCGGGGCGGGGCCGGCAGGTGGGGCGGGGCCGGAGGGCGGCGTGGGTGACGGGTCCGATGGGCGGGCCGGCGTCGGCCGGGCTCCATTGTCCGGACCGGACGCAGATGGGTCGAACACCTCGTCCGCGCCCTCGGGGGCCACGTCCCCGCTGACCCAGCCCGAGCCGGGAACGTAGCGGCGGACCACCTTGGCCGGCACCCCGGCGATGACCGAATGATCGGGGAAGACGCCCCTCACCACGGCGCCGGCACCCACCACGACGTTCCTGCCCAGCTCGGTGCCCGGCAGGACGACGACGCCAGTACCGAGCCAGCTCCCGGTCCCGATGTGCACCGGCACGTCGGTCGGCCACTGGGTGTGCACCACCTCGTCGGGGTTCTCATAGCCGTGGTTCTGGTCGGTGATGTACACGTACGGTCCGGTGTGCACGTCGTCACCGATCTCCAGGTCGAAATGACCGACGATGTGACTGCCGCGGCCGATCATGCAGCGGTCACCGATCCGCACCACCGGGTCGGTGACCATGCGCTGGCCCGGGACCATGCCGGCCGAGATGCTCACGTGGGGTCCGATCAACGTGTCGCTCCCGATCCGGATCCACTGCTCCCCGAAGATGGCCCCGGGCGGGAACGCCAGGCAGCTCCCGTCGCCGAACGCACCGAACCGGTCGGCCATCACGTCGCCGGGACCAACGGCCCCGTGGCGGTACACCCAGTCCCAGCCGGCGTGGATGGCCGCGTTGATCAAGCGGTGGCGGCCGAGTCGGCGCCCGGCCGCCACGCCCCCCGCGCTCGGGAGACGATCGACGACGGGGGGGAGCGACCTGGCCCGATCGTCCGATCCTGAGGATGCCGTGGGGTCGGGGCTGCCAGCAGTCACCCCGCGACGCTAACTGATCGCCCCGCACCCCGGCGATGAGAGGTGGATCACCCGCGTCCGGACCGCCAGACGTCTTCGGTGGGATCGTTCGCCACTCCGGCGCAGCCCTCGATCGTTCGCCACTCCGGCGAAGCCCTCAATAGAGTTGGTCCCGTGACGTACGCTGGGGACCAGGCTGGCACCGATCGTGGCCGGCTCGGTCGGGTCGGCTTCGAGACCGGCTCGGACACCTACGAGCGCGCCCGGCCCGGTTACCCCGACGCGGCGGTGGCCCACCTGGCCGAGATCGCCGATATCGGGGCCGCCAGCCGTGTCCTCGACCTGGCCGCCGGGACCGGCAAGCTCACCCGCCAACTGCAGGAGCGCGGTGCAGCGTGCCTGGCGGTCGAGCCCTCCGGCTCCATGCGCGAGGTCTTCACGACGACGGTTCACGGGGTTCCGGTGGTCGCCGGTACCGCCGAACGGCTCCCCGTGGCGACCGGCGCGTTCGACGCCGTCGTCGTGGCCCAGGCCTTCCACTGGTTCGACGCACCCGTCGCTCTCGCCGAGATCGCACGGGTCCTGCGCCCCGGTGGATGGCTGGGCCTGATCTGGAACGAGCGGGACGAGACCGACCCGATGGTGGCCGAGCTGGTCCGAATCAGCAAGTGGGATCGCTCCGCGCCATACCCGGTCGGCATGGACTTCGGCTCCGTCATCGGACGGAGCGGGCTGTTCGGCCCGGTGGAGCGGACCAAGTACGGGTGGGTGCAGTGGCTGGAGCGCGGAACCTTCGTCGACCAGGTCGCATCACGGAGCTATGTCCAGGTGCTGGCCCCGGAGGATCAGCGGGTGCTGCTCGACCAGGTGGCGGCGTTCGCCGCGACCCTCACCGAGCCGATCGCCATGCCCTACATCGCCGACCTGTTCTGCGCCCGGGTGACGCGCTGAGTCAACGGCCGGATCCCGGGGTGCCCGTGTCGACCTCCCGGCGCCGCGCGTGGGCCGCTGCGGCCAGGTCACCGGGCCCGTCACGTGACACCAGCCTGTCGATCACCGCATGCCGGTGGTCGACGTCGACGTTCCCGCCGTACTTGAACTTCGCCCGCACGGTGTCCATCGTGATGGAGATGCCTCTGATCGCCCGGAGCCTCTGTCCGTGGACCAGCTCCGGGTCGGCGACCGGCGTGTCGGGCTGGAGGTCGGCGAGCTGGGCCCGCAAGACGGCCGCCACGGCGCCGGGTTCGGACAGGACGGTCGCCGTTCCCTCGATCTGGACCGCCGCGTAGTAGGTCGTCGGGATCCCGAGCATCGGGTCCTCGCCCTCCACGGCCTTCCAGTCCGAAGGGACGTAGGCCCAGTCCCCGGCGACGCTCATCACCACCCTGTCCTGCTCGGCGATCGCGGCGAAGATCGGGTTCGGGGCGGCCAGGTGGAGCAGGATCCGCTCCCCGTCCACGACGAACTGGGTCGGCACCACCACCGGCACCACCCGGCCGGAGCCGGCGGCGATCAGGTGGCCGAAGGCATGGTCCACGAGGAACGGCCGCCACTCCCGTTCACCGATGCTGCGGTCGGCTGGGGCGATGTACACGAGATGCCTCCTGGACCGTTGTGGGGGTGAACAGCCCGGCTTCCGAGAGTAGTGCGACCACCACCGGGGCCTGCGGGCGGTCACCGAACCGCGCGGCACCGGCGGTGAATCCTCCGACGGCCGGCGTCTCCGCGGTCCGGATCAGGCTGCGGTACCGTGCGGACACCCTACGATTGCTGCACGCACACGATTGCTGCGCACACATGATCGCTGCGGGCCCGCCACCCCGGAAGGAACCAGTCGATGATCAAGCTGACCTGTCTGCTCAAACGCAAGGAGGGCATGACACCGGCCGAGTTCCAGGCCTACTGGCGGGAGAACCACGGACCCCTGATCGCCGGCGGCCGATGTGGCACCCACGTCATCCGCTACGAGCAGAACCCGCGACCTCTCGGGGACTACCGAGGAGATGACGACCGTTCGGGGTACGACGGGGTGACGGTGCAGTGGTTCGACTCCATGGACGAGTACTACGCCCACATGAACGAGTCGGACTCCCCCGACATGTTCGCCGACCTCCCCAAGTTCCTCGACACCGACCACCTCGAGTTCGTCCTCACCGAGGAACCGTGGGTGGTCATCGACGGCGCCGTCGACTGGAGCGCCTGAACCGATCCGCCCGACCGTGGGCGGGGGCAGCACGCCCCGGTTGGTACCGTTGGGCGGTGCGTATCGTCTCGCTGCTGCCGTCGGCCACAGAGATCCTCTTCGCCGTCGGCGCCGGCGACGAGGTCGTCGGGGTCACCTTCGAATGCGACTTCCCCGAGGAGGCCAGGAGCCGCCGGATCGTCTCGACCACGGCCCTGCCGCCCGGGCTCACACCGTCGGAGATCGACGCCGCCGTGCGGTCCCGGATCGCCGCCGGCGAGGACCTCTACACCTTGGACGAGGGCGCTCTCCGGGTGCTCGACCCCGACCTGGTCGTGACCCAGGACCTGTGCGCCGTCTGCGCCGTCGACATCAAGGAGGTCGATGCCGCACTCGTTCACCTCGGCTGCCGGGCCGATGTCCTCACGCTCGACCCGGTGACCCTGGACGAGGTGCTGGCCTCGATCGGAGAGGTCGGCCGGGCCACCGGCAGGGAGTCGGCTGCCGCTGACATCGTCTCCGGCCTCCGCTCCCGGCTCGGGTCCGTCACCCGGGCGACGGCTGGGCGGACACGACCGGACGTGACGGTGCTGGAATGGACCGACCCACCCTTCTCCTCGGGCCACTGGGTCCCCGACATGGTGGCCGCGGCCGGTGGCCGGTCTGCGTTGGGCACGCCCGGGAGCCGGTCCGAGGAGGTGACGTGGGACGAGGTGGCATCCTCCGACCCGGCACTGGTCGTGGTCGCTCCCTGCGGCTTCCGGCTGGACGGTGCCACGGCGTTGGCGCGGGAGATGGTCGACGCCGGCCGCCTCCCCCACGGCGTCCCCGTCTGGGCGGTCGACGCCGATGCCGCCTTCGTGCGACCCGGCCCCCGGCTTGTGGACGGCGTCGAGGCCCTGGCCGCCATCGTCCATCCCGGTTCGGTGCCCCTCGACCCCGGCATCGCCGTCCGGGTCTGAGGCCACCCCGCCGAGAGATCGGGGCCGATCACCGCCCCCATGCCGGCTCGGGCGGGGCCCCCATTAGTTGACACGTCGTCAGATCGGACTTACGATCCATCCAATCGGACACGTCGTCCGATTGGATGGAGAGGGTATCCGACATGTCGCAGACCGAGTTCGACGTCGGCCAGGTCGGCTTCGACGACATCAACCTCTTGGACTCCAAGCCGTTCGCCGACGGTGTCCCTCACCACTGGTTCGCCTTCCTCCGGGAGAACGCCCCGGTGTGGTGGCAGGACGAGGAGGACGGACCGGGCTTCTGGGCGGTGACCTCCCACGCCGACTGCACGACGGTCAACCGGGACTACGAGCACTTCTCCTCCTCACGCAAGGCCACCTTCATCTGGGAGCTGCCCGAGGACGACCTCGCTCAGCAGCAGATGCTCATGTTGAACATGGACCCCCCTCTCCACACCCGCTACCGGCGGCTGGTCAACAAGGGGTTCACACCGCGCATGGTCAACCAGCTCCACGAGCGGATCAACGCGGCGACCGACGACATCATCGACTCGGTCATCGAGACCGGGACGGCCGACTTCGTCACCGACATCGCTGCCGAGCTGCCGCTGGTCGTCATCGCCGACCTCCTCGGCGTACCCAACGAGGACCGCCACCGGATGTTCGACTGGTCCAACAAGATGATCGGGAGCCAGGACCCTGAGTACCAGACCGGCGAGGAAGCGTCGCAGCAGGCCGCCATGGAGCTGTACGCCTACGCGTCGGAGCTGTTCGCCACCAAGCGGATCGACCCGCACGACGACCTCATGAGCGTGCTCACCGGTGTCGAGATCGAGGGCGAGAAGCTGAACGAGATCGAACTCGAGCTGTTCTTCCTCCTGCTCACCGTGGCCGGCAACGAGACCACCCGCAACCTGATCTCCGGCGGGATGGCGGCCTTCTTCGACCACCCCGACCAGTGGGAGCTCCTCCGCAACGACCGATCGCTGCTCCCGTTGGCCGTCGAGGAGATGCTGCGCTACGTGAGCCCGGTGATGAACTTCCGACGCCAGACTACCAGTGCCTTCGACCTCGGTGGCCAACACATCGAAGAGAACACCAAGGTGGTCTTCTTCCACATCTCGGCCAACCGGGACGAAGCGGTCTTCACCGACCCGCAGGCCTTCGACATCACCCGCAACCCCAACCCCCACCTCGCCTTCGGGGCCGGTGGCCCCCACTTCTGCCTGGGCGCCAACCTGGCCCGCATGGAGATCCGGGTCATGTTCGAGCATCTGCTCGACCGGATGCCCGACATCCGGCTCGACGGCCCCGTGCAGCGACTGCAGTCCCAGTTCATCAGCGGGGTCAAGCACATCCCGGTCGCGTTCCCGCCGGCTCCCCGCCTGTCCGCCTAGGTGTCACCTCGACGGGCACCGGACGACCTGAAAGAGGTCATCAGGGACTTCCGCAGGGAGCAGGTGGTGAGTGTCGCCAGGCGCCTGTTCGGGGAACGCGGCACCACCGAGGTGTCCATGGACGACATCGCCGCCGAGGCCGGCGTGGCCCGCTCGACCGTCTACGTCTACTTCGCCAACCGGGACGAGCTCCTCCGGGCCTGCCTGAAGGGCATGCACGACCAGCTGCTCGAGGACATCGCCGACTCGTGGGAGCACGACGCCGAGCCGGCGAAGAGGCTCGAACGGCTGATCGAGGGGCTGCTGGAGCGGATCGACGACGACCCGGCGTTCTTCCGGTTGGCACTGGTCACCCAGGGGACGGGGATCCAGGGCGGCGAGGCGGTGGGCAACGAGTTGGCGCTGATCAGCCTCAACATCGCCCGGCTCATCCAGGACCTCTACGTCGACGGTGTCGCCGCGGGCATCTTCCGGGGCATCGACCCCGACGAGGCCGTCGACCTGATCGGCCAACAGGTCTACGGCGCCATGGCGGTGCGGGCCGGCAACCCCGTCCCCATGCCGGCGCCCGAGGTCGCGGCACGGATCTGCTCGTTCATCCTGCACGGGTTGGGTCCCGAGCGAACCGCCTGACCGGTCTCAGCGGTCGGGTCTCGATATGGCGGCCCGGTCACGCGATGGCGGCATCCGGCCCGGTCGGTTACCGGTCCACCGCGGCCGGGACGATTGCCGCGAATCTAACCCCCGGCGACGGCTGGGACGATGGACAGGGTCTCGCCGTCGGCCACCGGGGTGGCCAGTCCGTCGAGGAACCTCACGTCCTCGTCCACGAGGAACACGTTGACGAAGCGCCGGAGCTCCCCGGTCTCGTCGAACAGCCGGTCGCCGAACCCGGCGTGGGCGGCATCGAGCGCCTTCAGCACCTCGCCGACGGTGGATCCCTCGACGACCACCTCGCCGCTGCCGCCGGTGAGGGTGCGCAGCTGCGTTGGGATTCGGACCTTGACGCTCATCGATCGCTCCTTCGGGCTTGCTCGTTCTCGGCCGTGCGCTCGGCTTCCATCGCTTCGTTGAAGGCCTCGAGCGTGGGAGCGATCGTAGCGGTCGGCCGCTCGGTCCCCGACAACGCCTCGACGGTTTTCAGCCCGTGCCCCGTCACCAGGGCCACGACCCGTTCGTCGGAACGGATCACCCCCTGGGCGGCCAGCTTCGCCAAGGTGGCGATGGTCACGCCCCCGGCCGTCTCGGCGAAGATGCCCTCGGTCCTGGCCAACAGCCGGATCCCCTCGAGCACCTCCTCGTCGGTGACGGACGCGCAGGAACCGCCCGAGGCGCGGATGGTGTCCAGCGCGTACCATCCGTCGGCCGGATTGCCGATCGCCAACGACTTGGCGATGGTGTGGGGCTTGACCGGACGGATGGCATCGGTCCCCTCGGCGA
>CAZNLF010000096.1:1839-10071 GCA_964573595.1 uncultured Acidimicrobiaceae bacterium | reverse complement strand
GACCACCGGCTGGTTGAGGGTTGCCGTCAAGCCGCTGCAGTCGGAAGCATGGGGACCGTGCCCGTACACGGCACCGCCCGCCCCGGCGAGGTTGTAGCTGCTCCCGCCGGGCACAGCCGCCACGCCCACGACAGGCTGGCTCACGATGCCGGCCTGGGACCCGAGGAAGGGCACCCCGAAGCTGAACACCCCGCCGTCACCGGCCGTCAGCCAGTATCCCTGCGGTGTGGAGCTGGGCACCGCAATGGGGGCGAGAGGTCCGGCAGGATTGCCGCCCTTGCCGGGCACAGGGGCCGGATTCGGCTGCCCGACGTCGAAGGCACATTGGCCGGTGGCATAGCCTCCGACCACGTTGGGATGCCCGTGGGAGTCCCCGTACTCCATGGGTGGCGAGTCTCCCACGCAGATCAAGTTGCCCGCGATCTGACTGGTCAGGATCTCATTGGCGTCGGGATCGGCCAGGGTGTTGTTGTTATAGGTGACGCTGCCGCCGACCGTGTTGCGCAGACCTCCGAGCCAGCAGGAGTTGAGCCCGGTGATCCGCAGGTTGCCGCCGATGGTGTTGTCCTCGTAGTCGCTGTACGGCGGAGACCCGAACTTGGCGAAGATCCCCGAGGGGGTGCAACTGACCCCTCCGCCACCACCGGCCTGGGTCGCATCGCCGCCGATGGTGCTGAGATGGACGACGACGCCCAGCGGATCGGTGGCGATCAGGCTTCCCTTGACCGTGTCGGCGGAGTTGAGGGTGGGGTTCTTCTGGTTGGGATCGTCGGCGCAGGCGAAATGGGCCGCTTCGCAACCGAGGAGAAGTGTCCCCCCACTGTCCACGTCGATGTTCCCGTCCACGGTGAGCCCCGAGGTTCCCGAACCTCCGACGTCATTGTTGGCGAACGCGGCCACCAGGGCGGCACCGGCTTGTACGGTGACGTCACCGGTGACCACCACCTGGCCGGCGTTGACGGCACAGATACCGGTCACCGATACCGACGTGTACGTTCCGCCGGGAAGGGGCCCCGGATTGGCCGAGGTGCCGGTGCAGGTGGCCGACGAGGGGGAGGTCGCCGATGCAGCCGAAGCCCCTCCGATGAGCACGATGGGCAGGAGGAGCAGCGCGACGACGACCATCGAGGTGGAATACCGGCGCAGACCGGTCTTCCGCGGCCTCTTGGTCTCCAGGATCTTCGCGCCGCCGGCCACGTCTTGAGCAATGTTCACGTCTCCGCCTCCGATTCCAAATCTCCGTCCGGCCACCACCAGCCGATAGGAGCGCACATTAGCGAGTCGGGGTGACGGGCGCCACCGCTGCTGCGGGGTCCCGCACAGACGTTCGGACCGACCCGAAGACGGCGTCGCCGGCACGGCCTCCGGCCGCCTCTGATGGACCGTGAAGCTCCCCTCGATTGGGGCTCCGCCGAAGGCGGGGGCGGGGACCGACGTCCGTCGCCCGGCGGCCGACGGTGGGCAGCCCCGTTCCCGATGCCCCTCTATGCTCGTCCACGTGGACCCCGTCGTCGAGGCGCTGGCCGGCCAGCAAGCCGAAACAGCTTCACTCGTGGACGGCCTGACGGATGCCGAATCGGAGGCAGCCACCCGGTGTGCGGGATGGTCTGTGAACGATGTCCTGCTCCACCTGGCGCAATCGGACGAGATGGCCGTGGCCAGCCTGACGGGCAGGATCAGTGCCGCCGCCCCGGACAGCACGGGCGGCTGGGGAGGAGGAACCTCCGTCGACGAAAGCGTGGCCGCCATGGTCGACCGGGAGCGGGGCGTTCCCTTCGAGGTCGTGTTGGATCGGTGGACCGCGGCGGCGGCCGGCCTGGTGGCGATCCTGAGCGACATGGATCTCTCCAGCCGGGTCCCCTGGGTCGCGGGGGACCTTTCGGCTCGGACACTGGCCACCACCCGGCTGGCAGAGACCTGGATCCACACCGGGGACATCGCCGAGTCGCTGGGAGTCGATCTGGAGCCAACCGACCGGCTCCAACTGATCGCACGGCTGGCCTGGCGAACGCTGCCGTACGCATTCGCGTTGTCGGGTCTCACCATGAGCGGTCCCGTGGCCTTCCGCCTCGTCGGACCGTCCGGCCAACCGTGGGAGTTCCTGCCGGACGAGCCCGCGGTCACGACCATCCGGGGGTCAGCTGTCGACCTCTGTGCCGTGGCCGCCAGGCGGCTCGACCCGGCGGCCACGACGCTGGAAGGAGATGGCCCGGATGCAGGCGACATCCTGGCCCTGGTGCGGACGTACGCCTAAGGCCGTCGCCATGACCGGCCGTTCCTCGGGACCTCGACAGAGGGCGCGCCGGCTACCGGCCCATCGCCACCCTGTGGCAGGATCGGCGGGCGGATACCCCCGGCCCGAGGAGGGCAACCATGATCTTCGGCGCTCACGTGATCGTCTACAGCAAGGACGCCTCCGCCGATCGGGCGTTCTTCCGGGATGTGCTCGGATACCCATCGGTCGATGCCGGTCATGATTGGCTGATCTTCGCGCTGCCTCCGGCGGAGTTGGCAGTACACCCGGCCGACGAAGATGGCGTGCACGAGTTGTATCTCATGTGCGACGACCTCGGTTCCGAGATGGCGGCTCTCCTGGCCAAGGGCGTCCGGTGCTCGGAGGTGGAGGAGGAGAGGTGGGGTTCGGTGACGAGGATCCATCTCCCCGGAGGCGGGCGGCTGGGCCTCTACCAGCCCAAGCATCCGTCAGCATTGGCCGGCTCTTCCTGATCCTCCGGTGTGGCTCTCCGGAGCTCACGATGGCACAGGCGGATGAGTCGGGTACGGCCGGGTACCGAGTACCTTCGAGTCATGATCGCCACCGGAGCAGTGTGGGCGGCCGTGACCGTGGACTGTGTCGATCCGTCGAGGGTGGCTGCCTTTTGGAGCCGTTTGCTCGATGCCCCGGCTCGGGGCACTGGCCTGACCGGGTGGTCGAGGATCGGGCCGACCGTTGCCGGTGGCCCCGTCATCACCTTTCAGCCGGTCCCCGAGGAGAAGGTGGGCAAGACCCGTATCCATCTGGACATCTGGGTGGACGACCTCGACGCCGCCCTCAGCGTTGTCCGGGAGCTCGGCGGGAGCTCCACCGGCGAAATACACCGGTACGACGTGGGCACGGTCCTCGTCATGTCCGACCCGGAGGGAAATGAGTTCTGCATGGTCGGCCCTCCCGACCCTGACTGAGGTGGGCTCGTGGTCGGCCGCCGGCCTTGGTCAGTTCGTCTCCGTGGCACACTGGGATGGTGGCCCGACGCAGATTCGACCCGAAACTCCTCGGTGCGCTCATTGCCGCACATGTCGTCGTGGCCACGCTCACGTGGCGGGACATCGGGCATCGACAGCCGGACGAGATCCGTGGCCCGAAGTGGGTGTGGCGTCTCGCCAGCGCGGTTCAGATGGGCAATGCACTCGTCTACTGGCTCTTTGCCCGTAGAGCCGCGAATCCGCAGGACGACCGTTAATCCATCGATCGGGGACCGCAGTCGGCTGGTTCTCCGTCGGGCCGGAGCGTGAAAGTCGGCCGCGGCACCGGGGTCGCCGCTCCCCGGATGGTGCATCATGGCCCGGTGCGCACCGACATCGCCGTCCGCACGGCCTCGGAAGAGGATCGTGGCGCGATACTCGACCTGGTACGAGATGCCTTCTCCGACGACAGCCGTGACGGCGAGGAGGAGGTCGGGATCGCAATGGCCACCTGGTCGCTCCGAGCGGTCCCCCACGACGTGGTGGGGGTGGCGCCACTGGCGGTCAGTCCGGGACGTCAAGGCATCGGAATCGGGACCGCGCTGATGAGCGAGTTGCTCCGACGTGCCGAGCTCGCAGATCTCCCACTGGTGGTAGTGCTGGGCAACCCCGCGTACTACGGGCGGTTCGGCTTCGAACCGTCCGGACCGCTCGGTGTCTCCTACCCTCCGGTCGGCCCGGGCAACCCCAACTTCCAGGTGCGCCGATTCTCGCACTACGACCCGTCGTACCGCGGTGAGTTCGCCTACTGCTGGGAGATGCACCACTCACGGGGCTGACGGGGCGGCTCTCGGGCCCGATCCGGGCCGTGGCCTCGATCAGGCAGCGCCGCCCCGAAGGCGTGCCGCGGCCACCTCGACCCCCTGGCGTCCTGCCGCCCCCACCTCGATCTGGATGAGCTTCCGCTTGTTCGAGGCGCCCCTGACAAGGGTCACCGACCGGCGTGGCACGGACAGAGCCTCAGCCACCGCCCGGAGCGCGGCGTCGGTCGCCCGCCCCCCGTGTGCCGGCTCCACGACGCGCACGACCAGCGCGTGGTCGTACTCGCCTCCGACCGCGGTCGACGATGCGCTCGGTCGAACGTGGATCTCGAGGCGCACGCCCTCGCTACCCACCGGCTCAGGACCCGAAGCTGACCGGAATCCTGACCGAGGCCGTCGGAGCCGTGGAGCTGGCGTCGTTGACCACGATCAGGCATCCCGGATGGGCGGCGTCACAGACGCCCGCACCCACGGTGCCCGTCACCATTCTGAGCTGGACCGACCCGTGCCCTGTGGGATCGGGGGTGAGGATCTTGGCGTTGGCGAAGGTGCAGGCCGAAGAGCTGTTCGACCGCACGACACTCGGGGCGCATTGCAGGATGTTGACGACCTTTCCGGGGGTGTAGCCGCTCCATCGGACCGTCACCTCCTGGCCGTCCACCAGTCCCGTGGTCGGTGTGGCCGCAGCGTGGAGGTCGAGCTTCGGGGTCGGAGGGAGCGGGATGGTGGCGTTCGAGCCCACCGTCGGATCGAACCGCACCACCGTCACACCGCGTCGCCCGTCGCCGGCGATGCCCGCGAGGGCCGCCCGGTCGCCACCGAGGTAGGCGGCGAAGAAGTCGGTGGTCGTCCGCAGGACGGCCGCGGACGACGGCACCGAGAGCCCCGCGGCCGACTCGTGTCCGCCACCGTCGATGGTGAGCAGACCCTTCGGTCCCCGTGCCCCGTTGAACATGCCGACGGCCAGCGAGTACGGCAGCAGCTCGTCCGCCGTGCCGTGGACCAGGAGCAGGGGCGGGGCGTCGGCCAGATCGTAGGTCCCGCCCGGGAAGGCGACGTCGTCGCCTGCCATCACCACAGCCGCCTTGACCCGCCGGTCCCGGCAACAGGAGTTGGCGACGAGGCCGAGGGTGGTGATGGCGCCGTTCGAGTGCCCGGCGGCGCCGATCTCGGCCGGGTCGACCATGCCGCTCAGGACGCCGCCGGCCCGGGCCGAAGTCCGCAGGACGGAGGTGATGACGAAGCTCATGTCGCCCGGCTGGTTGACGACGTCACCGGCGTCGGGTCCCCCCGGCGTTCGGTCGCTGGTGAGGGGGAACCGCGGTGCCGCCACCACGAATCCGGCGGCCGCCCAGTAGGTCAGCAGCTTCTCGTACTGGAGGGGATCGGAACCGAGCCCGTGAGCGAACACGATGAGCGGGTACCCACCCGGGCTGCGGTCGGGGGCGGCTCCGGGGCGAGGCCGCCGCGTCGGGGATCCGGTGGCGGGGTACCAGACGGTGGTGACCAGGGTGCGGCTCGGTTCGGCCGGATCGGGACCCCACGCCACGGTGGACCGCGTGGCGTCCACGAAGGTCTCCGTCACGACGCCGACGGCGTGCTGTCGCTGCACCACGCCACCCGCGGTCGTCGTGGTCGTCGGCGATCCGCCCGAGCACCCGGCGACGATGATCCCCACCGCCGACATCACCGCCAGCACGCTCCACCGTTTCATGTCGGAAGCCTCCTCAGGGTTGTCGACCGGGTCCCGCACCGGTCAGCCGTCCGGGGCCAACACCCCGGCCATCCACTGCAACGCCGCCTGTATCCTCTCCCTCGACCGACCACCGTGGTTGCCGGGGTTCTCGGCGCACCGGTGGGCGACGCCGGCCCCGTCCAGGTAGTGGCTCAGGAGCCGGTGTCCCCACTCGAGGTGGTGCTCATCGTGGGTGCCGGCATCCAACAGGATCCCTCGAAGCTTCCCGAGATCGTCGAGACGCTCGCGCCAATTCACGACCGGATCGAAGCTGAGCCAACGGTCCCAGACCTCCTGGATCAGCTCACCGCTCGGATAGGCGACCGGTAGGTCGACGAAGAACGGAGGGTTGTGCGGATTGGGCGAGTACGCGGCCGAGTAGGCGTAGACGAGATCAGAGGCCGGGTTCCCCTCGACCGGACCGCTCGGTGCCTCCGGCCAGATGCTGCTCAGGTAGTCGTAGAGGAACGTCTTGTGGGTCATGTCCAAATACGAGTCGCCCGACAGCATGGCCAGCGCGCCGAACACTTCCGGGTTGCGGGAGCCGAGGTTCCAGGCCCCGAACCCGCCCGAGGAGAACCCGAGCACACCGCGACCGGTGGGGTCCGGCAGCGACCGGTAGTTGCCGTCCACGTGGGCGACCACATCGTGCACCACGTACTGCTCGAAGTTGCCCGTGACCGGCGAGTCCACCCACTGGCCGCAGCCGTACCGGGTGTCACCATCGGGGATCACCACGATCATCGGCGCCGTGCCCAGGCGACCGAACACCGGGTCCAGCACGTCCTCGATCGGGGGCGACCACCGCTGACCATCCGTGGGTGGGTAGACCAACCCCTCGGCGTTCTGGCCGAATGCGTGGAGGAGATACGCAGTCGGATAGCGACGATCGGAATCGCCGTAGCCGGGTGGCAGGTAGACGAACACGTTCCGCTCGCTGGGGTCGCCGAGCAGATTGCCCGCCAGATGGGCACTGTCGATACGCGAGTGGATGATCATGGGTCGGCTCCTCGGGCGGCGCGTCGGCAACAGCACCTGGCGCCGTTCACGTTCACGGCTTCGTGCCCGCCTGTACGGTCCTCGGTTTCGTAGCACGCTACCGGGCGCGCCCTCGGGAGCGCAGCCCCGGGCACGGTCGTCGGGGGAATCCCTCACCCGGCCACGGGAGCCGGCCGGGCAGCCCGTGCCGGCCGATGCAGCCCGTGCCGTCAGATGAGGGTGCTCAAGCCTCCGTCGACGGCCAGGACCTGACCGGTCACGTAGCTGGCTTCGTCCGACAGGAGGAACACCACCACGCCGGCCACCTCCCACGCCGACCCCATGCGGCCGAGTGGGATCGGGGTCGAGGACCTGGCCGGCCGGCCCGCCGAGGCCGCTCGGCCCAACGGGGTGTCGACGAGGCCGGGGGCGACCACGTTGGCCCGGACCTGGCGACGGGCGCCCTCGGCGGCCACCTGCCGGCTCAGCCCGGCCAACGCGGCCTTCGACGAGTCGTAGGCCGGGATGCGGCTGCCCGGCTTGAGACCGGCCACCGAGGACACGAAGACGAAGGCCGCCGGGGCGCCGTGGGCGGCAGCCTGCGACAGCGGTCCCATGGCCGCCTGACTCAGCAGGAAGTGGGATCTGACGTTGACGGCGAACGTCTGGTCCCACTGCTCGGCCGTCGTGTGGGCAAGGCCCATGCCGCGCCCGATGCCCACGTTGAGCACGACCCCGTCAAGACCGCCGAGGCCCTCGAGCGATTCCTCCACAGCCCGGGAGCACGCCGCCGCATCGGTCACGTCGGCCTCGACGACGACACCGTCGCCCCCGGCTTCTACGACCATGGTCAGTGTCTCGGCGGCTGCCGGACGGCTGATGTCCAGGCACGCCACCGAGGCGCCCTCCGCCCCGCAGCGGATGCTGATGGCCCGCCCGTTGCCGGGTGGAGGGTCGGCGTCGTCGCTGGGCTGCGTGCCGGCGCCGACGACCAGGATCCGCCGGCCCTCGAGCAACGGAGCCCGGGCCTCCAGTCGACGCGGAGATCCGGTCACTGCGGAAAACCGGTGAGCCCGTCGTCGAGCTCGACACCGAACGTGTTGAGGGCCATGGCCACCAGGTGGTAGTGGCCGACCAGCATGGGCACTTCGATGAGCTGCTCGGTGTCGTACCGGTCAGCCAGCTCCGACCACGTGCGGTCGGTGACGGTCGAGCTCAGGTGCAACTCGTCAGCGGCGCGCAGGAGTGTCCCATCGAACGGTGCCCATCCGGCAGTGGCGGGATCGAGGACCACCCGCCGGATGTCTTCGGTGGTGAGCCCGCAGTCGAGGGCGATCCGCGCGTGCTGGGCCCACTCGTACTCGGCCCGGCAGTTCCAGCCGGTCCGCAGGATCAGCAGCTCCCGGTCCCGGGCCGGCAATTTTCCGGCCAGCAGCTTGCCGCCGAACGGGAGCCACCGTCGGTAGAGTCCCGGTGCCCTGACCAGCGTGGTGAAGATATTGGCGTCCGGACCGG
>CAZNLF010000096.1:0-1739 GCA_964573595.1 uncultured Acidimicrobiaceae bacterium | reverse complement strand
GGCCGCTCCGTTCGGCCGGCGGGACAGGCGCTATCCGCAGGGGCCGCGTTGGCTCTGCCATCTGGCCTCCATGGTCGTGGTGGTGGTCGCCTGCATCATAGGAGGGCGGCCCGACCTCCAGCCCGAACATGTACATTCCTGGGACTGCCGGGCTCCAACGGGAGTGGCGGTGGAGCGTCGTCCCGCCTTGTCGGCGACTGCGAGATCGGAGAGCCGTCATGACGTACTCACTCGTGTTCTACGGGATCCTCGGCATCGCCAGCACGGCCTTCGCCTTCTTCGCCAACCGACGCCTCTTCACCGGCGGTGCTGCGGGGAGGACGTCGGGCCTCGAAGGTCTCTACTACTTCCTGGGCGTCGTGTCGCTCTGCCTGGGCTGGTACTTCAATATCCGTTACGTCCACCAGTACGGTCATACGGCGACATACGTCGGCTTCACCAAGGCGCTCTTCTCGAATTGGGCGGCGGACTCGGCGGCGCAGGACTACATCATGGTCAACCTCGTGCTCCTTCCACTTTGGACGATCACCGATGGAAGGAGACGGGGTCTGCGGATGCCGTGGATCTTCTTCGTGGTGAGCCTCTTCACCAGCCTCGCCTTCTCCGTGGCCCTGTACCTCGCCTTCGTGGAGCGGCAGATCCGCTACTCCCGGGTGCCCGCCGAATCGAGCACTTCGTAGCCGCAGTTGTAACCGGGGATGAAGGTGACCCCGGGTCCGCCGTGGCACCCCGCGCCGCACAGGTAGAGCCCCTCGATCGGGATCGGGGCATCGGGCCATCCCCGCGGCCCGGGTCGGAATGGCCCCATGAACTCCGGCTGGAGCAGCCCGTGGGTGAAGTCACCGCCGGTGCACCCGAACATCAGCTCGTAGGTGTAGGCGGGGTAGTTGAACTGGCGCTCGATCAGCGTAGGGAAGTTGGGCGCCACTGCGGTGATCTTGGCCACGATGCGGGCAGCCATCTCGTCGCGGAACCGCGCCTGCTCCGCATGGGTGCTGCCGATGGGGGAGTAGAAGGCGAAGCTGCTGGCCACATGCCTTCCCGGCGGGGCCAGGTCGGGGTCGCGCATGGTCGGGATCGAGAGGTTGAAGGAAGGCGCGTCGGGGACGATGCCCCGGACGCACCCCTCGAAGTCCCGTTGCATCTCCTCGGTGGTCCCGAAGAGGGTGACGTTGTGGCGCAGGTCGCCCTCGTTGAGGACGTCGTAGGGACTCGAGTACTCGGGGAGGCCGTCGAGGGCGAAGTGGATCTGGAAGTAGACCGCCCGATGGTCGATGGCCTCGATGCGCCGGGCGAACTCCGTGGGCAGCGAATCGCGGTCCAGCAACTGTGAGAACGTGGCCGTGGGATCGAGATTCGACACCACCACCGGCGCGGTCACCACCTCGCCGTCGCCCAGCGTCACCCCTTCCACCCGCGGCCCGGCGGTGTTGATGCGGGACACCTTGACATGGCGACGGAGCTCGCCCCCGTTCTGCTCGAACAAGCTCAGCAGGTGGTCGGACATGGTCCCGATGCCCCCCCGGACCTTGGACATCGTGGCATCGCCGGGTGACGCCAGTGCGAAGGCGAGGCAGAGCGCGCTCCCCGGCGAATACGGGCCCCGGTACGTCGAGTTGACAGCCAGGAAGGCCAACATGCTGCGCACCTGGGCATGCCTGTCGCGGTCGGGGAGGAAGGTGTCGACGACGTCCATCACGCTGCCGAACATCGCCGTGCGGATGGCCTGACGCTCCTTC
>CAZNLF010000095.1:0-10108 GCA_964573595.1 uncultured Acidimicrobiaceae bacterium | reverse complement strand
GGCGGCATCCACGAGATGGGCGTCGGCCTGGCCATCGACGACTTCGGCACCGGCTACTCGTCGCTGGCCCAGCTCAAGCGCTTTCCGGTCAAGATCCTGAAGATCGACAAGTCCTTCGTCGACGGCCTGGGCTCGTTCGACAACGACGAGGCCATCGTGGCCGCCATCGTGCAGCTCAGCAAGGCCCTCGGGCTGGTGGTCCTGGCCGAGGGCGTGGAGACGCCGATCCAGCTCCAGCGGGTGTCCGAGCTCGGGTGCGACCTCTACCAGGGCTACATCATGTCCCGGCCCACCCGGGCGGACAGCGTCGACTTCAACAAGCACGTGTCGACCAAGGGCTCGACCGCCAAGGGCACCGCCGCCAAGGGCACAGCCGCCAAGAGCTCGACCGCCAAGGGCACCGCCGCCAAGTCCTGAGGCCTCCGCCCGCGGGGACCCGCGCCCCCGGCTACCCCAGACGCTCGATGATGGTGGCGTTGGCCTGCCCGCCGCCCTCGCACATGGTCTGGAGCCCGTAGCGGGCCCCGGTCCGCTCCATCTCGTTGAGCAGCGTGGCCAGCAGCCGCGCCCCCGAACCCCCGGTCGGATGGCCGATGGCGATGGCCCCTCCGTTGACGTTCACCTTGTCCATGTCCGGGTGGTGCTCCTTCTCCCAGGCCAGCACCACCGAGGCGAACGCCTCGTTGATCTCGATCAGGTCGATGTCGTCCAGGGAGAGCTTGGCCTTCTCCAGGACGAGCGTCGTCGCCGGGATCGGAGCGGTGAGCATGATCACCGGGTCGTTGGCGGCCACGGCGAAGGTGTGGAACCGGGCGCGGGGCGTGAGCCCGAGCCGGCCGGCCCGCTCCTCGGACATGATCAGGACCGCCGCCGCGCCGTCGGAGATCTGGGACGAGGAGGCGGCGGTCACGAGGCCTCCCTCGACGAAGGCGGGCGGCAGCGATGCCAGCTTCTCGTAGGTGGAGCCGGCCCTCACCCCCTCGTCGAAGGTCAGCGGGCCCTCGGTCGCCGGGTCGCCCTCGTCGGTGCCGGCCACCGCCACCTTGTCCTCGATGGTGGCCCGGCGGGTGTCGAGGGGCACGATCTCGTTCTCGAACCGGCCCTCGGCGATGGCCGCGGCCGCCCGGTCGTGGGAACGGAGGGCGAACCGGTCCATGTCCTCGCGTCCGATCCCCCACCGGCGGGCGATCTCCTCGGCGCACAGGCCCTGATGGATGAAGTCGTACCGCTCGTGCACCGTCGGGCCGTAGGCGTCACCGGGCCCGTGCTCGGTGGTCGATCCGATGGGCACGCGGCTCATCGCCTCCACCCCGCCGCCGATGACGACGTCCATGGCCCCGGACAGGACCGCCTGGGCGGCGAAGTGCACGGCCTGCTGGGCCGAGCCGCACTGGCGGTCCACTGTCGTCCCAGGCACCGTGTCGGGGAAACCGGCGGCGAGGGCGGCGTTCCGCCCGATGTTCATGGCCTGCTCCCCGACCGTCATGGTGCACCCGTAGATCACGTCCTCGACGAGTGCGGGGTCGAGGTCGTTGCGCTCGACGAGGGCGCGGAGAGGCGCGGCGGCCAGGTCCACGGCGTGCCAGCCCGACAGGCGACCGTTCTTCTTGCCCACCGGGGTCCGGGCCACGTCCACGATCACTGCGTTCGGCATGGGGCCATTGTTGCCGGAAATCTGGCGGTGTGTCAGATTTCACGCAGCGCCACCCGGTGCCCCCGCCACGCCACCCACGCCACCGATGCCACCCAGTCCACCGATGCCACCCACGCCACCGCCCGAGGGACCCTGACCCATGGACACTCCGATGGACCTGCGCCCGACGCCCGCCCATGAGGCGTTCCGGCACGAGGCGCGGTCGTGGTTGGCGGCCCACGCCCCGGCACCGGGGTCCCTCCCCTCCCTCGACACCGCCGAAGGGTTCGAGGCCCACCGCCGCTGGGAGCAGGCGATGTACGACGACCGGTGGTCGGTGGTGGCCTGGCCCGAGGAGTTCGGGGGCCGTGGGGTGGGGATCCTCGAGTGGCTGGTGTTCGAGGAGGAGTACTGGCGGGCGGGCGCCCCGCTGCGGGTGAGCCAGAACGGCGTGTTCCTCCTCGCCCCCACCCTGTTCGAGTTCGGCACCGAGGAGCAGAAGCGGCGATTCCTGCCGGCCATGGCCTCCGGACGGGAGATCTGGTGCCAGGGTTGGTCCGAGCCCGATGCGGGCAGCGATCTGGCCGGCATCCGGAGCCGGGCCGTGCGGTCGGAGTCGGGGGACGGTTGGCTGCTCTCGGGCCAGAAGACGTGGGCGTCACGCGGGGCGTTCGCCGAGTGGTGCTTCGGGCTGTTCCGCACCGACCCGGCCGCCGAGCGCCACCGCGGACTGACGTACTTCCTCGTCGAACTGGGCTCCCCGGGCGTCACCGTGCGGCCGATCCCCCAGATCGACGGGGAGACCGGCTTCGCCGAGCTCTTCTTCGAGGACGTCTTCGTGCCCGACGACCAGGTCCTCGGCGGCGAGGGACGGGGTTGGAACGTGGCCATGGCCACGGCGGGGTCCGAACGAGGACTGAGCCTGCGCAGCCCGGCCCGCTACACGGAGGCCGCCGCCCGCCTGGTGGAGTTCTACGCCGAGCGCTCGGTGTCGGACCCGGAGCGGGCCGCCGCGTGCGCCGACGCCGCCGACGCCGTGGCCGGGGCCTGGATGGACGCCGAGGCCTACCGGCTCAACACGCTGTGGACGGCCACCCGGGTGCTGGACGGAGGGTCGGTGGGACCGGAGGCGAGTGCCAACAAGATCCACTGGTCGGAGACCGACCTCGCCATCCACCGCGCCGCCCTCAGCCTGCTCGGCCCCGAGGCGGAGCTGCACGGCGGCGGTGGCGAGGCGCCGTGGCTGGACGGCTACCTCTTCGCCCTGGCCGGCCCCATCTACGCCGGCACGAACGAGATCCAGCGAAACGTGGTGGCCGAGCGCATGCTCGGCCTGCCCCGCGCCTGAGCGCCACCGGGCCGGAAGGGACGACATGCACTTCGCGTTCAGCGACCAGCAGGACGAGTTCCGCCGGGCCGTCCGGCAGGTCCTCGCCAACGAGTGCACGCCCGAGCACCTCCGCGCCGCCTACGAGAGGCCGCAGGCCCGCACCGGGCGGTGGGCCACGCTGACCGAGCTGGGCGTGGTCGGGCTGTCGGTCCCCGAGTCGAACGGGGGACTCGGCCTCGGCCTCGTCGACCTGGTGCCCCTCCTCGAGGAGGCGGGGAGGGTCGCGCTGCCCGAGCCCCTCCTCGAGACCACCGCGCTCGCCGCCCCGCTGCTGGTCGGGCTGGCCCAGCGCCACGGGGAGGGCCGGGGATCGGGGCGGGCGGACTCGTGGCTGGACGGCATCGCCCGCGGGGAGAAGGCGGCGGCCGTCGGACCCGTCCCGACCGGTGCGTCCCCGACGCCCGTTGCCGGTGCCGACGGCGCCGACGTGCTCGTGCTGTTCTCGACCGGTGACGGGGCCGATTCGGCGTCGGGACCGGGGATCCACGTGGTGGATGCGGAGGAGGTGACCGTGCGGGCCGTCCCCTCGCTCGACCCCACCCGTCGTCTGGGCATCCCCCACTGGGCGCCGACGCCGGACACCGCCGTGGCGTCGGGGGGGGAGGCCGCCACGGCCATCCGTGACCTCGGCGACCGCGCCGCCGTCGCCACGGGGGCCGAGCTGCTCGGGCTGACCGAACGGATGATCACGCTCGCCGCCGATTACGCCAAGGAGCGGCGCCAGTTCGGCTCGCCCATCGGCAGCTTCCAGGCGGTCAAGCACCTGCTGGCCGGGGCCCGGGTGGCCCTGGAGTTCGCCCGCCCGATGGTCTACGCCGCGGCCTGGTCGATCGACGAGCAGACCCGGGACGCCTCCCGGGCCGCGTCGGCAGCGAAGGCCACGGCCTCCGAGGCGGCGGTCGAGGCCGCCCGGGTGTCACTCCAGGTGCACGGGGCGATCGGCTACACGTGGGAGTGCGACCTCCACTTGTACCTCAAGCGGGCCTGGGCGCTGTCGGAGGCCTGGGGGTCGGCCGCCGAGCACCGGAGGCGGGTGCTCGACTCCCTCGTCGGAACCGTCTGACCAGCGCGCCCGGCGGGGGCCGTGCCTGCAGGCGGGGGGCCGTGCCTGGACGCGGGGCCGTGCCTAGTAGCGGGCGAAGGCGTAGACGGGCGCCCCGTTGTAGGAGTTCGACTGGGACGGGAGGTAGGGCCCGTTGACCACGACGGCCAACGATCCCGTCGGGGCCGGCCCGGCATCGCCCTCGATGGTCACGATGGCGCCGTCCGGCCAGACCTGCATCACGAGTCCCACGTGGACCGAGGTGGCCGCGTTCGCCGGCCCGGTGCCGTAGAGCACGGCGTCACCGGGGACCGGGCTGGCGTTCCCGGGCAGCACCCCGGTGTTGGCGGCGGCCCAGTCGTAGATGCTCCCGGTGAACGGGTACGACGGGATCGGTATGCCGGCGTGCTGCCAGACCCAGGTGGCGAACAGGGCGCACCACTCCTCACAGGGCCCGTACGGATTGCAGAACTCGCCCCGGTCGGGGTCGCTGTTCACCTGGCTGTTGGCGATGGACACGATGGCCGCCGCCGTCGCGGAGGGTGCCGGACTGGGGGGGTTGGCGAAGGAGTACGACCAGCCGTCCGGTTCGAGCAGCCAGTACCCCTGGTCCCCCGGGGTGAGGGCGATGGCCGCCACGGGCGGGACGTCGCCCGGGTTGCCGCCGTAGCCGCCCCCGAGGGATCCGTAGAAGGGCGCGTCACCGAACCCGAAGATGCCGCCGTCGGTGGCCACGAGCAGGTAGCCCGTGCCGCCGGGGGTCGCCGCCATCCCCACCACCGGGTCGTTCAGGACCTTCCCGCCGGTCGACCCGAGGAAGGGCGCGTCGCCGAAGGTGAAGATCCCGCCGTCGGCCGCCACCAGCCAGTAGCCCTGGCCGTCGGCGGTGCTGGCCATGCCGGTGACCGGCGCCACCAGCGTCGTTCCGCCCTCCGAGCCGTGGAAATGGGCGTCGCCGAACGAGAACACCCCGCCGTCGGCCGCCACCAGCCAGTACCCCCGACCGTCCGGGGTCGCCGCCATCCCGACGATCGGCTGGTTGAGGTGGACGGCCCCCATCGAGCCGAAGAAGGCCGCGTCACCGAACGAGAAGACCCCGCCGTCCAGGGCCACGAGCCAGTACCCCCTTCCGTCCGGGGTGGGTGCCATGCCGACGACGGGCCCCTGCAGATGGAGCGCGCCCAACGAGCCGAAGAAGCCGGCGTTGCCCTCGGTGTACACGCCACCGTCGGCCGAGGCCAGCCAGTACCCCTGGTCCGAGGCGGTGGCGACGGGATTGGCCGCCATCGCCACCATGACCGAGTTGAGCTGGCCGCTCGGGGTTGCGTTCACCGGCTGGGCGTCTCCGAACGGGATGACACCGCCGCCCTGGTAGACGCGGGGCCGGGCCGCGGCGCCGGCCGAGGATGCGGTGATCACGGACACGATCCCGAGGGAGAGGCTGGCGAGGGCCACGACGACCACCATGGTCACCGGCCCGGCGAGGGCGCGGATACGGGTGCGTGCTTCGTTCATCGACGGATACACCTTTCGGTTCGGCTCGCTGGCTGCCCGGCCCAGCCACTCGCGGGGCCCCATGGTAGGCAACCCACGGTCACCCTCCGGCCGCCCACCATGACGATCCGGTGAAATAGCCGAGGCCCCGGGGGGCCCGATCCCACCGCCTCCCCGGGCCGGACAGATCTGGTCGGGACCTGGTGATAAACGCAAAACATAGTGATATTGTGGTCGTACCACTACTGACAGTGGTAATCGCACGTTGGAGGGGCAATCCATGGAAGCAATCGAGCGGTGACCCCGCGACCCGGTCAACCCGAGCCGTTCATCCGAGGGGCCGCCTACCCCGCCGCGGGGGACGTGCCCTACCCTCGAGCCAACCCGACGGACACGGCCAGGCTCCCGGCCGACGTCTGGCACTCGGCCACCATCCCCGTCGGCGTCCGCCTCGAGGTGGTGGGCGACGCCCAGGCGATCGACGTCGCCTACCGGACCACCACCGGCAACCTCGGCTACCGGGGGGACGGTGCGGGCATCACCTTCTCGGTGTGGCGGGGAGGACGGAAGGTCTGCGAGGAGGAGGCGGTCCTGGGCGACGGCCTGATCCGGCTGTCGCTCGGTTCGGGCTCCCCGGACAAGCCGGCCATCATCTACCTACCCGAGGGCATGCACCCGGTCATCCAGTCCCTCACCGCCGTGAAGGGCGAGATCGCGCCGGCGCCCCAGCTGCCCCGGTGGATCGCCTACGGGGACTGGACCACCCAGGGGTGGACGGCATCGGGCCCCTCCCAGGGATGGACGGCCATCGCCGCCCGGAAATCGAACCTGGACCTCGTCAACTTCGGTTACGCCGGCGCCGGTCGGGGCGACATCGTCTCGGCCGAGCACATCGCCGCGCTCGAGGCCGACGTCATCAGCGTCGCCTACGGGGCGAGCTGTTGGACACGCGTGCCCTTCAGCATCGGGATGGTCACCGAGGGGTTCCGCTCGTTCCTCGACGTGGTCCGCCAGGGCCATCCCACGACGCCGCTGGTGGTGGTGAGCCCGATCGTGCGCCCCGACGCCGAGGAGGTGAAGAACCGGCTCGGCACGACGATGGCCGACATCCGCGACGCGATCGAGACCATCGCCCGCGAGCGCATCGTCGCCGGCGACACGACCCTCTCGCTGGTCGCCGGCGAGTCGGTCATCGGCGAGAACCACCTGGCGGACGGCATCCACCCGGGTGACGAGGGGCACAAGAGGATCGCCTCGGCCGTCGGCAAGGCGCTCAGTGCGGCCATGCGGGCGGCACAGGAGGGGACGGTCGACGACGTCCTGGTCGACGAAGGCCGGATGTTCAACGGCCACGTCGGCCTCGTCCACCACGACAGGGAGGCGGCGGCCGAGGACGGCGCCGCCGAGCCCGGCGCCCTAGGGGCAGGTGACGACGGGGTCCTCCTCGACAGTGGGACCGGCGAAACGGACCGGGACGGGGACCGGGACCCGGACATGGACCAGGACCGGGACGGGGACGGGGAAGAGACCGTCGTCATCCTCGACGAGGACGAACACGGGGACGGTGGAGAGACCGTCGTCATCCTCGACGAGGACGAACAGCACTTCGACGAGGACATGGACCTCGCCGCCGGCTCCTCGTTGCACTGATCGCACGCTCTCCTGGAGCGCCATCCCCTACTCTTCCCCCGACGGCGGACGACGCCCGTCCGGCAGCGCAAATGCTCGCGACCCCAACGAGGGAGAGACCCGACATGGAAGCAACCACCCTCATCGAATCGTTCCGCGTCGACGGGAAGGTGGCGGTGGTCACCGGTGCCGGGAGTGGCATCGGCCGGGCCAGCGCCCTGGCCCTCGCGGGAGCCGGGGCCACGGTGGTGTGCGCCGACATCAACGGCGACTCGGCCCGGGCCACCGCCGAGGAGATCTCCACCCATGGTGGAGCGGGCGAGGGGGTTGCCCTCGACGTGTCGGTGAGGACGGACGTCGACGCGCTGGCCAACCGCGTGGCCGCCGACCACGGGGGCATCCACGTCTGGTGCAACATCGCCGGCATCATGCTCGGCGGTCCCTTCCTCGACGAGCCGGAGGAGGACCTCGACCGGATCCTGGCCGTCAACCTGAAGGGGGTGTTCTTCGGATGCCAGGCCGCCGGCCGTGTCATGGTCAACCAACCGGAGGGCGGCAGCATCATCAACACCTCGTCGGCCGCGGCCGACACGCCCAGTCCCAACATCGTGAGCTACGCCATCTGCAAGGCCGGGGTGAACCAGATGACCAAGACGCTGGCCGTCGAGGTCGGCAAGTTCCACGTCCGGGTCAACGCCGTGGCCCCCGGCTTCGTCATCACCGGCATGACGACGGGTTACTTCCAACTCCCCGACGGCAGCTACGACGAGACGATGCAGGACGCCCTGGTCACCGCCATGCGCAAGGGTGCCCCGCTGCGCTCGGTCGGCGAGCCCGAGGACATCGCGGGCGCCGTCCTCTACCTCGCCTCGGACGTCTCCCGGTTCATGACGGGCCAGGTGCTGCGGCCGAACGGCGGCGTGGCCATGATCTGAGCGCCCGGGCATACGGTCGGCCACGGCCCCCCGCCGACCACCTGACGCACCGTCAGAACAGGGTTACACTCGGTCCATGGCCGACATGCCCTGGATCATCTCCGTCGACGACCACGTGGTGGAGCCCGCCACCGTCTGGAGCGACCGCCTCCCGGACAAGTACCAAGACGTCGCACCCCGCATCGTGCGCGCCCCGATGGGCGAGATCACCTACATCGGAGGCAAGCTCACGGTCAAGCCCGGGTCGAAGGGACGGCCGACCGACTGGTGGTACTACGAGGACCTGAAGCGCCCCCTGCTCCGGGTGGACTCGGCCGTCGGTGTCCCCCGCGACGAGGTGACCATGCACGGGATCACCTACGAGGACATGCGGCCCGGCTCCTACGAGGTCGCGCCGCGACTCGAGGACATGGACCTCAACCATCTCGAGGCGTCGCTCTGCTTCCCCACCTTCCCCCGCTTCTGCGGCCAGACGTTCACCGAGGCCCAGGACAAAGAGCTCGCCCTGCTGTGCGTCAAGGCGTACAACGACTGGATGGTCGAGGAGTGGTGCGGGCCCGAAGCCAAGGGTCGGCTCATCCCGCTCACCCTCATCCCGCTGTGGGACGCCGAGCTCGCCGCCGAGGAGGTCCTCCGCAACGCCGCCCGTGGCGTGCGGGCCGTCTGCTTCAGCGAGATCCCACCGTTCCTCGGCCTGCCCTCCATCCACGATCCCTCCCACTACTGGGACCCGTTCTTCCGAGCCTGCTCCGACACCGGCACGGTCGTCAACATGCACATCGGCTCCTCGTCGAAGATGCCCTCCACGTCGGCCGACGCGCCTCCGGCCGTCGGCTCGACGCTCACCCACTCCAACGCCACCTACTCGATGGTGGACTTCATGTTCTCCGGCGTGCTGGTCCGGTTCCCCGAGCTCAAGTTGGCCTATGCCGAGGGACAGATCGGCTGGATCCCCTACATCCTCGAGCGTGCCGACAAGGTGTGGGAGGAGAACCGCGGCTGGGGCGGTGTGGCCGACATCGTGCCCGAGCCCCCGTCGACCTACTTCCACCGCCAGATCTTCGGCTGCTTCTTCGACGACGCCTTCGGGCTGAAGAACGTCGAGTCGGTCGGTGTCGACAACATCACCTACGAGTCCGACTACCCCCACTCCGACTCCACCTGGCCCCAGACGCGCCAGATCGCCGAAAAGCAGATGAAGGACCTCACCGACGAGCAGGTGTACAAGATCGTGCGGGGCAACGCCATCAAGCTCTACGGCCTCGACTTCAAGTGACGCCACCGGCGTAGGCCGCGCCCCTCCATGGATCTGCGATACACCGACGCCGAACAGGCGTTCCGGGGCGAGCTGCGCCGGTGGCTGGCCGAGACCGTTCCCGGTCTCCCCCCCAAGCCCTCCCCCGACGACTGGCCGGGTCGCCGCGCCTACGACACCCATTGGCAGCGACTCCTGTTCGACGCCGGCTACGCCGGGGTGGACTGGCCTGCCGAGGGAGGCGGCCGGGGCTCGTCGGCGGTCGAGGAGCTCATCTTCAAAGAGGAGCTGGAGCGGGCCCACGCCCCCTATGTCGGCGTCAACTTCGTCGGGTTGCTCCACGCCGGACCGACCATCGTCGCCGAGGGCACGCCCGAACAGCGCAAGCGGTTCCTCCCGCCCATCCTGCGGGGCGACGAGGTCTGGTGCCAGGGGTTCTCCGAGCCCGAGGCCGGTAGCGACCTCGCCTCCATGCGGACACGTGCCGAAAGGGACGGCGACGAGTACGTGATCACCGGATCCAAGATCTGGACCTCGCACGCCGAGGTGGCCGACTACTGCGAGCTGTTGGTGCGCACAGGAGCCGAGGACAGCCGCCACCGCGGCATCTCGTGGCTCATCCTCCCCATGAACACGCCCGGCATCGAAATCCGCCCCCTCACCACCATCGCCGGTTCGACCGAGTTCGCCGAGCTCTTCCTCGACGAGGTCCGGGTGCCGGTGGCCAACC
>CAZNLF010000094.1:2322-10109 GCA_964573595.1 uncultured Acidimicrobiaceae bacterium | reverse complement strand
CTCTAGGGGCCGGGTGGGAGGCGTCTCGATGCGCCAGCCGATCTGGATCGACAGGGTCTCCATCGCCGACCTGGCGAAAAGACCCGGTCACGACGGTTCCGTGCCGTCGGCGTGCAGAATGAGGGCATGGACGAGGGCCGCGGCGCGGATCAGACAGGCGAACAGCAGGACGGTGCGGCCGGACCACGATTCGGGACGAGTCGTCTGGAGGCGTTCAGCGACGGCGTGATGGCCGTGATCATCACGATCACCGCACTCAGCCTCAGGGCGCCGTCAGGCTCCGGTCTCCCCGCCCTGAGCCATCGGCTCCCGGCCCTCCTCGTCTACATCCTCAGCTTCGCGTTCGTGGGAATCTATTGGAACAATCACCACCATCTGCTGAAGGCCACCCGTCGGATCAGTGGCAGCGTGATGTGGGCGAACCTCCACCTGCTCTTCTGGCTCTCGCTGATTCCGGTGATCACGGAGTGGGTCGGAACCGACTATCGCAAGGAATGGCCGGCGGCCACCTACGGGATCGTGGCGTTCGGCGCGGCGATTGCCTTCACCGTGCTGGTGAGGACGATCCTGCGGGCGAACGGGAGGGACTCCTACGTGGCGAGGGCGATCGGATCCGACATCAAGGGGAACGTGTCGCTGCTGCTCTATGCCGCCGGCATCGGCTTGGCGTTCGTCAGCCCGTGGATCTCCTATGCGCTGTACGCATCGGTGGCGATCATGTGGTTCATCCCGGATCGACGCATGTTGGATGCACGGTGATGCCCGCCACCGGCCAGGGCACCGTCCGGTCGGAGGGAGCAGCGTGTGCGGCACCCCCGACTTCGGCCGGGTGCGTAAGGGCTCGTCGACCGGTTGGTACGGGCTAAGGGAGGATTTCGGGCTCGTCGACCGGTTGGTACAGCGGCGGCCCTTCGAGTAGCTGATGGCTCAACCTGATGCAGTCGGGGCAGATGTACACCGCCGACGTCGGCCCCGCCACACCGCCGGTCCGCCGGAGCCCGCAGAAGCTGCAGGGGAGCCCGTCTCGAGCCATGCGTGCATTCTGACACCGATCCCAGGACGTCGGCCGACCGTCCTGTGGTCACCGGGTCGGAAACTCACTAGGGTCGCTGGCCGTGGGGGCGTGCACTCGATCTCGTCCGGCCCGGGCCCGTCGGAGGCGGCCCGTCGGGTGGAGGGCACTCGCCGCCATCGGAGTCGCCGCAACCGTGCTGACTACCGGCGCGTTCCCCGTCGGCAGCGCCGCAGCGGCTCCTGCGCCGCCAGCCCCCATCGACTGGACGCCCTGCCCGAGTTCGTCGGGCTACCAGTGCGGATCGCTGCAGGTCCCCCTCGCCTATCGGGATCCGTCCCGTGGATCGGTGCGTCTGTCCGTGATCGAGCATCCCGTGGCCAAGGCCAAGGGCGTCCTGGTCTTCAATCCGGGAGGCCCGGGCGAGAGCGGGGTACTCATCCTCCCCATCCTGGTCTCCCTGCTACCGGCCGGGGTTCGCGACCGGTTCACCGTGGTGAGCTTCGACGAGCGGGGGACGGGATCGAGCGAACCACTGCTGTGCGGGCCCTCGGCCTCTGCTGCCGCCAGCGCCGTCGCCGGAACGGAAGCTGCCGCCCACGTCTTCGCCGGCCTGGAGCGCTCGTGCCGTGCCGCCTACCCCACCGTGTTCCCGTCCGTGGACACCACGACGTCGGCCCGGGACATGGACCAGCTGAGAAAGGCGCTCGGCGTGGGACGGATCGACTTCTACGGCCTGTCCTACGGGACCGTCCTCGGTTCCGTCTACCGGCAACTGTTCCGGGACCACGTCCGGTCGATGGTGCTCGACGGCGCGGTCGACGCCAATCTGAGCCTGTCCACCGACGCCACCTTGGAGGCGCCTGCCATCGCCACGGCGCTCGAACACGAGCTGGCCGGCTGTCCCGAGACCCCGGGCTGCCAACTGGGAGCCGATCCGATCGCCGCGTACGGTGACCTCCAGCAACGGCTGGCCCGTGCGCCGCTGCCTGCACCCGGTGGTGGCGACACCACACCGGTGACCGAGGGGGACCTGGCCACCGCCACGCTCCTCTACCTGTCCGTCCCCACGCTGACGCCCGGGTACTTCCAAGCCCTTGCGTCAGCTGCCGCCGGTGACGGGGGTCCGCTGCGTTCGGTCGCTCTGGGCCTCGAGACCGACCTCGACGGGAAGTCGCTCGTCGGTCCGCTGTGGGCCATCACCTGCAACGATGCCGCAGCCCACCCGAGCGCCGGCGCGACGGCGGCGCTCGCCCGCTCACTGGCGGAGCGCTACCCGCTCGGCGGTGCCGAAGCGGTGTCGAACAACCTCATCGGCTGTCCGGGCTGGACATCGGACGGCGCCATCGCCCATCTCTCCCCGAACCGTGCGCCGACTCCCCTGGTGATCGGCAACACCTACGATCCCAACACCCCCTACGCCTCGGCCCGTCGACTCGCCTCGACCGTCGGCGGGCGACTCGTCACCTATGTCGGATACGGGCACACCTGGCTGCTCAACGGGTCGGCGAACACCTGCATGCAGGGCGTGATCGAAAGTTACCTGGTCGACGGGGCGCTCCCCGCCACCGGCACACGCTGTCGAGCCTGAGACGCCGGGCTGTCCCGGCAGGATCCGGGTCCGACCGACCCGAGCCGCAGAAATCCTGCAAGGATTGGCCGATGGAGCACGAGGACTCCGGAGCGCCGATGGTCGAGGCCCAGCCCTCGGATCCTCGGTTCCCGACCTTCGATGCCGGCGTGCTCGCCGAGCTCGCCGAATTCGGGCAGGAACGGGAGGCGGCCGCCGGGTCCGTCCTGTTCAGGGCGGGGGAGTCGACCGGCACCTTCTACGTCCTGATCGAGGGGCAGATCGACGTGTTGCGCGACGACGAGTCCGGTGACCTGGTCGTCTCCTACGTCGACGGGGGCCAGTTCATCGGTGAGCTGGGCCTGCTCACCGAACAACGCACCTACCTCACGGCCCGGACCACCCGGCCCAGCAGGGTCCTCGTCATTCCCCACGACGAGTTTCGCCGGCTGATGGCCACCAAACCGGCCATCTCCGACGTCGTCTTCGGAGCGCTCATCGCCCGGAGGGAGACGCTCAGGTCGAGTCCGGCCGCCCTGGCCGTGCGGATCGTCGGCTCGCGCTACTCCCCCGAGGCGCTCGCCCTCCGGACGTTCGCCTCCCGGAATCGGCTGGCGCACACGTGGGTCGACATCGAGGAGGCGGACGACGTCGGGGTCCTGCTGGCCAGCAAGGGTCTGCGCCTCGACGACACGCCCGTCGTCATCACCCCGACGGCCGTGCTCCGCCGTCCGACCCCTGGCCAGTTCGCCGCCCAGCTCGGCCTGACCTACCACCCGACGCCGGGACGGGTCTTCGACCTGGCCATCATCGGCGCCGGGCCGGCGGGCCTGGCCGCCTCCGTCTACGGGGCGTCCGAGGGACTCGACACGGTGTCCCTCGACGCCATCGCACCCGGTGGGCAGGCCGGCTCCAGCTCGCGCATCGAGAACTACGCGGGCTTCCCCAACGGCATATCCGGTGCCGACCTGACGGCCCGGACGGCGATCCAGGCCCAGCGGCTCGGGGCGTGGCTGGTCAGCCCCTGCGAGGTCTCCGGGCTCCGCGTCGAGAACGGATTCCACGTCATAACGCTGGCCGACCAGAGCGAGCTCCCGTGCCGGGCCGTCATCATCGCCACGGGAGCCCGATACCAGCGACTGGCGATCCCCGATCTGGAGAAATTCGAGGGCAACGGGGTGTACTACGCCGCCACCGACCTGGAGGCACGCTCGTGCGGGGGGGCCGGCGTGCTCGTCGTCGGCGGTGGGAACTCCGCCGGACAGGCCGCGATCTACCTGAGCCAGCAGGGATGCCGGGTGGGAATCGCCGTGCGCCGGGCCGACCTCTCCGCCAGCATGTCGGCATACCTGGTCAACCGCATCGACGCCGATCCTCACATCGACGTCCTGACCCGGACGGAGGTCCGGGATCTCCACGGCGATTCGCACCTGGAACGGGTCACCGTCGAGCACACGGCGACGGGGGAGCACGTGGCCATGGACTGTGCGGCGCTGTTCTGCTTCATCGGTGCGGATCCGGCGACGTCGTGGCTCGACGGGACCGTCGCGCTCGATCGCAAGGGGTTCATCCCGACCGATCGGCTCCTCCAGGACCGCGCCCGGGACCACCCGCTCTTCGCCGGACGCGAGCCGTTGCCCTTCGAGACGTCCGTTCCCGGCGTCTTCGCGGTGGGTGACGTCCGATCCGGCTCCATGAAGCGGGTGGCGGCCGCGGTGGGGGAAGGCTCGAGTGCCGTCCGGTGCGTCCATGACTACCTGGCCATGTCCGGTTGAGGCCTGCGGTGGGTGCGGCCTTCCCCGACCACGCGGGCGATCCCGCAGACCCCGGGTGACCCGGGCGCTCTGCGGCTCGGAGTCGATCGCCGGGCAGCGGGACCCGCTCATCGGGTCCGAGAAGGCCCGTGACCCCGAGCCCGACAACGATGCGTCGGGCCCCGTGCCTCCCGTCGCCCGCAGCCTAAGATCGGGCCGTGGCACCATCGCCTGGCTTCCCCAACTTCGACAATGTCCAGCGGTTCTTCATGAGCTTCTCGTCCACGGACCACCTCGGCGAGGCTGCCTCCCTCCTCTCTGCTGAGGTGGTCTACACCGTCCCCGGACAGAGCCCGATGGCCGGTGTCTTCCATGGCCGGGCCGACGTGCGGGAACACCTCACCAAGGTTCTCGGGTTGGCCAACGGGACACTCGACGTGCTCAAGTGGGTCGACTGGATGGTCGGCGAATCTCATGTCGCCGCTCTTCAGTTCGCCCAGGTGCAAGGCCGGGGCATGATCTACCGAGGCCACCACCTGTACCTGGTCCAGACGGACTCCGACGGCCTGCTCTCCGACATCAAGATGTTCTTCGAAGAGCAGGAGGAGGCCGACCGGTTCTTGTCCCTCCTTGTCTACTGAACTTGTCTACTGAATCGTCGGGAGGTAGCCGTTCACCAGGCGGGCGGCGGGCCGAACAGCTTCAGCGTGTTGTCACCGTCGTCCACGAAGAGCACGCCTCGGCCGTAGGGCGCCAGGGCAAGACCGAAGAGGTCACCCCCGGCGCCGGCCGGATCGACCTGGGGTGCGGCCACCTGACGGCCGAAAGGTGTGACCTCGACGAGATTGCCGTTCCCGCCGTTGGCGGCAAGCACGTCGCCGTTGGGGGCCAGCGCCAGCCCGAGCGGACCGTTCAGGGCCCCGCCCGAGGAGAGCGTGAAGCCGCCACCCGTTGCCGGCGTCCACCGCCACAGGGCAGAGGGGATCACCGCGATCCGGCTGTTCACCGTGTCGGCCACGTAGAGCTGGCCGCCGTAGCCGAGGGCCAGGCCGGTGGGCCCGACGACCAGGGCGTTCGGGTCGGTGCGTTCGGCGAACCCGGTGCCGATCACCGTCGAGCCGGCCAGCGCGGGGATCTGACCCCCGCGCAGCCGGATGTCCAGTCGGACCACCGTCCCCTGGTCGACCGTCGCCGGGCTGTGGGCCACCGTGCCGTTCAGGACATTGGTCACGAAGAGCTCGGCACCGGCCGGGCCGCTCACCGCGGTCAGGTCCCAGGGACCGTTTATGGTGCCGCCCGACCAGGTCTCCACCGGTGTGCCGACGCTGTTGAGGACGATGAGGCATCCCGTTTCAGCCGTGGAGGACGTCCCGTCGGTGGTCGGCAGGCTGCCCACCACCACCCAGCCACCGGGCAGGGTGGTGAGGGCCGTGGTGAGTCCGACGCCGCCGGGGCAGGCCCCCGGTAGCGGCTGGTCGATCTGGGCAAAGGTGCTCACGGCCCCCGACGGGGCGATCTCCACGATGGTGGTGCCGAGCCCTTGGAGGTTGCCGGAGTTGTTGAAGTTGCTGACCAGGGTCTCGCCCGCCACCAGCTTCCCGACCGTCTGGGGGACGACGACGATGCCGTAGGGGTTGACGTCGCCGTTGGCGGGGATGGTCGAGGCGACGGTGCTGACCTTCGAGAAGTGTGAGAGATAGGAGGCGTCGGGGAACGGAGAGGCCGAAGCGACTCCCGGCACGGCGGCGACGCCCACGGCCAGACAGACCACCGTTGCGGAAGCGGCGAGCGCCAGCAGGCGCGTGAAACTGGAGGGGCCCGACCGGCCCCGGGTTCCTTGATGTCCCATTGCTAGTCCTCCGCAGATCGGTAGTCGGGTCGGTGACGCGTGTCCTTCGAGAGGGGATACGGGCGAAGGGGCCCGAGGGTTCACTCATCCTGGGGAATCGACCGGCCGGGGCGGCCGACGGGGGGACCGCTCATGCGGTGGGGGTCACCGGGCCCTGGTCACGGGAGGTGCGCGCTGGCCAGCACGCGCCCGCCGGCGCCGACCAGCTCCGCCGTCCGGACCCGGTCGACCGCCGGGGGGAGCGGAGCCATCCAGGCCCCTCGGCCCGAGACCAGGTCGAAGGAGCCCACGGTCCGCGTGACCCCGGCCTCGGAGACGACCCGGCACTGGACGGGGCCCGACCAGGTCGACGATTCGACCGCCATCAGCAGCCATCCCCCCTCGTCGGGGTACATGGTGACCGTTCCGACCGACCTCCCGCCGGAAACCAGGGGCGCCTCGACCAGGTCGTTGTAGGCCCCGGGCGCCACGATCGCGTTGCCGACCGGTGGCCTCCCGCCCGAGTGGGTGGCCCAGCCGGCCCCGAACGCTACGGCAGCAAGAGCAGCTGCAGAGCCCACGACGACCGAACGGCGTCGCCATCGGTCACGGCGCCCGGGGCCCGGATCGCGGACCGGGATCCGGGCCATCACGCGGGATTCGAATCCGACCGGTGGGTCGACCTCTGCGGCCAGATGGACGAGGATGTCGGCCGCCGTCATCAGCTGGTCCAACTCGTCCGCGCAACGCTCGCAACCATGCACGTGGTCCAGCAGAGCGGCACGCTCCCTCCCACCGAGCAGGCCGGTGGCCAGGTCCGGGAGCTCCTCGATGAAGTGGTCGTGGTCCCTCCCGTCGCCGGTCACCGCCACTCCTCCACGTCATGGAGCGCGGAGCGCAGTTTTTTGAGGCCGGCGCGGATACGCGTCTTCGCCGTTCCTTGCGGGATGCACTCCGAGGAGCTGATCTCATCGATGGTCCGGCCGTAGAGCGCGGCGAGTACGACGGCGCGACGTTGTGGGAGGGGGAGCGCATTGAGCGCTCTCCGCAGCTCGGGTGCGAGGCGGTCACCAGACGCCAGGTCCTCGGGGGACCGGCCGTTGCTGACCATGCCGAGCGCGACGAGGTCGTTGGGATCGGTCGGGAGGGTGCGGTGCTTGCGGATGGCGTCGATGGCCAAGTTCCGGGTGATGGTCAGGACCCAGGTGGTGGCCGACCCTCGGCGTGCGTCGAACACCGGGGCATGCCGCCAGGCCCGGATGAGCGCCTCCTGGGACACGTCCTCGGCAACTGCAGGGTCACCGAGCATGCCGAGCGCCAGCCCGAACACCCGCTTTTGATAGCGACGCACGAACGTGACGGCGGCCCGTTCGTCACCGACAGCCATTCCGGCGATGAGGGCCTCGTCCGAGGGACCGCCCAGTGAGCCACGGGCATCGACCATTACCGGATCACATCGATGCGGACGTGGACCGCCAAAGCCGGGGGGCGTGATTCCTGCATGACTCCCTTGTCTCCTGCGCCGACGATAGAGGTTCGATCGGGGGCCCGCGCCGGCCGAGCACAGGACTCTCCCGCCTGAGCCACGGATCCGGAGCCGGATCAGGACGGTACCGACCGGCC
>CAZNLF010000094.1:0-2222 GCA_964573595.1 uncultured Acidimicrobiaceae bacterium | reverse complement strand
CGTCCCTCCGGGGCCAGACTCGGTCTGGTCCATGGCTGCCCCCCGTGGTCCCTCGATGGTCGTCCCCGGTACTACGGATGAACCGGGCCGTCGGATTGCCCGATCGGGGATCGGCTCGCCGGAGGGGCCGAAGGTGCCGACTTCGCGGCGGCCGGCGGCCTTCCACCGGCGCCCGTCAGCGATCGGGACGGTCATCGGATCGACGACCGTCCTGGGAGCGCTGTGCGATAGTGCAGACGTGCCACGCCTCGCCTCGATCGAGCCGTCCGTGCTCCGTGTCGACGACGACGGGGTGACGCTCCTCGGGGGCTGGTCCGCGACCAGCGGGATGCGTCACTTCCCGCGGTCCTCGGTCTGTCCGTTCACCGGCGCCGACGATGTCGAGCCGGTGGACCTGCCGCGAACCGGCACGGTGTGGCTCCACACGACCGTCCACCTGGCTCCGCCGGGGTACTCGGGGCCGGTTCCCTACGGGCTGGGCATCGTCGAGCTCGACGACGACCCGACGCTGCGCATCGTCACCCGGCTCCAGGGCGACGTACTGTCGCCGGGCACGTCGGTGCACCTGGACGGCGAGGAGATTCCCGGTCCCGACGGCCAGACCGTGGTCACCTGGGTGTTCCACCCGTGAGCGACGTCCGGATCGCCGGGGTCGGGCTGCACCCGTTCGGCCGCTTCGACGGCGTGACCGGCACGGACATGGGTGTCGTCGCTGTCCGGGCCGCACTCGACGAGGCGCGCATCGGGGCCCGCGACGTGCAGGCTGCGTTCTGCGGCACCGCCTACGGCGGGGTCGCCGCCGGACACCGCGTCCTGGGTGCCCTGGCCGGAACGGGGATACCGATCTACGACGTCGAGGCGGGTTGCGCGTCCGGGGGGGCGGCCCTGCAGCTCGCCGCGGCGTCGATCGCGTCCGGGCAGTACGACCGCGTGCTCGCCTTCGGGATCGAGAAGATGCCGAAAGGGGTCATCCGGTCGTCGTTCTTCGCCCCGTGGCAGGAGGCGGCGGGGCTGAGCCCGGCCCCGGCGTTCTTCGCCCTCCGCGCCCAACGGCTGCTCGTCGACACCGGTCTGACCGTCGAGCACCTCGCCCAGGTCGTCGTGAAGAACCGCCGTCACGGGGTGGACAATCCGGACGCAATGTTCCAGAAGGCCGTCACCACCGAAGAGGTCCTCTCGTCGCGGATGATCTGTCCCCCGCTGACGCTGTTCATGCTGTGCTCGCCGAACGAGGGCGCGGCGGCGGTCGTACTCACCCGCGACGGGGACGGCGTCCGGCTCGCCGGTATCTCGCTGCGGTCGCACCTGCCCGGCAATGTCCTCGGCGAGGACTCGCCCCTGTGTGGCATCGAGGACGGGGACATCACGCCGCCGACGTCGCTGGCCGCCGCCGATGCCTACGCCCAGGCCGGCCTCGGTCCGGGCGACCTCGACGTCGTCGAATGCCAGGACACCGATGCAGGACGCGAGCTGCTCGCGTGGGCCGAGCTCGGCCTGTGCGCAGCCGGCGAGCAGGCGGCGGTCCTCGAAGGCGGTGATGCCGAGCTGGGCGGCAGAAGGCCGGTGAACCCCTCGGGCGGCCTCCTCTCCAAGGGCGAACCGCTCGGCGCCTCAGCCCTCGGCCAGGTCGTCGAGCTCGTCCGCCAACTGAACGGGTCGGCCGGCAGGCGACAGGTGGAGGGTTCCCGGGTCGGGCTCGCCCACGTCATCGGCCGGGGCGCCAATGCCTGCGTGACCATCCTCGTCCGGTAGCGGGTTCCGGGCCCGGCCCGGGGTGGCGCCATCGAACTGCAGGACGGCCCCATCGAACCTGCCCTCCGGTCGTCACCCGGAGCACGGTCGTGGACCGAGCCCGTCGTCGTGCCACCGGCTCGCCAGGCAGACGGGCGAGCCATCACTTACCGTGATGGTGGGTACCGGGGGGTCCAGCGTGCGGACCGTGGCGCTCGTGCGGTCGGGACTCCCACAGGCACGGGGTCGATAGAGGCATGGGGTCCCACGAGACGGAGAGGACGCTCTTGTGAATCGACCGTCGTCAGAGAGGGGTACCAGGCGATGCCGGATCGCGGCTGCGGCGATGGCCACACTCGCCGTCATCTTGATGATTCCCCGGGCCGACGGCGCGGCCGACGCGGCGCCCGTTGCGCCCGCGGACGCGTCGGCCGCGCCTGCCACCGTGACCGAGGCGACGTTCACCCCGTCACCGTTGGCCGGGGCGGTAC
>CAZNLF010000093.1:0-10151 GCA_964573595.1 uncultured Acidimicrobiaceae bacterium | reverse complement strand
GCTCTGGCCCACGCCGGGGCCGCCGGCCGCCGGGGTGCGGTCAAGGTGGCCTTCGACCTCCGCAAACCGAAAGGACGCACCCGATGAGCCCCAGGCCCGGATTCGTGCTCGACGTCGACCACTCGACGCCCCCCACCCTGTTCTGGCACGGCGAGCGGTTCAGCCTGGAGAAGCTGCCCGAGGGGAGCCGGGTCATCTACGCGCCCGAACCGATCGACCCCCTGGCCGACCCTCCGGCCGCCATCCGTCATGCCCTCACCCACCCCGAGGGTGACCAGGAGCCCCTTCCTGCGCTGTTGTTCCCCGGGATGCGGCTGACCATCGCCTTCGACGACATCTCCCTCCCCCTCCCCCCGATGGAGCGTCCGGACATCCGTCAGATGGTCATCGAGCAGGTACTCGACATGGCGGCCGAGGCCGGGGTCGACGACGTCGAGCTCATCGTGGCCCTCGCCCTGCACCGGCGGATGACCGAGGCGGAGCTCCGCCACGCCGTCGGCGACCGCATCTACGACGCCTTCGCCCCCAACGGCCTGCTGACCCAGCACGATGCCGAAGACCCCGACGCCCTCCTCCACCTGGGCCTGACCGACCAGGGGGAGGACGTGGAGATCAACCGGCGCGCCGCCGAGAGCGACCTCTTGGTCTACGTCAACATCAACCTCGTCGCCATGGACGGAGGACACAAGAGCGTGGCCACCGGACTGGCCAGCTACAAGAGCCTCCGCCATCACCACAACCCACAGACCATGCAGCGGAGCCGATCGTTCATGGACCAACACCGCTCCGAGCTCCACTCGGCCAACTGGAGGATGGGCCGGCTCATCGCCGACAGCGGGGTGAAGGTGTTCCAGATCGAGACCACCCTCAACAACGACACCTTCCCGTCCGCTTTCCGGTTCCTCCAGACGCGCGAGTGGGAGTGGAAGGCCAAGGACCGGCTGGGCTATCTGGCCGCGTCCAAGGCGCTCGACCGCACGCCGCCCCACTACGCCCGCCAGATCTTCCACTCGGTCAAGGCCCCCCACCGGATGACCTCGGTCCAGGCCGGGGAGGTCGAGGCCGTGCACAAGCTCACCACCGACAACGTCTGGGCGCAGCAGGGCGTGGTGGTCGAGGGGCAGACCGACGTCCTGACCATGGGACTGCCCTACATCAGCCCCTACAACGTCAATTCGATCCTCAACCCCATTCTGGTGGCGTGCCTCGGGCTCGGGTACTTCTTCAACCTGTACCGGGGCAGGCCGCTGGTCCGGGAGGGCGGCGTCCTCATCATGACCCACCCCACACCGTGGGAGTTCAACCCGGTCCACCATCCGAGTTACATCGACTTCTTCGAGCAGGTGCTGAGCGAGACCACCGATCCGATCGAGGTGGCCGACCGCTACGAGGGGTCCTTCGCCACCGACCCGTGGTACATCCACCTCTACCGGACGGGCCACGCCTACCACGGGGTCCATCCGTTCTACATGTGGTACTGGTGCGCCCACGCGCTGCAGCACCTCGGGGCGGTCATCATCGTCGGGGGCGAGCCCGACGCCGTCCACCGGCTCGGCTTCCGGGCCGCCTCCACACTGGCGGACGCGTTGGAGATGGCCCAGGACGTGGTCGGGCCCTCCCCGACCCTCACCCACCTGCACGCGCCACCGATCCTGATGGCCGACGTGCAGTGAGCCCCGTACGGACCTCGTCCAACTCGTTGCGGGCGCGTCGGGCCGTCCGGACCGATGCCCGGCTGGGCGCGTCGGCCGGTGGACGGCTGGGCCGCCTGTCGCCCTCGGCACTGACGTCCCGGGCGGGCCGGGCGCGCTTCCCCTTCGCTGCCCCCAACTGGCCCGAGTCCGTGACCCGCCCGGCCCCGGAGCCGGAGCTCGGGGTGCACTACGACACCGAGTGGTCGCGTCGCTACCCGGTCCGGCTGGCCCGGGCCATGGTGCTCGACAACCTGACCCGACCGCTGGCCCGCATGCTCGCGTCCCCGCTCGTCCAGGGTGACGAGGGCCTGGTCGGCCTCGACGGGCCGGTCATCTTCGCCGCCAACCACGCCAGCCATGCGGACACGCCGCTGCTGCTCAGCTGCCTGCCCCTCCGGTTCCGCCATCGCACCGTCGTGGCGGCGGCGGCCGACTACTTCTTCGACCGGCGGTGGAAGGCCGACGCCTGGTCGTTCCTGCTCGCCGCCATCCCCATCGAACGGACCAAGATCAACCGGCGTTCGGTCGACCTCGCCGCCGAGCTGGTCGCCGAGGGCTGGAACCTGGTGATCTTCCCCGAGGGCGGGCGGTCCCCGGACGGATGGGCCCAGACCTTCCACCCGGGTGGCGCCGCCTATCTGGCCACCCGCAGCGGGGCCCCGGTCGTGCCCGTCCACCTCGACGGGACGCGCCACCTGTTGCCCAAGGGCGGCTCGGGCATCCGCCGGACCCGGACCACGGTCACCTTCGGCACGCCGCTGCGGCCCGAGGACGGTGAGAACGTCCGTCGCTTCGGTGCCCGGATCGAGTCGGCGGTGGCCACGATGGCCAACGAGGTGCGCACCGACTGGTGGACGGCGCGACAACAGGCGGCCCGGAGCACCACCCCACCGCTCCAGGGACCCGATGCCGCCGCCTGGCGCCGGTCCTGGGCGCTCTCGTCGGCGCCGGAGCGGCGAGACACCCACGACGGGGTCGACTGGCCGCGGAAGAACCGCTGACCACCCGAGACCCGCCCGGTCGGGACCTCGCCGGCCGGTTCCCGAGCGGCAAGACCCAGCGGGCCGGGACCGGGCACGGACCCGCCGCCGCGGGACCGGTGCGGGCCGAGGTCAGGGCCGGCGGCTGACGTAGCGCCGCAGGAGACGGGACCGGCGGGCGCCACCACCGGACACGGCATGGAGCCGCTCCTGGCGCAGGGCCAGCTCCTCCCCGTCGTCCAGCGGGGCGAGGGGCTCGTCGCCCCCTGACGGGGAGACCGCCCATCCGAGGAGGAGGTCGGCCACGGCTGTGTTGCGGGCGAGGACCGGCCCGTGCAGGTACGTACCGAACACACGTCGCGCCCAGGCACCCTCGGTGCCGTCGCCCGCGCCGTTCCCCACGCCGATCGTGACCCGGGCGACGGCCCGCGCCCCGGGGCCGAGCGTGGTGACCCCACCGTGGTTCTCGAAGCCGGTGAAGGTGGGCAGCGCCGCCCCACCAGCCAGGCGCGGCGCCCCGGGGTCCGCCCCGCCCACCAGCTCACCCACCGCCCGGGGGCCCGTCCCCTTCCGGGTGGTGACGTCCAGCAGGCCGAGGCCTTCGTGGGCGCGGTCCCGGCTGTCGGGGAACGACCGCCCGAGCAGCTGGTAGCCGGCGCACACACCGAGGACGACCGCCCCGCGGTCGACCGACCGGTGCAGCGTGCCGTCCTCGACGAGGCCGGTCGCCGCCCGCACCTGGGGCCCGTCCTCCCCTCCCCCGATGCAGTAGATGTCGGCCGAGGGGACCGGCCGGCCGGACTGGGCCTGGACCAGCTCGACCGGGATGCCGCGCCAGGAGGCCCGACGGGCGAGGACCAGCCCGTTGCCCCCGTCGCCGTAGGTGCCCAGGAGGTCGGGGTAGATGACGGCGATGGCGAGGGCCGAAAGCGGGCCTCCCGCGGTCACAGGCGCTTCCGCAGGTCGGCGAACGCGGTGTAGTTGCCGAGGAAGTCGACACCCGTTGGAGCGGCCGCGCCCGCCTCGTCACCGAGCCGCACCGCCGTGTCCAGCGCCGCCAGCGGGTCGGCGACCACCACGTGCACCACCTCGGCGTAGCGGAGCCGGACCGCCAGGTCCAAGTGGCGGTCGCCGGTGGCGACCACCTGGCGGCCGGCCAGCCGTTCGAAGGGCACGTCCCACAGCCAGCTGGTGTCCAGGCCGTCGGCGACGCGGGCGTTGACCGAGAGCACGACCGGGCTCTCCCTCGCCCGGGTCTCCTCGAGGAGGTCGAAGATGGCGGTCCACCCGGCCGGGTTCTTGGCCAGGAGCAACCGGACGGACCGACCCCTCCACGAGATCGAGGAGAACCGGCCGGCCACCTGGTCGACGGCGGACTCACGGACCAGGGCCTCGGCGACGGTCACGGCCGGAGCGTCCGGCCCCGCCATGAGCGGCGCGGCCATGGCGGCCATCGCGGCATTGGACCGGTTGAACTGTCCGGGCAGCGAGATGTCGATCGGGACGCGGTCGCCGCCGGCGGTGACCAGCTCCGACCCCTCCACCCAGGCGTGGCGGTCCGGCCGCTCGAACCCGCAGCGGTCACACGCCCAACCGCCGTCCTCCCCGAAGGTGATGCCGCCGCCGCACGACGGGCACCCGACGGCATCGTGATGCCAGACCTGTCCGGCCCCCACCCACCGCACCTCGGGCGCCGGGGACGCCGCCCACACCACCATCGGGTCGTCGGCGTTGGCCACCACCACCGTGCCGGCGCCAGCCCCGTCCCGGGGCGGCAGCGCGCCCAACGCCGACCGCCACCGGTCAACGAGCATGCGAACCTCGGCGATGCGGTCGAGCTGGTCCCGCGACAGGTTGAGGAGCACGACCACCCGCGGACCCGTCTCTTCGATCAGGCGCCCCAGGTAGCCCTCGTCGACCTCGAGGACGGCCACCGACGCCCCCGGCGACGCCACCAGCGCGGCCAGGTGACCGGCCGGCATGTTGGCGCCCGAGTCGTTGCTGGCCACCAGCTCGCCGTGGGCCGGGGCGCCCGGACCGGCCGACAGGGCGGCCGACAGCATGCGCGTGGTCGTGGTCTTGCCGTTGGTCCCGCTCACCAGGGCCACGCGCAGGCCGGCGGTGAGCGTGGCCAGCAGGCTAGGGTCGATGGCCAGCCCGACCCGGCCGCCGGCGACGGTTCCGGTCCCCCGCCCCAGTGCGCGCGAGAGCCAGTTGGACAGTCGGAGGGCCTCGACGGCGACGGCGGCCCGGGGCTGGAGACCACGATCGGGTGCATCGCCCGACGGCCTGGCCGAGACGGTCACGCGTGGGGTCGGGTGCGGGCCAGCTCCTCCGCGGTTGGGGCGTGCACCGCCCTGGCCTCGGCGGGCAGCAGGTCGACGATGGCCGCCATCAGCGTCGACGTGTCCTCGACCGCGTCCTCGAGCCCGAGGGGCACCGGCGGGCCGACGGTGACTGTGACCCGCGGGGGGTGCAGGGTGGCCATCACCGGCACCTTCGAGGACCGGGGCCACACCTGCTCGGTGCCCCACAGGCCGATGGGGACGACCGGGGCGCCGGTCTCGGCGGCCAGACGGGCCGCACCGGTGTGGCCGGTCAGCACCGGGTCGAAGAACGCCTCCCCCCGTGGGATCGTCCCCTGGGGGAGCACGATGACGACCTCGCCGGCCCGGAGTGCGGCGGCAGCCTGGCGCATCGGATCACCCGAGCCGCTCCCCCGTTCGACCGGGATCCCGCCGAGGGCCCGGGCCAACGGGCCGACGACCGGTGCGTCGAACACCTCCTGCTTGGCCATGAACCGCACCGGGCGCCCCAGGCGGGCGGCCACCAGGCCGATGGCCACGACGTCGAAGTAGCTCCGGTGGTTGCTGGCGAGGAGCACCGGCCCGTGGTCGGGGATGGTCTCGGTCCCGCCCAGGCTGAACCGGGCGTAGGGGAAGGCCTGGGGACGGAAGAACTGGCGCGCCAGGTGGTAGGGCTCCCATCCGACCAGCGAGGGGATGCCGGCCGGCCGGTCCCAGTACTCGAGGGGCCACCTCCGGGCCAGGGCCACCGCCAGCAGGCGCGGGTCGGCGTTGAGGGGATGGGGGTGCCCGACGGCGAGCAGGAGCGGCACATCGAAGAAGCTGTCGGAGTAGGCGTGGGACTCGCTGAGGTCGACGCCGTTGTCGGCGGCCCACTGGCCCACCGCGGCCCGCTTCCCGTTGCCCCACACGAAGCTGCCCTCCAGTCTCCCGGTGTAGCGGCCCTCGGACCGCCCGTAGCGGGTGGCGATCAGGTCGTCGAACCCCAGGGCATCGGCCAGGGGGGCCACCAGGTCCCACGGCGAGGTGGTGGCCAGCACCAGGCGGCGCCCCTCGGCCCGGTGGGCGGCCAGGGCCTCGAGCGCCCAGGGTTGGACCAGTTCGACCAGGGGCTCCACCGCCCGCTTGCCGGCGAGGCCGGTGGCCTCGACCGAGCGGTTGCGCATGACGGCGGCCGTGGCCCGGGCCAGTCCGATGAACGGCACGGATTCGCCGAACCGGTTGTAGAGGCCGTACATGAGGCGGTCCCCGGGCAGCCGGCGACCCGGGGCGACCACACCCTCGGCCTCCATCGCCTCGTGGAAGACCGGCCCGCTCGCCGAGCGGATCAATGTGCGATCGAGGTCGACGAAGACGGCGCCGGTGGCATCGGTCATGCCCTCACGCTACCGCCGCACGCCCGGCGGCGGGTGCGAGAATTGAGGGTCTCACCAAGCAGATCGGCACCCCGCCGGGGGCAACCGGCCCCGGACGCGGCAAAGGGACCGCCAGGGGGGGAAGGCGGTCCCTTCGCACTGACTCAACAAGGATAGGAGGGGGATTCCTAAGCATCCTGTGGTCTGCAGTCATGGTATAACAACCGCGAGCAATCAGTCAACCAGCTAAAATTGATATCTGATATCATCTAGAGCGATGGAAATACGGCACCTCCAGGCGCTCACCGCCATCAGCGACCACGGCACGTTCTCGGCGGCCGCCGAGCACCTGAACACGGTGCAGTCGAACATCTCGGCCCACGTGGCCAGGCTCGAGCGTGAACTGGGCACCCCGCTGATCGACCGGGCCGACGGCCGGCTCACCGAGGAGGGCAGTGTGGTGGTGGCGAGGGCCCGGCGGATCCTCTCCGAACTCGACGCCCTGGTGTCCGACGTCGCCGCCTGCAAGGACGAGGTCAGCGGCACGGTGCGGGTCGGGATGATCGGGACCACCGCCCGCTGGCTGGTGCCCCGCCTGATGGACCTGGCCCGCAAGAAGCACCCGAAGCTGCGCCTGGTGGTGATCGACGGCACCACGACCGGGCTCGAGCCCGAGCTGGCGAGCGGGCAGCTCGACCTCGCCGTGCTCCACCTGCCGGTCACCGGACGCGACCTGGTGGCCCGGCTCCTGTTCGAAGAGGACCTGATGCTGGTCGTGCCCGACCGGCACCCCATGGCCGATCCCACGCTCACGCTCACCCTGGAGGACCTCGCCGATCTCGAGCTCTTGTTGCCACTGCCCGGGACGGCCTTCCGGGACGAGCTCGATGCCGCCACCCGGCCGCTCGGGATCAGCCTGCTCCCGGCCGCCGAGTTCGACGGGCTGCGCCTCATCGCCTCGCTGACCTTCGAGGGGTACGGACCGGCGATCCTGCCGGCCACGGCCATCCCGTCGTTCCTCCGCCCCCGGTTCCGCGGCGTGCCCGTCGAGGGACTGCCCCGCCGCCGGGTCGGCGTCGCGCAACGCAGCCGTGGTCTGCCCTCGGCTCCGACCCGGGCCCTCAACGACCTCTTGAAGGAGGTCGTGGCCGTGCCGGACGACCGGCCCGACGGCGTCCACGTGGTCGTCTGAGCTCCTCTCCGAGCGTCCGCGGCCCGGCGGTCAGTCTTCGGGGACCCTCGGCTCGCGCCACATCCGCCAGATGGTCGGCGCCCCCACCTCCGAGCGGAGCTCGTGGATCACCTCGAAGCCGAAGCGGGAGTAGAAGGGCACGTTGCGCTCCTTGGACGACTCGAGGTAGGCGGGCTCACCCGCCTCGTCGATCTGTCGGAGCTTCGCCTGCAGCAATGCCGACCCGAGGCCCCGGTGCTGGTGCTCCGGATCCGTTCCCAGGGTGGCGAGGTACCAGTGGGGCTCGGACGGGTGCAGCGAGTCCACCTGGAAGAGCAGGCGCAGGGCGCGGTGCATCCGCCCGCTCAGGAGGAACGGGGCCGTCGGCAGGAGCTCGACCAGCTCCCGGATCCCGTTCCGCTCGCGTCCGGGCGGACCCCACACCGCCACCGCGTCCAGCTCACCGGCGACCTGGACATGGCCGTAGCGGAGGTACTGGCGGTGGATCTGGGAGACGAAGAACGCGTGCAGCCCACGGTGCCGGCGACGGTCGCCGGCGAACATGAAGTTGGCTACGGGGTCGTCATCGAAGGAGCGGACCAGCATGGCGGCGGCGGGGGCGACGTCCGCGTGGGTCGCGCGGCGGATGGCCGGGTCGGGCGGCGGTCTGTCCACTGGGCGATGGTAGCCGTCGCCGCTCAGTCGACCGCCGGGTCGGGCGGGAACCCCGGCACGACTCAGTTGACCGCCGGGTCGGGCGGGAACCCCGCCACGACTCAGTTGACCGCCGGGTCGGGCGGGAACCCCGCCACGACTCAGTTGACCGCCGGGTCGGGCGGGAACCCCGCCACGACGGCCAAGGCTCCGCCCTGTCGCTTGAGGACGCGCCGCCAGAGCCCCTCGGGATCAGCCGAGATCGGGTCGCGGGCCTCGGCCGGGACGACGTACCACGACCCCTCCTCGATCTCCTCCTCCAGCTGCTCCGAGTCCCAACCGGCGTAACCCGAGAACAGACGGACGCCGAGCAGCGAGTCCTCCAGCAGCTCCGGGTCGGCGGCCAGGTCCACCGTCCCGACCGGACGGTCCCCGTCCACCAGGAGCCTCCACCCGGAGGGCAGCGGTGGTACCAGTTGGGGCTCGGGGCCCCGCGCCCGCAGGCGGACCAGGCCGATCAGGGCATTGCGGGCCACCGGGCCACCGGTGAACAGCTCCGCCGGCGGAGTGGCGAGCGGATGCCACTGGGAGAGCAGCTCGCCCACCGGGACCCCACCCGGGCGGTCCAGCACCACCGCGAGCGCACCGTGGGAGCCGTGGTCGAGGACGAGCAGCACCCGACGGGTGAAGTTCGGGTCCGCCAGGCGAGGGGTGGCCACCAGCAACTGGCCGACCAGTGCGTCCGGGGGCCGGGCGCCGCCATACGGCTCGAAGGCGCTGAACGGGTCGAGGGGCACGCCCTGATGATGGCCCAACCCGGCGGCGGAGTGGCGCGATGGTGCCGCGTCAGTGAGGCTGGGCGGATGGCACTCGTCTCCATCGATGCAGTCCGCACCCACGTGCGCCTGGTGACCCTCGACAACCCGTCCCGACTCAATTCGATGTCCTTCGCCCTGGTGGCCGATCTCTACGCTGCGCTGGAGGAGGTGGCGGCCGATAACGAGTGCCGGGTGGTCGTCCTGACCGGGTCCGGTCGGGCGTTCTGCTCGGGGCTCGAGCTCGAGTTCGCCGGATCGCCACCGGGCACCGAGGGCATGGGGTTCCACCGGATGGCCATGCGAGCGATGGAGTACATGGGCGGCATCGTTCCGGCCATGCGCTCGATTCCCCAACCGATCATCGCCGCCGTCAACGGGGCCGCCTACGGGGGCGGGATGTGCCTGACCCTGGGCGCTGACATCCGGCTCGCCGCCGAGTCCGCCGTCTTCTGCGGGGCCGGTATCAGCAACGGCCTGGCCGGAACCGAGTTGGGGGTCAGCTGGCTACTGCCCCGGGCCGTCGGCACCTCCAACGCCGCCGAGATCCTCCTCACCGGCAGGTTGGTCGAGTCCGGCGACGCGCTCCGCATCGGGCTGGTCTCCCGTGTCGTACCCGACGGGGAGGTGGTCGACCAGGCGGTGGCCATGGCCGAGGGCATGTGCGCGCTCAGTCCGTTCGGGCTGTCGCTGACCAAGGGCACCATGTGGGCGGCGCTGGAGGTGGGGAGCCTGCGGGCCGCCGTCGACCTCGAGAACCGGACCCAGTTGCTGGCCGGTCACACGGGCAACCTGACGGAGGCGTCGAACGCCTTCCGTGAGAAGCGCCCACCCGTCTACACCGAGTAGGACGGGCGGACCGAGATGGCCAAGGCCCGACGGGGAGGCAGGCGAGCGGGACAAGCCGGCCACGACCGGACCGGGGACGCCGCCGGGCGGGAGCACTGGCGGGCCGATGGGCGGCCGAAGGCGAGGTTCGCCACCAGGGACGAGGCGAACCGGTCCTCGCTCCGGCTCCGCCTGGAGGAGGGCGCCGACCTCGACCCCTACCCGTGCTCGTTCTGCGGAGGCTGGCACCTGGGCACTCGCCGGGACTGACCCGGCCGGAGCGTCGCGGGTGCTCCCCCACGCCCGGCCATCGGCCCACCGGCCCCCTGGCCCGCTCGGCCTTGCGCT
>CAZNLF010000092.1:0-10323 GCA_964573595.1 uncultured Acidimicrobiaceae bacterium | reverse complement strand
GCTCAGTGTGGCGCCGGACCGATCGCCGCCGCCACACGGTGGCCCGAGCGAACAGCGCTCTCCATGTACCCCGCCAAGGTCTCGGTGTGCTCGCCGGCGAACCAGATGGCACCGTGCGGCTGGCGCAGTAGCGGCCAGAACCGCGTGAGCTGGCCTGGGGCGTAGACGGCGTAACCGCCTCCCGTGTAGGGCTCATCGGCCCACGCCATGGTGGTGGCGACCTCGCTCCTGTCCGGGCGTCCTTCGGGATAGACCGCGTCGAGCTGCCGCTGGAACGAGGAGATGCGGTCCCGGGCACCGAGCGCGGCGCCGGATCTGGCGGCGTTCCCGGTCACGAACTGGGTGAGGACCCCGGGCCGATCTTCACCACCCGGCTCGGAGTCGGTGGCGTCCCAACCGGTTCCGAAGGGCAGGTCGGTGATGGTGAACCCCGACAACCCTTCGGACCGCCAGAACCGCCGGTCGTACTGCGTCGAGACCTTGAGGGCATGGCCCAGGTCGAGCTCGTCGATCATCGCCGCCACTCCCGAGCTCAGCGGAGGATCGAACGAGACCGCCCGCAGGGCCGGCGGCGGCGCCGCCAACACGAGGCGGGCAGCATCCACCGTGGTGACCGACGCCCCGTGCCCGGCATGCACCCGCACGCCCCACGGGTGCTGTTCGACCTTGGTGACGGCCGAGTCGAGCCGCACGGACCTCCCCAGGTCACGCGCCATCGCCTCGGGCAGGGCGCTGTTCCCGGCGGCGATCCGCATCGTCTCGACGCCTGATTCCGGCAGTGCCTCGTCGACGACCGACTGTTGGAGCACGAAGAGGAGCGACACCTGGTCGAACTGGGCGTTGTAGTTGCCCCGGTAGTCCGTCTGGGCGAGGAGCTGGGCGTTGGCGTCGAGCTTCTGGGTGGCGGCAAAGTCCTGCAGTGACTGTGTGTCCCACCGTTCCGCCTGCGGTGCGAGCTCGGGGTGTGCGGGATCGAGGTCCCCGGCCATCGTGATCAGCGCGTCGCCGAAGGCGACGTATCCGGCCAGGGCGCCCGGGTCCGAGGTGGAGAGCGCCTCCAGGACACTCCTCCTCCGCCCCCGGTACACCGCGGCGTTCTGCAGCTTGTCCGCCGGTCGGTGGGCCAGCGCCAGTCGGTAGTGACGGGCCAGTGCCTGGATCTGGTCGTGGTTGTCGTCGATGGACTCACCACCGGCTTCGACGTGCAGCCCGTCGGTGAAGGGACGGTGCAACGTGTGCACCCGGCCACCGACTCGATCGCGGGCCTCGAGCACGACAACCTCCCAGCCACCGGATCGGAGCGTCAGCGCTGCGGCCAGGCCGGAAAGCCCGGCGCCGACCACGACGACCCGTCCGGCTGTCGCGTGTTCGGGGCGGGGGCTGGTCGTGTGGCCGCCGAGAACGGCCGTGGCGGCGACGGCGGTGGAGCCCAGGAACTGCCGACGCGTCAACGCCGAGGGGGGCGGCACCGCGTCATGGTAGTGCCGGGCACGGATGCAGGCCACGGCACCGGCCTGGCGCCGCTGGACGAGAGCGCCGGCGTCGCCCGACGGGTGGGGATGGCTGGCCCCTGGACGTTTCGGTTGCCGGGCAGGAGGTCAGTGGCAGGAGGTCAGTGGTCGAGCAGGAGGGCGGGCAGGTCCCGCATGTCGTCGAACACGGTCGCACCTCCGATCGAGAGCTTGTCGGCACCGGTGACGCCGCCGGCGAAGGCAAGGACCTCCATCCGCGCCGCCAGCCCGGCGGTCACACCGGAGACGCTGTCCTCCACGACCGCACAGCGGACCGGAGGAGCACCCATCTGTTCGGCAGCGAACAGGAAGATGTCCGGGGCCGGCTTGCCCCGTGCTACCTGATCGACACTGAAGATCCGGCCCGCGAAGTGATCGTAGAGGCCGGTCTTGCCCAGGGTGAACCGCATCTTCTCGTAGCTCCCGCTGGAGGCGACGCAAGTCGGAAGCGCGATCTCGTCGAGGGCCTCGGCCACTCCCGGGACGGCGACGAGCTCCTGCTCGAACACCGCTCGGTACCGGGCCTCGAATTCGACGTCCCAGTCCACCACACGACCCAGATGGCGTTCGATCTCCTGGTGCATGTGAGCCGCCGACCGGCCCACGAACCGCTCGACGATCTCTGCTTCGGTGAGTGGCCAGCCGAGACCGGTCAGGATCTCCCTCTCCGTGCGGACAGACAGGCGCTCGCTGTCCACCAGGACGCCGTCGCAATCGAAGATGACCAGGTCGAAGCGGCCCATGCGTCGAGCCTACGGAGTTCCGTAGGGCCGGGCGGCTCCCCGAAGCGGCATCGCTCCCGTCGGCATCAACGCCGCGAGCTCTCCCGCTTGGATCGTCGGGCGCGGAGAAGACGCTCCAAGGGTGTCGACAGCAGGAGGACGAGGAGCGCCCACAGCCCCACTGAGGGAGCGAGACCCGCCACGACGAACGCCACGGTCATGAGCACGGCCGAGACGCCGGCGGCGTCGATCGTGGCCGATCCGCGGTATTCAACCTCCTGCAATGCCGGCCATCGCACGATGGCCCATTGCTGGACGAGCGTGGCGATCGCCGCGGCGAGCAGTGTGCCGATGTAGATCTCGTGGACGATCGTACTGTTCTCCCTGGTCGAGCCGATGAGCTCCGTCGGGAACGGGAGGAACACGATGCTGAACAGCCAGATGAACATTCCCCAGACCAGCACGGCGTTGTATGACTTCACCCGCTCGAACATCTTGTGCTGCGCCCACCAGAAGCTGCCGATGACGGCAAAGCTGAGGGCGAAGGCGAACAGCCTCGCTCTGTTGTCCTTGAAGAACTCGCCCACTCCCATGCTGCCGATCGAGCTGGCGGAATCGACGAGTGGCAGGATCAGCAGCGTGATGGCGATCGCCACCACCGCATCACTGAAGTTGACCAGTCGGCGGAAGGCTGATTCGCTGCGCATGCGCCATTGTCCCAGGCGAAGCCGGGCAAAGGTGCCGATCCCCCGGTGGCGGCCCGGCGGTTGCTGCACCCATCGGGCCTGGTCCGTCGCTCGGCATGGATCCTGTGGTTCGGCTGCCGTACAGTCGAGCACGGCATCAGTGCGCGATCGAGGGCTGACGGGACGAAGATGGACGACGAGGATCTGGCCTCACCATGACAACGAGCGATCGGCGACGACACGGCACCCGGTTGGCGCCGGCCCTCCTTTGCGTGGTCACGCTCTGCGTCACCACCGGATTCGCCGGTTCCGCCCCGGCCGGCGCCGTACCGGTGTCCACCGCAGGCGGGCCGGTCCGACCCTCGAGCGTTGTCGCCCGGACCTGTGCCGTGAGCCACCCGGGGCGGTGGATGGGTTGCATCACCTCCAAGGATCCGGGATTTGCCTCGACGCCGCTCTCGGACGTCGCCATCCCGGGCGCTCACGATTCGGGGACGTTCAACCTGGACGAGACCGACTTCGACACCCAGAGTGGATCGGACTGCACGAGTTACAGCCCGGTCTTCGCGAGCGTCCCCGCCCTGGTGAAGCAGTGGTCGGAGGCACAGAACATCGACTACACCCGCCAGCTCGACGACGGTGTGAGGTACTTCGACGTGCGGGTGGCCTACACGGGGAACGAGCAGCAGGGTTGGCGGATCGTCCACACGCAATTCAGCAACGACCCGTTGCAGTCGGACATGGCCTCCATCGCCACCTGGGCGCAGGCCCATCCCACCGAGGTGGTCATCGTGGACGTGCAGCATCTCTGTTACGACAACGCACCGACAGCCGCCGACGACGTCGACCTCTGGTCAGCGTTCTCCCCCCTCGCCCGGGTCAGCTTCGACCCGTCACGGGGCCAGTCCGTGGCGACGGCGACCCTGCACGACATCACCGGACAGCGAGGCGGTGGGCACAATGTCGTGTTGATGCTGCCGAGTTCCGTCCTGCAGCCGGCAACGCTGCTCAACACCTTCCACGTCCATGCCACGTTCGTCACGACGCCGGGAGCGGCCGTGGGGCCCGGCACCCCGTCACCGTCGGTCCCCGAGGCCTACGCCTGGGCCTCTGCCGTGTCACCCACCTCTCCGTCCGCCTACGACTCGGCCAATCAGGCGCTCGAGGCGTTCCCGACCACCTACTCCCCCCCGTTGGGGGGCCTCCAGGGCCAGGGCCTGTACCAGTCCCAGCTGATCTACAGCCTGAACGGGTCCAACATCGGGGAAGACCTGACCGAGTTCCAGACCTTCGGAGGCCTCATCCCGACCGACAAGAGCCCACGGGCCGACGGCGCGGCCACGAAGTCACTGCCGGCATGGGAACTGGGGCTATGGACGGCCCCGTTCGACCGCAATGACGTGCTGGCCGAGTGGGGACACCGACTCAACGTGGTGGTGAGCGACGGGATCCAGTACGGGGGTTACGTGCCCGCCGTGGTGGCCCAGAACGCGGCCTGAACCAGCCGCCGGCCGATCGGGAATACTGTCGTCCGGATCACGGACGGACGTCGGAAGGACAGAGGCCCGAGGGCCAGTGGCTTTCGACCGCCGGGCGCTCGGCGGTGCGGCCGATCATCAATCCAGTTCGTCGTCGGGGGGTACTGCATCGGCAGGCACGTCCATGGTGGACTGCCTGGTCATCACGCCGTAGACCAGCGCAGCGATGAATCCACCGACCAACGGGGCGACGATGAACAGCCACAGTTGGCTGAGCGCCGTGCCGCCGACCACGAGGGCCGGGCCGATGCTCCGGGCGGGGTTGACCGACGTACCGGTCAACGCGATGCCGATCAGGTGGACGAAGACGAGCGCCACACCGATGGCCAGTCCGGCCATCGCCTCGCGGGCCACCTTGGCGGTGGCGAAGAGGATCACCATGACGAAGATGAATGTGAGCACCGTCTCGGCGGCGAAGGCTCCGCCGGCCCCGAGGTGGATCTTCGACGCGCTCCCGTAGCCGTCTGCGCCGAGGCCCTGGACGCTCTTCGAATAGATCGGCGAGCCCTTGAACACTGCGTACAAGCCGTAGGCACCGGCGATGCCACCCGCGACCTGGGCGACCCAGTAGCCGATGCCCTCGGTCAGCTTCATCCGTCCCGATATGACGAAGCCGAGGGACACCGCGGGGTTCACGTGGCAACCAGAGATCGGTCCGATGGCGTAGACCAGCGCCATCAGCACCAGGCCGAAGGCCAGGGCCGTCGTCACGACCCCGGCGGAGTAGCTGGTGCCGAAGAGCTTGAAACCGAACGAAAGCGTGGCGGTTCCCACGGCGACGAAGACCAGAATCGCGGTTCCGATGAATTCTGCGACCAATTTCCGTGAATCCAACACAATGTTCTCCTTGCCGTATTACCCGATGAGGCCCGGAACCATCATGATCGGCCGGCCGGTGAATCAGGTGGATGCCGTCGCCGACGGTGCGGACACCCTCAAGGTCCGAGGGGCCGGCCTCGTCGGGGGCAATCACCGGTCGGTGACGGCCTCGATTCCTCGGGGCCAGGTATAGACATTGGCCATGGCGAGGCCGTCCCCGTGGAGGCGTGGTTGAGGTACGAGACCCGGAAGATTCTGGGCGCAGCCGTCCAGACGGCGGGATGGGCCGTCATCCTGCTCGGCGGCGTGCTGATGCTTCTGTCCATCGGCGACCATTCGGCCGACCGGGACGAGCACGTCGGGGAGGGCCTGGCCCTGCTCATGGCCGGAATGCTCGTCCTGGTCGCCGGCAACTACGTCCACCACCGTGACGGCCCAGACGGCCCAGACGGTGCAGACGGCGCTTCAGCTACAGATGACGACCACCCAGATGGAACTTCCCGAGGAACGCCTCCACCGTCGAGATCGGGATAGCCCTCACCTCGGAGGCCGGTGGGGCCGTGATCGTCACCGGGCCGCCGTAGTCGGTGAAGTTGACAGTCGCGTTGACGCCGACCGTGCCTGCCTTGAGGGCGCCGGACGCGGCGACATTGGCCTGGACCAGTCGATCCGACGAATCCGCCCACAACGTAGCCGTGACGGTGCTGCTCCCCCCGTTGTGCGAGAGCTTCGCCACGATCTGGGTGCCCGTCGAGGAGACGCCGTTCACGATCGCACTCTTCAACGGGGTCACCGTTGCATTGTGCGACTGGGCGAATTGGACGATGGCGCTCACATCACCGAGTGCACCTGCGACCTTCGAGAGGCCACCCTTGCCGGTGGTCTTGGCCTTGGCCGGCAGGGCCACCGAGATCCACGGCTTCCCGACCGTCGAGGCGAGGCTCGGGACCTCGAGGTAGACCGTGCCCCCGATCTCCACCGCGTTGATCACCTCGGGTGATGCCGATCCCCCGGGGATCAGCTTGGCCACCACGGCGGGGACGTCAACCGACAGTGAGACCGAATCGTTCTTGAAGTCGGCCTGGCCGGAACCGGTGACCGTCAGACCGTTGACCGCGACGCTGAAGTTGAAGCTCGTCGTGGCGACCCGCCCCGCTGCATGGGTCGTGGTCCTCGCCCTGGTCGATGTGGCACCGGCTGCACCGGCCACCCCGAGCGTTGCGCCGAGGGCCACGGCCCCCGCCACTCCGACGGTGGCCAGCCACCTGGTGTTGGTCCGCGACATGATCAATCCCCCGATATCTTCTGGTGGCCCCCCTGGGCCTCTTCGCCACCCTCAGGGTAGGCCAGGATCGACGGCATTTCAGGGCGGAGGTGGAATCGGACTCGCTGGGGCCGGGTACGACCTCGCGACTCCGTGCCGAAAACCGCGTTCTACAAGGGGCTACGCGACTCCGGGTGCTATCCGGCCGAGGCGGTCGATCCAACGGGACCGGCGAGGGGAACGGCAATGGGTGGGCGGCCCGACAAGGGTTGCGGTGGGCTGACGGCCCGCACGGGCCCGATCGTCCCGTGGAGGATCTGGCGGCTCGGGGACACCAGTGGCGGCGGGGCACCCGGTATCGCACCCGGCCCGAGCATGATCGTCTCGGGGTCCACGTGGCCGATGCCACAGCCGGAGGAGCCCCGCAGGCTCTCGGGCACGAGTGCGTAGAGCGTCACCGTCATCGCGGCCGCGGAACCACCGGTGGCATTCCCTGCATAGTCACCACAACCCGGGAGGCTCGCCTGCACCTGAAGAAGCTCGCCTCCGACCGGACCGATCGGTACCCAGGGAATCGAGAACACCTCCGTCGCCCTGGTCAGGCTGGGTGCGACGACCGAATCGCACGGGGCGCTCCTGGCCTTGTAGACCACGGCCGGTGCACCGTCTGCGTCACCGACCACGACGGCGGCGTCACCGGCGGAGGAAAGGTGCGGAAGCGTGGGCGCATGAGGACGCACGATCATCGCCGGACAGGAGTACGAGACGCCGCTAACGGTCGCGAACCCCACCCAGGCCGAAAGCTTGACGACACGCGGGATTCCGGGTTGGCGCCTGGCGATGGTCACGATGCCGAATCCGAGCGCCTGCGCCCGATAGCCCAAGAGCTGCGAGGTTGCCCACAGCTGTGTCTCCACCTTCGATTCGCCCATCCTCGGCCGGATCCCCGGCGGGGCCGGCACCACGATGACCGCGCCTCCGTCGAGCTCCACCGTCGACACGAACCGACCACCGACGACCCGGGCATCCTCCGGAGATTCCCTGGTGCCCGAGGGGAGCGGGGTCGCGCCACCCGTCGGTGGAAGAGACAGCACGGACAGGAGCACGGCCGCCGCCACCACGATCCCGACACGACCGATGCGACCGGCTCTCGGGCTACGTGGGACTCCCGTGGCTTGCCGTCTGTCGGCCGTGATGCCCGCGGTCATGGTGCTCGCCTCCCGGCCTCCGCCGACCGCCGGACTGCTCGTGGCGCCCGGTGTCGGCCTCGGCCTAGTGCTCATCAAGCATGACGAACGAGCCGTGTGGTCGGTTGACGCGGCTGTGGGCAAGCGGCCGGGATCAGGTGCCGGGTGATCCGGTGCCGGTGCCATTGTTGTGAGGCGCCGCGTGCGGTCAGCCGCTGGGCGCGGTCAGCCGCCCGTCGCACCGCCAAGGGTCAAGGACCTGCCGCTCACGGACCCAGCCTCGCCACGGCGCCCAGGATCTCCTCGGTCACCTCGGCCACCATGACGTCCTCGGCCACCATGACGTGACTCCGCCCATCCTCTCGGTCACGGTCGATGATCGTGGCGCCGCAGCTGGGGCCGCCCGAGGTCTCGCAGCGGACGGAGCAGCCGGTCCAAACAAACAGGTCGGGCCGCACCAGCGCAACGGCCGTCACGGCGTCGTGGGGGAGGAAGCGACCGTCCCTGGTGTGGGCAAACCCGATTGCCTCCGAGTAGATCGCACCGAGCCGACCAGCGGCGCCGAGCGCGTCCAACTCGGCGCTCGACCACACGAAGCGCGTCGTGACGTCGAGAGGGACCATCCGAACAGGGACTCCGCTGGTCAGCACGTCGTCGGCCGCAGTCGGGTCCATCCAGGCGTTGAACTCGGCGGCCGGCGTCATGTTGCCACCGAGGGCGACGGAACCACCCATCCAGGTCACCTCCGACACCGAATGGCCGGCCCGCAGGGCGAGCGCGACCGTGGTCAGTGCGCCCGTGCACAGGACGGGCGCGTCGAGCCTCTGGAACCGCCCGGTCGGAGTGGTCGCCGGAAGGAGCGCCGACGCCCTGGAACCGAATCCGTCCGGTCCGTGGAAGGGATCCCGCCCTTCCGGGTACGGGCCCAGGATCCCACGGTCGGCGCCCAGTCGAACAGGAACGGGAGAGCCCAGGGTGGTCATGAGGCGCTGGGTCACCGATGCCGTCGTGGCGAGGTCGATGCTGCCTTCAGTGGCGATGACCTGTTCGATGGGATGGTCGAGCCCGACGAGGACGGCGAGCGCCAAGGCATCGTCGAGGCCTCCGTCGACGACGACGTGGAGTGGTGCCGTCACAGTCCATGAGCGTAGGCCCCACCGCCAGAACCAGTGGACGTGACCCGACGTTCACCGTACGCTCTCGGGCTATCGGGCCGGGAGGTCGTTCGTTCAGGAGGCGGCATTGAAGAACCACCACGGCCGGCCGAGGCCTGCGGGTGCAGGAGCGGGGGCGGGGGTCGTCGCCGCGGTCCTCGTCGTCGCCTGCATCATCGGCGGCACCTCGACCGCCGCAACAGCCGCACCAACCCATCAGGGCAACCATCGCCGCGGTACCGTCGCCGGCTATCGAGTCCGTCGCGTCGGGCCCCGTGTACGCAGCGACCACCGCGAAGCCGCAGACCACCGTGTACCCGGAGACCAACCTGGAACCGGAGACGCCGCCACGACGTCGACCGCGGCACCGACGACTTCGACGACACCGGGAACGGGTGATGTCGAGGGCACCGGCTACCAAGTACAGTCCGCGGTTCCCTCACGCCAGCGCGTATCGGTCATCGTGGCGTTGCCGCTACGGAACGCCGCGGCACTGCAGTCGTTGCTGGACGACCAGCTGACGCCGGGCTCACCCCAGTACCGTCACTGGTTGACCCCGGCCCAGTTCCAGTCCGACTACGGGGTCCAACCCCAAACGGTGAGCACCCTGGCCCGTTCGCTGGGCGGTGACCATCTGACCGTGTCTCCGTTCGGCGCCCAGGCGGTCACGGTGTCCGGGAGGGCCTCGGACGTGGATGCCGCCTTCAGCGCCAAGCTGGCCACGGTGAGGCGACGCGACGGCCGAGTCGCGCTGGCGAGCCTCCGTCCGATGTCGGGCCCGGAACCCATCCAGGGCGTCGGCGGTGTCGTCGTGGACCTGAGCCCCGTGCCGAGGACGACGACGACGGCTCGTGAAGTGCCCCTCAACCGCTACTCGTCGACGGGCGCGTACTGGGGCGACGACCTGAAGCAGGCGTACGGGTACCCGGCCTACGGCCCTCCGGACCAGACGGACGCCGACGGGGCCGGCGTGACCATCGGCACGGTGATGGCGAGCGCCACCAGCGTGCGGGACGACGACCGGTACTTCGCCGACGAGAAGCTCGCCGCCCCGGCCATCACCGTCGAGCCGGTCCTCGGCGGCTCGCGGTTCGACGCGAAGAGCGGCCAGAGCCTCGAGGCCGACCTGGACGTGCAACAGGCCGGCGCCACGGCACCTGACGCCGACATCATCGAGTACGACCTTCCGGACCTCAGCGACCAGTCGGTCTTCGCCGGCTACACGCAGGTCGTCGAGGACAACGCGGTCGACGTGGTCAGTGGCTCCTTCTCGGCGTGTGAGCTGTACTACACCGCCGCCTACAACGGAGGCACCAACTTGACCGGCATCCTGCGGGCCGAGGACGACCTCTTCATGCAGGCGGACTCCCAGGGGATCACCACCGTCTTCTCCTCGGGCGACGACGGATCGCTCGGCTGTACCACCCCCGACTACTTCGCGT
>CAZNLF010000091.1:5392-10685 GCA_964573595.1 uncultured Acidimicrobiaceae bacterium | reverse complement strand
GGACCTCTGCGTCCCGAACGCAGCGCGCTAACCAAGCTGCGCCACAGCCCGTCGTCGGACCGGGAAGTGACACCGACCCTGACCTGCGAGATGCTACCCGACGGCGGTGTGCTGGTTTCCCACATCCCGGCCGGGGGCGCCGCCACCCGGCAGGGGGGCCGGAGGACCGGGCCGTTTGGCCACCACCTTGGCGATGCGGTGCTTGTCCATCTCGGTCACCTCGAGTTCCCATCCATCGACGTTCAGCGACTCACCCTCGGCGGGGATGTGACCGAACCCGTGGAACAGGAACCCTCCGAGCGTCACGTACTCGCCCTCGGGCAGGTTGATCTCGAGCCGGTCCCGCACATCGTCCACGTTCATCCGGCCGTCGACGAGCCACCGGCTCCCGTCCACCCGCACGACGTCGGGCTCATCGTCGGAGTCGAACTCGTCGGGCAGGTCGCCGACCAGCGCGCCGAGGAGGTCCTTGACCGTCAGTACGCCCTCCACCCCTCCGTGTTCGTCGACCACCACCGCGAAGGCCCGACGCTGCCGGCGCATCTCGGCGAGGACGTCGAGCACCAGATGGGATTCGGGGACGAGGAACGGCTGGCGCAACCGCCGCGAGATGTCGATCGGGTCCGGAACCGTCGGCCCCCCGGCCGTCGGGCCTGTCGGTGGACTCCCGGCCGACGCCGGTGACGCCCCCTCTGTCCCCGACGCCGCCCCCTCCGTCCCCGACGCCGCCACCGTCCCCGACGGCGTCTCGCCGCCCGGCTGGTCGGTCCCGGTCACCTTCCAGCCGGCCCGGAACAGGTCGTTGACGAAGAGCACGCCGATCAGGTCGTCGAGGCTCTCGCCACAGACCGGGAAGCAGCTGTGCCCTGATTCACGCACCGCCTGGGTGACCGCGTCGACCGTGAGGGGGATGGACAGGGCCACCACGTCGACCCGGGGGGTCATCACCTCGCCGACCACGGTGTCGCGCAGGTCTGTCAGCGCCTCGATGATGAACGCCTCCTGGGCGTCCGCCCCACCGTCGGCCCGCCCGGTGGTATCAGCGGTTGACCGGCGGGACCGCCCGCGCATCCCCGGGGCGCGGCTGTGCCGGTCCGATTGGGTCGGCTGGTCTTCGTGACGTCGGAACACGGACACGCTGGTGATGCTGTCTGTTCGGCCGGAGCCGTCAGGCGCCGGCTGGTGCGGGCGAGGACACGACGGAAAGCGGCTGGTAGGACTCGTCGTAGTAGGTGCCACCGTCGAGGAGCGCGGTGATCGCCCGGCGCAGCCGGATCGGGTCGAGCGGCTTCACCACCCAGCCCTCGGCACCCGACCGCCGGGCGAGGAAGACGTCGGGACGGCGGTCCAACAGCATGAGGACGGGCACGTGGTCGAGCTTGTCGTAGGAGGCCTCCAACCGGAGCTCGAGGCACACGGCCATGCCTCCCATGTTCCCCATCTGGAGGTCCACCACCACGAGGTCGGGGAGCGACTCCGCCACCTCGGCCATCACCGCCGGCCCGGAGCGGGCCTCGCGGATGGTCACGTCCGGCGTTCTGGCGATCGCCGCCACCTCGGCCCTGACCGACGGTGCGTCGCTGGCGACGAGGATGGTGCGCACGCCCGCCAGGTTAGCGCCCCGGGAGGTGGGCGCCCGTTGGGCCGGGGTCGACGGCCCGGCCCGGCCCCTGGCCGGCGAACAACAGGTCGGCGATGGTCCCGAGACCGACCACGTCGTGCACGTCGCCGTTCAGCAGCGGCACGCGGTAGACGGGCGCCGGGGCGACCTTGGCGACGAGGTCGGCGGTGGCCTGCTCTTCCCGGTCGGAGGCCGCGGTGTACCCCCGCAGGTTCTGGACCAGCTGATCCAGCGGGGTGCAGCGATCCTCCCCGGCAGCCAGCGTCAGCCGGGCCAACTGGTCGTCGTCGGCGAAGCGCGGCTGCACCCGGTTCACGATCAGCGCGGTGACCGACATCTCGGACTCGGCCAGCTTGCCGGCGAAGTGGACCGCCTCGTCGACCGAGTCCGGCCGGGGCGAGGCGACGAGCACGAAGGCGGTGTCGTCCTGGGCCAGCAGCTCGCGCACCCGTGCCGCCCGGTCGCGGAAACCCTCCTCCATCCCCTCGAAGGCCTGGAAGAACGCCACCGCATCGTGGACGATGTCCGCGCCGGCCACCTTGGAGATGGTGCGCAGCAGCGCCTGGGCCGCCACGCCCATGAACTTGAGCCCGGCCCGGGTGGGCTTCATCAGCGCCTGGAAGATTCGGTTGCCCAGGAAGTGGGTGAGCCGGCGCGGGGCGTCGAGGAAGTCGAGCGCGTTGCGCGACGGGGGCGTGTCGACCACCACGAGGTCGAACCCGCCTTCTTCGACCAGCTCGTAGAGCTTCTCCATGGCCATGTACTCCTGGGTGCCCGACAACGTGCCGGTGAGGTTCCGGTAGATGCGGTTGCGCTTGATGTCCTCGACCTGCTGGGCCGAGTCCGAGTACCGCTGGACCAGGTCGTCGAAGGTCCCCTTCGGGTCGAGCATCATGGCGTGCAGCTCGCCGGGCCACGGGCCGTCGATCCGTGTCGGCCGGTTGGTGAGGTCGTCGAGGCCAAGGGAGTTGGCCAACCGCCTGGCGGGATCGATCGTCACGACGCAGGCCGTCCGGCCCCTCCGGGCCGCCTCCAGGGCGAACGCCGCCGCCGTGGTCGTCTTGCCGACACCACCCGAACCGCAGCACACGATGATCGACTTGTCGGTCACCACCTGCTCGATCGAGGCGGGCCCGGACGGCATGGCCCCGTTGGCCGTGGGGTCGCTCACGACGCCACCGCACTCGGATCGTTGAGGGCGCTCACCCCGTCGCCCAGGGCGTCGCTCAGCGTGTCGAGCTCGGCGGGGCCGATGACGTCGGTGAAGAGGAACGGCACCCGCAGCTGCGGCAGCGGGAGCTCGTGGGCCAACCGGTCGAGCTGCTCCGCCTGGAGCTGCTGGCGGGTGATCCGGAACCGGCGGGCGTCCTCGAGGGCGGCGACCAGCCCCGGTTCGAGCTCGATGCCTGCGGTGCGCGCCGCCTCGCCGGCCGTCACCTCGAGGCCGTCGAGCACCGGGTAGCACGCGTTCACGATGACCGGACCGAGGGCCACGCCCACCTTGTCCTCGAGCAGGTAGGCCGCCTCGATGACCTCGTTGACCGGCATCTCCTCGGGCAGGGTCACCAGGGCGACCTGGCAGCGTCGGGCATCGGACAGCAGGTCGACTACGTCGGCCGCCTGGGCCCGGATCGGGCCTCCCCGGGCGGCGTCGAGCAACCCGCCGGCCGACGACAGGAAGGTCATCGTGTGGCCGGTGGCCGGTGCGTCCACCAGGATGAGGTCGGCCACGCCGCCGCGTTCGAGCTGCTTCACCTTCCCGAGCACCAGGATGTCCCTGATGCCGGGAATGGCTCCGGCCACCAGGTCGATGATCCCCGACGACATGAGGCGCTTGGAGACGCGTTTGAGCCCGTGGTCGGCCAGGTACTCGAGCAGCGCGTCGTCGGGCGTGATGGTCCTCGCCCGCACCGTGCCGGCCGGAACGGTGCGGGGCTGGTCGTCGTCCCCGTCGTCGGCCGGTGTGGCCCCGGCCGCCTTGAGCAACGAGCCGGCGTAGTCGAGCTGGTCCCCGCTCCCGAACGCGGCGGCCACCCCGGACCGGCCCTCGAGCTCGACGACCAGCACCGACAGGCCAGCACCGGCCGCCAGGTGGGCGAGGGACGCCACCATGGTGGTCTTCCCCACCCCACCCTTGCCGGCGACGATCAGGACCCGGCTCTGCCTGCAAAAAGCACTGATGTCCATGACCCATAGGAGCGTAGTGTCCGGGTCCGGCCCAGCTGCCCATGGGCTGTGTTGGCCGGCCCCCTTTGCGCCGAACCCACCACGGAGCGTCACGATGAGGACCAAGAGGTCGGAAATCCTGGTCAGACCCCTTGTTTCGCGTCACCGGTCGGAGTACGTTCGCTGGGCGGAGGATTCAAGGGCGGGTTGAAGGGGGAGAAGGCAACGTGGAGCAGGCGCTTGATACATGGCAGGTCAGAGCGTCGTGTCGTGGACCGCAGGCGGAGGTCTTCTTCCCGCCTGCCCACGCCGAACGCAAGGACGAGAAGCTGCAGCGCGAGGAACGGGCCAAGTCGATCTGCAGGTCGTGCGTGGTCCGGGTGCAGTGCCTCGACTACGCCATCCGCATCCAGGAGCCACACGGGATCTGGGGCGGCCTGAACGAGATGGAACGGAAGCAGATGACCGATCGGCGGGCCGGCTGAGGGCCTGACCTGGCGAGTCCTGAGCAGGTGCCGGCTGCCCGAGCCGCCTGGTAGAGCCGGGCCCGGCGGCAACCCGTGGAATTCGCGGTGCTGATGCCGCCAGCCGCCACGGGGTGGTGCGTCACGCCGGGCCGAGGGTGGCGGCGGCCGAGCGGACGCCCCGGCTGGCACAGACACGAGCGGGCCGTTGCCCGCTGGACATGCAGATGCCGGCGGTCAGCTGGTTGGCGGCCGCCACGATGGCCTGACCGGCGGGGCCCTGGGCCTGGGCCAGGTCGCCGGCGATCGTCGCCTGGGACAGGCGCGACAGCACCGCGGGGCTGAACGAGGCCGTCGAGGTCACCAGCCTGTTCCCGATGTCGACGAACGGGAACTCCCCGGGCAGCGTGCCGGGGGGTCCGGCCCCCCGGTAGCGGTCGACCAGCGCCTGCTGGCCGGGTGTCAGCGAGGCGATGCGCGTGAAGGTCCCGTTGACGTCGGTGGCGTCGGAGTAGAGCTCCACGCCGGTCAGGGTCACGTACCGGCTCGTGTAGCTGACGTCAGCGAAGGTGAAGGTCTGGGTCCCGGCGAAGACCGAATTCGGCGCGGACTGCATATCGTGGAGCCTGGTGAAGCGCCCGAACCTCGAGAGGGCCACGATCAGGGGCCACCGTTCCGCAGCACAGAAGGGGCAGAAGGCGGCGCCGACGAACAGGACCTCGGGCTTGCCAGAGGCGGTCAGCGGCGGTTGGCCCACGAGCACAGTGGGGGCAACCATCGGGACCGACGGCGTGGGGGTGGCCCCCACCGAGTCGAACGTGGCCGCCGGCACCGAGGACAGCTCGGAGACGATCCCGGCCGCCGTGGGGGCCGGATGGGCCTCGCTCTGCGCCGGCGTCGTGCTGGTCAGGGCGTAGACGACGAGGGAGATCACCGCGATCAGGATGACCACCACCGCACCCCATGCGAAGCGCGCCGTCCGGTTGCGCGGGGCCACCGCCGTCCGGTCCGGAGGCACGCCGGTGGCGGTCCCACCGTCGGG
>CAZNLF010000091.1:0-5292 GCA_964573595.1 uncultured Acidimicrobiaceae bacterium | reverse complement strand
GCGGGGCCACCGCCGTCCGGTCCGGAGGCACGCCGGTGGCGGTCCCACCGTCGGGCAAGGTTGTTCCTTCGGTCCCGGTTCTTCCGGGCGCCGCCCCGCCGGGGCCCGACCCGGTCATCCGAGGACCGGGATCCGGCGCCTTCTCGGCCCCCCCGGTTCGTCGATCGCGCCCGTCCTCACTCACCTTCGCCGTCGGTGCCGTATCCCCGGGCCAGCACGATGGGCGAGGCGGTGACGATGATCACGAACAGCACGAAGGTGATGATGTGGACCGACGAGCACCACAGGCAGATGGCCTTGATGATGAAGAACTCGGCGATGATGAGGTAGAGGATCATGCCGACCCCGGTGACGGAGAGCGCCAGCCGGGCCACGTGGATCCACCGGTTCGCCGACCGCCAGGCGGCCGGCAGGCAGAGGAGGATCATGGGCACGAAGAACGCCAGCCCGAGAATGGCCACCGGGATCCCGAGGATCTCCGACTGCGGGCTGGTGGTCACCTTCTCGCAGTTGATGGTCCCGGTGTCCGAGCACACGAGGGCCACCTTGTCGAAGTGGGTGACGGTCAGGTAGGTGGCGACGCCCAGGCCGGCGATGCTGAGCAGCAGGGTGGCGATCGGTTGCCACCGGGGTGTGGGCACGGTCCGCCTCCGCCGTCCGGGTCAGCTCAGCTTGAGGGCCTTGGCCGCAGCCTCGACCCCCGAGCTGGTGCACACCGAGGCCGGCGCTCCCTTGCTGCTGGCGCAGATGGCCGCGGTGATGTAGTTGGCGGTGGTCACGATAGCCTGGGTGGCCGGGTTCGTCGGGTCGGAGAGCCCGCTGGCGATCTGGGACCAGGTCTGGCCGGCCAGGATGCCCGGGTCGTAGCTGGGCCCGGTGATGAGGGCCGTGTTGTTGATGTTGACGAACGGGTAGCTGATGGCGCCCGGCTGGTAGCCCTGGACGTACTGCGAGGCGTCGTTGGCGTAGACCTGGGCCTCCGCCTTGGTGATCTTCGCCAGGTTGGTGTACCCGCCGGCGGCGGTGGGTACGTTGCTCTGGAGTTCGATCCCCGTGAAGTTGATGTACGAGCTGGTCAAGCTGGCACCGTAATAGCTGAAGGTGTGCGTGATCGGGTCGGTGTCGGTGTGCGACGAGGCGGTGATCTTGAGGCCCGACCAGGTCCCGAACCGGGAGAGCGCCGCGGTCAGCGGCCAGCGCTCGGCGGCGCAGTAGGGGCAGTACTCGGCTCCGATGAACAGCATCGTCGGTGACTTGCCGTTGAGGGTCAGGGGAGGTCCGCCCTTCAGGACGGTCGGTGGATTGACCGGGACGGTGGGCGAGCTCACGCCCACCTTGTTGTAGACGGAGGCGGGGATGTTGGTGACGTCGTTCACCACCGATGCGGGGGCGGCGGTCACCGGCGTGTAGGAGCCGGGCCCCGTGGCGGTCGTGCTGTTGGAGGTCACCTTCACGATGACCAGGATGCCGATGATCACGATGACCAGGGCCACCGCACCCCAGGCCCACACGGCCCCCGGGATCGGCCCCCTCGTGGGCTGGGGGGCGGGTCGGCCACCCGGCCGGGGCTTGTTGCCGCCCTTGGAGCCGGCGCTCCCGCCGGCCGAACTGGTCCGGGCCGCGCCCCCGGCCTTGCCCGACTTGCCGGTCGGCGCCTTGCCCGACACCGGCCGGCTCTGGGCGCGGCTCTTGTCCTTGGCGCTCTGGCCTGGCTTTCCGGCCGGAGCGTTGGACGGCTTCGGCTTGTTCCCCCCGGTCGGGGTCTTGCTCTGGTCCGCTGCCATCGTTCCACTGTCCCTGGTTCGTGGTCGTCTCGGAGGCAGCGTAACCGCCGTGCCAGGGTTTCAGTGGTCACGGACGTCTCCGGGCCCGGCCACCGCCCGCCGCCCGACCTTTCGGCCTCGGCCGGTCCTATCGGGGTACCGGTCGATGAACGGGCATACACTGAGCCGCGATGCCGGAAGAAACGCACGTTCCCCCACCGCCGGAGCGGGGCGGTCCCGTCGTCGAGGGCGCCGGCCGTGCCGACCGGGTCGCCTGGCGGAAGGCGGACGTCGGCGGGCACCCCGTTCGCTACGCCGCTGTCGGGTCGGGTCCCGCCGCCCTCTTCCTCCACGGATGGGGCCTCCGGCCCAACGCCTACCGTCGGACCATCGAGGCCATGAGCCGGGCGGGCTGCCGGGTGTACGCCCCCGCGCTTCCCGGGTTCGGCGGCACGCGCGAGCTGCCGCCCGAGCAGCGGACGTTCGCCGGCTACGCCACCTGGGTCGGGCGGTTCCTCGACACGATCGGCGAGCCGGACGTGGCCGTCGTGGCGGGGCACTCGTTCGGGGGCGGGGTAGCCACCGCCTTCACCTACGAGGCACCCTGGCGGGTGTCGGCCCTCCTGCTGGCCAACGCCATCGGCAGCCCGACCTGGGCGCTGTTCCCCAACGAGGTCCGCACGATGGTCCAGCGGCCGTTCTGGGACTGGGGCCATCACCTGAGCACCGACCTCTTCCACTCACCCGGCCTGTTCCGGCTGCTCCCCACCATGCTTGAGGACTTCGTCCCCAACCTGGTCCAGAACCCGCTCGGGATGTTCCGCACCGGTGAGTTCATCCGCCGCGCCGACCTGGTCCGCGAGGTCCGGGCCATCGCCCGTTGGGGCATCCCCGTCACCGTGGCCTGGTCGGACCGCGACCGGCTGGTCCCCCGGTCCGCGTTCGACGAGCTCCGTCGCGCCGCGGGGGTCGAGGGCGTGGTCGTGGACGGGGCCCACGCCTGGTTGATCGCCGAGCCCGCGGTCTTCGGCGAGTTGGCCATCAGCGCGCTGGTCGACTCGAGGACCCACCGGACCGACCGCCCGCAGTCCTCGGCGTCGTCGGCGTGAGCCCGGACCGGCACCCGTCGCAAGCCTGAGCCGGTGACCGTCCCCACCCGCGACGCCGCCACGGTACTGCTGGTCCGTGACGCGCTCGACGAGCACGGTGACCGGGGCGTCGAGGTGTGCATGCTGCTGCGCAACCTCAACTCCGACTTCGTGGGCGGGGCCTATGTGTTCCCCGGTGGTTCGGTGGACCCGGCCGACCGCGATCCCGACGTGGAGTCGCTGTGCCGGGGGAGGAGCGACACCGAGGCGAGCACCGTGCTGGGCATCGAGGCGGGCGGCCTGGCCTTCTGGGTGGCTGCCCTGCGGGAGTGCTTCGAAGAGGCCGGGGTCCTGGTGGCCCGACCCGTCGACGGCGACCGCGGGCACGGGGCGGGCGGCCCGGGTGGCCTGCTCGACACCTCCGACCCCGAGGTGGCCGCCCGTTTCGCCGGCTACCGCGATGCGGTCAACGCCGGCAGCATGGGCTTGTTGGACGTGTGTCGCCTCGAGGGCCTGGTGCTGGCCGTGGACGAGGTCTTCTACGTCAGCCACTGGATCACGCCGGAGCTCGCCCCCAAGCGCTACGACACCCGCTTCTTCCTCACCGCGGCCCCACCGGGCCAGGTGGCCAGGCACGACGACGGCGAGACCGTGGCCAGCGAGTGGATCCGGCCCGCAACGGCACTGGCCCGCGGCCTCGCCGGGGAGATGGAGCTGCTGCCCCCGACCATCGCCAACCTCCGGAGCATCGAGGGCTTCGCCACCGCGGCCGAGGTGACGGCCTGGGCCGCCACGGTCACCGACGTGCCCCGGATGCTGCCGGTCGTCCTCATCCGAGAGGGCGAGCTCCTGATCCTGCGGCCCGGCGACGACGGGTACGAGGAGGCCCTGGCCGAGCGTGAGGCGTCGGGCGAGGATCCGGCCCTGGCCGACGCCGCACGGTCGGTCTGGGGGCCGAGGCCGGACCCGCGCTGACCCCGGCGGTGGCGCTCGCCCGGCCGGACCCTGGTGCCGACCCCGGCGGTGGCGCTCAGTCGGGGGCGGCCACGGCCGCCTCGATGTGCTCCAGCATCCGGGCGCTGCAGCCCTCCATGGCCACCACCGGCGCGATGGTCGTGATCACCGCGTCGGCGATGCGGTCGAACGCCTCGACCAGCGGGCCGCCCTCCTCGAGCGCCACCGGTGCGCCGGCGTCACCCCCGGCGGCCACCGAGGGATGGAGGGGTATCTGGCCGATGAGCGGCACGCCCACCTCGGCGGCCAGGCGGGCACCCCCACCCGATCCGAACAGAGCGTAGGACGTGCCGTGCTCGCAGGTGAAGTCACTCATGTTCTCGATGACGCCGGCCACGCGCAGGTAGCCCTTACGCGCCATGTCCGCGGTCCGGGCCGCCACCTTCTGGGCCGCCACCGGCGGGGTCGTGACCACGACCACCTCGGTGCGCGGCAGCATGCGGGCCAGGCCCATCTGGATGTCACCGGTGCCCGGTGGCATGTCGATGAGGAGGTAGTCGAGGTCGCCCCAGTGGACGTCCTCCAAGAACTGCTGGACGGCGCGGTTGAGGATCAGCCCGCGCCACATGATGGCGCTGTCCTCGTCGGCCAGGAACCCCATCGAGAGGACCCGCAGCACCCCGGATCCGACGCGCTGTTCCAGGGGGACCATCTTCTTGTCGCGCGCCTCGACCTCCCCCTGCATGCCGAGCAGGCGCGGCACCGAAAATCCCCAGATGTCGGCGTCGAGCACGCCGATGGTGAGGCCCCGGCGGGCCATGGCCACGGCGAGGTTGACCGTGACCGAGCTCTTGCCGACCCCACCCTTGCCCGAGGCGATGGCGATGACCCGGGCGGTGTCGGGGATGTCGGTGGCCGGCTGCGGGTCCCGGGCCAGGAGCCGCGCCCTCGCCATGACCGTCTTGCGCTGTTCGGCGTCCATCACCCCGGTGGTGACGACGACCGAGGTGACGCCGTCGACCGCACCGACATGGGACTCGACGTCGCTCTGGATCTGGCTCCTCAGGGGGCAGCCGGCCACGGTGAGCGCCACCTCCACGTCGACGCTCCCCGAGGGGTCGATCCTGACGGCGTTGACCATGCCCAGCTCGACGATGTCGGCGCCCAGCTCGGGGTCGACCACCCCCCGCAGGGCCGCCCGCACGCCTTCCTCGGTCGGTTCCACCTCCGGAGCCGTACTGTCGGGCCTGGTCACCTCACGAATTCTAGTGGGAAGGCCCGGCGGCCAGGCCGAGCCCGGCCCGGCCGGATGCCGTACCGTGGCCGCCCGGGCGCGGTTACCATGGTGGCAGGGAAGGCCGGCACCGCCGGTGGGCACCCGGTGGGTGCCGTCGGAACCGATACTTGCCCCGTGCCGTACGAGGACCCAGTCTCATGATCCAGGAGGAACACCGATGAGCACCACCATGCAGACCGTCAGCATCGGG
>CAZNLF010000090.1:0-10725 GCA_964573595.1 uncultured Acidimicrobiaceae bacterium | reverse complement strand
CGACAGACGAGATCACAACGCTGGTCTATGCCCACGCGGTCAGCGTCTCCTGAGCACCGGCTTGCCGGGAATGGTAAGGGTGCCCATCTCCGGTCCTGGCCGTCCGGGAACTGGGCACACGGTTTGTCTGGGACCCGCTACCAGTCAAGTACTGGTGCAGCCATGGACCGGTGTCCGCGGTTGGTCGGCCACGGGCGCGCCTGCAGAAGCCCGACGCCCGGCCCGGGCTGACGGCGAGCCCGGGCTCGAGGACGACAGTCTCCGTCTCTGCCTTGGGAGCTGAGGCCAATCCGGTCCTGACGACCGGCACCGCCACCCCGATCTACGGCGCCTACCCGTACGTGGGACATGCCGGAGTGCCCCCTCGGGTCGACGAGCTGAACAGCTTCATCCCGATATTGTCCAGCCCCTCGGCACCGAAGACCTGCCTCAGTGTCTCGGCAGCCTGTCGGGCGGCCCCAGCCACGTCAGGCGACGTGGTGGGCTCCACCCTGGTCCAATTCGGCCGGCGCGGTGGTTCGGGGGACGACCAACCGAGGTCGCACAGCCGTTCCTCCTGTCCCGGTGTCAAACGGTCCTCCCCCTCGATCCAATGGTTGGAGATCACCTCGGTGACCAGTGAGCCGTCCTCGAAGGCGAGGGCCTGCCAGTACCGGTGGGGGCCGCACTCGACAATCAGGATCCACCGCCCGGGTCGCTCGCAGAGGGCCCCGAGGACGTCCTCGATCCCCTCGGTGAACTCGGTCACGGTGATCGTCCGCTCGACCGCTCCCGTGTCCCATACGGGAGCCGAGGAAGGGGACAGTGACCGCTCCCGTTGGTCCCTCAGGACTTCGTCGGCTTGCTCCAGCCAACCGTCCACACCTGCGATCGTCTTCGACTTCACCATGACCTCCATCGGACCGGGCAGGACCACCGTGCCCGAAGGTCGGTTGGTGGAGCGTCGCCGGCCCAGGTGCCTCGGCTCCTCTGGATGGGTACAGGTCAAGGGTACGACCGGGGTGTGACGTCCAGTCACCGCCGCTCCCCCAGCCGCTCGAGCGGAGGGCGGGGTGGCGGGACTTCAGCTCGACATCCCTTCCTGATCACCGCCCTGGCCGGCGTCACCCTCCAACTCGAGTTCGCGCCGGGTCCCTCCCAAAAATTCCGGCTGGCCAGGTCATACGGGGATGACGCCCGCCTCAGCATGCCGGGACGGCGCCCTATCTCGGAGAGTCGACCGATCCGATCAGTTGGACGGCAGGACGGAGCGGGTCACGGGCCGCTCATTCCCACGACGGGCTGGTTCAGGTGGATGCCACCGGTGGAGCCGTGGAACTGGGCGTCGCCGTAGGAGAAGATGCCGCCGTCGGAGGCCACCAGCCAGTAGCCACCGCCGTCCAGGGTGGTGGCCATGCCCACGACCGGCTGGTTCAGGTGGATGGCGCCGGCGGAGCCGTGGAACTGGGCATCGCCGAAGGAGAAGATGCCGCCGTCGGAGGCGACCAGCCAGTAGCCACCGCCGTCCGCCGTGGCGGCCATGCCCACGATGGGCTTGTTGAGGCGCAGGTTGCCGGTCGAGCCGTGGAACTGGGCATCGCCGAAGGAGAACACACCACCGTCGGAGGCCACCAGCCAGTAGCCACCGCCGTCCGCCGTGGCGGCCATGCCCACGATGGGCTGGTTGAGGCGCAGGTTGCCGGTCGATCCGTGGAACGTGGCGTTCCCGTAGGAGAAGACACCGCCGTCGGAGGCCACCAGCCAGTAGCCACCGCCGTTCGGGGTGGCGGCCATGCCCACGACCGGCTGGTTCAGGTGGATGGCACCGGCGGAGCCGTGGAACTGGGCATCGCCGAAGGCGAACACACCGCCGTCACGGGCCACCGTCCAGTACCCACCGCCGTCGGCAGTGGAGGCCATGCCCACGACCGGTTGGTTGATGTGGATGCCTCCCGTCGAACCGCAGAACGGGAGGTTGCCGAAGTCGAAGATGCCTCCGTCGCTCGCGGTGATCCGATAGCCCACCGGCGTGCCCGCCGGAGCCGAGCAGGGCACCACCAGGCCGTTGCTGATGTTGACGGGTGCCGTGAACAACTGCCGGATGGCGCCGCAGGTGCCTCCGTAGTTGGTGCACGACTTGTTCCAGGCGGCATAGCCCAGCCACCAAGTGCCGGCGGCGTCCTGGAAGAGCGACCCTCCGCCCGGTCCGTAGACGGCCCCGTAGGTGGTGAGGAACGGTCCGGAGGGTTGGCTGCACGGTCCATTGGGACCGGAACAGTCGGTGATCGCCTCGTTGTAGGAAGTGGACTGGAAGTCTCCCCCGGAGAAGAGCAGCTGGTAGGTGCCGGAGGCATAGACCATCTGCGGGTCGTCGGTGGTGGTCTCCCACGGCAGTGCGGCCTGGTCCACGGTCAACAGCACCTTCGGTGACCCAACCATGACGGTGCCATCGCTGTTGAGCCGCACCGACAACACCTGGGACGGTGCCGACGAGGACCCGTCATTGGACTTGTAGATCAGGTAGGCCGCCCCGGTGGCGGGATCCACGAAGGGGCTCGGATCGAGCACCCCTCCGGCGGGGCAGTAACCCCCGGTGGAGGCATCGGTGAACTGCGGGTTCGTCGGGGTCAGGGACGCCGCCGTGGCCACGGACAGGCAGGAGTGGCCCGAATCCGCCGCGTGGCCGGCCTGCGAGGCGTCGTACCACATGACCCAGTGACCGCCGTAGAAGAAGACGCCCGGCGAGGTCTGCGTGTTGACTTGCTGCCAGGCCGGGGGGCTCGGCAGGGCCGTCGATCCGAAGGTCGTGCCGGTGTACGGGCCCCAACCGGAGCCGGGATTACCAGAGGTGTCGACGAGGGCCTGGAGGTTGTTCCCCAGGGGCGTGCCCGTCGTGAAGGCGTAGTAGGTGCCGTTGGTGTAGACGACATCGGGATCACCGGCATCCCCGGCGAACGCCGGGGTCTGGCTGGCGGCAATGGACACGTGGCTGATCGGGCGAGCCGGTGACGGTGCCGCTCCGGCCTGTGGGGCTGCGGCCACCGCGGCAACCGCGGTAATCGCCAGGAGGCCGGCCAATGCCGCGCCGTATCTGGACTCGCTCAGTGGTCGCATGGGTCTCCCTTCAGCTGGCGATTGGGCCCCTGCGGCCCGCCGCCCTCCGGCGTCACGAGCCGGCCGGCGCGATCGTAGTCACCACTGGACTGGGAGGGAATGACCGTCTGGCGGAGATGGTCCTCGCCGCGGCGGCGTCGCACCGAACCCGCGCGCCGAAGACCCCGGGGGCGGGGACTGGCCGAACCGTCTGCTTCACCGTTCGGGAGCTCAGCTCCGGTCGAACTCAGTTGGTCGAAACGCTCGTCACGATCCGATCGCCGGTTCGCATCGTTCCGCCGTCGACAGTTCCGCCGTCGACAGTTCCGCCGCCGACCGAATGGCCCTCGCTCGCGGTCGTTCGATGCCGCAGTGCCTTCGTCGTCCCGGTGGCCACCGCCACGGTGGCGATGAGAACCGGAACCAAGAACAGCGCGGTGTGCAGTGTCGTCGCCGATGCGATCGCACCGATCACGACAGGTCCCACGACATAGCCAGCCCAGCCGCAGCCCGCCACGGCGGCCACTGCCCTTCCGGTGTCCACGTTGCTCACCGCCCCGGCAGCACTGAGGACCATCGGGACGACACCGCCGACACCGACGCCGAGCAGGGCAAATCCGAGCAGCATGCTCAACGGGCTGCTGATGACGAGGCCGACGGCGAACCCGAGCGAGGCGATGGCGGCGAGCAGCGGAAGCAGGCGATGGGCCGGGAACCTGGTGAAGAGCCGATTGCCGGAAAGCCGGACGGCCACCATGGCCAGGGCATAGGCCGCAAAGGCCAGTCCGGCCACCAGGGGCGCGGCGTGGAGCGAGTTGCGGAGATAGACGGCGGCCCAGTCGGCTGCGGCACCTTCGCACAGCATGTCGGCGAAGGCGATGCCCCCGAGCACGATGACGGCACCCTGGAGCACGCCCCCGCGCCTGTCCGGCGTGCGCTCCGAATTTTCGGAGTCGCCGTCCGCCCGCCCGTCGGGGATCATCCACGTCGACAGCCAGCCGACGACCAGGAGGCACGGTACCGCCAGGACGAGCAGTTGCTTGCTCAGGGAGAGACCGAGCCCCACCGCCACCGCTCCGGTGACCGCACCGATCAGGGCGCCGGTACTCCACGACCCGTGGAATCCCGGCATCAGCACGCGCCCCGTAAACCGCTCGACCGTGATCGCCTGTGTGTTCATCGACACGTCGAGCATCCCCTGGAAGAAACCCCAGAGCAGGAAGACAAGGAAGAACGTGTCCAACGATCCGGTGAGCCCGATGAACGGACCCGAGACGCAGTAGCCGAGCAGCGCCAGGCGCACCATCCGCCTGCTTCCCACGGTCGGCAGCAGGCGGGCGGCCACCACCATCGCCAGGACCGAGCCGATGGGAGCTCCGAGCAAGGCGAGTCCGAGTCTGCCGTCGCTCAGGCCGAGGTGCTCTTGCAGCTGGGGGATGTGAGCCGTCCAGGAGGCGAACAGGAAGCCATGCACGAAGAACACGGCGATGACAGCCAGGCGTGGCCAACGGTCCGCCGGGGCCCGTGCCGGTGGTCGGTTCGTGGTCGGTGTGGATGTCAGACGCAGCGTACGTCGACTCCCGCCGCCCGCAACTCGTCCACCATCTGCTCGTCAGCCTCGACATCGGTGATGACGATGTCGAGGTCGTCGAGATCGCAGACATGGCCGAATGCCACCCGGCCGAGCTTCGAGGAGTCGGCCACCGCGATGACCCGTTGCGAGGCGTTGGCGGCGGCACGCTTCACCGCCGTCTCGGCGAGGAGGTGGGTCGTAACGCCCGCGCCGGCGTCGATGCCGCACGGACCCATCACGCACGTGTCGAACCGGAGCTGCGAGAAACAGGGCTCGGTGAGACTTCCGGTCAACGACAACTCACCCGGGCGGACTTCACCGCCGGGGAGGAGGAGCTTGATGCCCGGGCATTCATGCAGCTCGAAAACGGGCCTGAGCGCGAGCGGCATCACGGTCATCCGCCGGCTGCGGAGTGCTCGTGCCACCTCCATGGCGGTGGTCCCCCCGTCGAGGATGACCGTCTCACCGTCCGCCAGGAGGCCGGCGGCGGCGGCGCCTATCGTCGCCTTGGCCTCGCGGGACTCGAGGGCCCGGATGCCGTACGGGGTCTCCTCGGCACTGAGGAAGACGCTCGCCGCTCCACCGTGCACCCGTCGGAGGCCCCCACTGCGCTCCAGCGACTCGAGGTCACGCCGGACGGTCATCTCGGAGCAATCGAGTGTGGTGGCCAGCTCCCCGACCAACACCGGACTGCGTTGACGAAGGGCCTGCATGATCATCTGGTGGCGCATTTGCACATCCATCGTGTTCATTCTACCATCACCTGTGTGCGACCACACACGGCCACGGGGCAGCCTCCGGTCGAGGCGGTGGTGTTCGACCTGGGTGGCGTCCTGCTCGATTGGGACCCTCGGCACCTCTACCGCAAGCTGTTCGCAGACGAGACGGAGATGGAACGGTTCCTGGCCGACATCTGTTCGCCGGCATGGCATGCGCCCCACGACCGGGGCATCTCCACCGCGGCGTCGTGCGCCGAACTCGCCTCGAGGCATCCCCATCTCTCCGAGATGATCTGGGCATGGTCGGGACGCAGCGAGGAGATGATCGGTGGCGTCCACGCCGAATCCGTGGACGTCCTCCGAGCGGTGAGAGACACCGGGTTGCCCTGCTACGCCCTCACCAACATGGAGGCGGAGACGTATCCACTCCGCCTCCAGCGATTCCCGTTCCTCGGCTGGTTCGACGGCACCGTCGTCTCGGGTCGGGAAGGAGTGGCGAAACCGGAGCCGGCCATCTTCATGCGGCTGCTCGACCGTTTCGGTCTGACGCCCCGGACCACGTTGATGATCGACGACACGGAGGCGAACCTCGACACGGCCCGAAGGCTGGGGATGCAGACCAGCCTGTTCCTCTCGTCCCTCCAGCTCCGGGCGGAGCTGGAGGCCGCCGCCGTTCTGCCCTGAACCGTCGCCTCCTGCTCGAGGTAGCGATCCAGCCCCCCGTCGTGGGAAGAGTTGGCGGTAGACCGTCTCATCCGTTGATCAGCTGCCCGGCCCTCCGAACCCGGCCGCGGGGCCTGGCGATTCGACTGCTCCCTTGTGCGCACGTGCGGCCGGGGGTTCATGCCACGTCAGGCCGCAGTCGTCGCAGCGGTGAGGAGGTGGGTGCCCCGGGGGCCGTGTGCATTCACATTCGTCGAGCTTCCGGGCCGTCGCGGCCCCACAGCCGGTCATAGTCCGATTCAACACCCGATCGGGCTGAAGTCAACGGCAGGACCCGAGTTGTTCACGGGGTGTTTATGTACCGCCGGTCCGGCTGGGCGTCGACGTAGCTCTGCGCCGACCCTCCGACCCGTTGCCCGCCATCGACGAAACGAGGGCCCCACTCACCGGCGGTGGGGCCATTGCTCGACTCAGCCGTCAACCGGGGTTCCGAGCCTTTTCCCACCGGCACGTCCGGTGCCCCGCCCAGGAGTGCCCGCACTCCGCTCCGACGCCCATCTCGCTGGTTCTTCCCCTCTCCCTGATTCCGGAAAACTCAGGGGTAGTCGCTGGTGTTGGCACTGAGTGAGTCGCCCCCGGGAACTTGACAACTGGGGCTTGCACCTGCAACCTAGGACTTGCATGCAAACCGGCCGGCCATCGACGCAACCTGTTTCTGGGGATGCGCTTCTCGGAGTTCTTCATGCGTTGGCCAACCCGCACCGCTTCCGAGTACTCGGCGTCCTCGTCCAGGGTCGGAAATACGTCAGTGAGCTGGCTCGCGAGCTCCAGATCAGCAGACCACTGCTGCAGATCCACCTGCGCAAACTGGAGCAGGCCGGATTGGTTTCCTCGGCACTGGAGCTCTCCCCCGACGGCAAGTCGATGAAGTTCTACGACGTCACGCCGTTTTGCTGGAACCTCACTCCAGAGCTCATCGCAACAGCAGCAGCGACGGTCACTATCCCCGACAACAAAGGAGGAAATGAAAATGGCTGACAGTGGAATGTGGTGGACCTTCGGATCACTGGCGTTCGTGTTCTTACTGGTGGCGGTCATCCTGTGGCCGGTGACCTCGATCTGGAAGTCTCGGGCCGCGCTCAACAAGGAGCAGGAGTACCGCCAGCTCTCCGATCGCTCGGTACGTTCTCTCGAAGGAAGCGATCGGGAGCTGCGGGAGCTGCGGTCAACCGTGATGACTCTGAACGGACGCGTCGACGTTCTCGAGAAGATGCTGGCCGAGGTGGATTGACGCCGGATCCACAGTCCGATTGATCAGGGCGGACGGCCACCAGCCACATCGTCCTAGGAGGGCGGTGCGAAGAACTCCAACGCGATGTTGTCGGGATCTCGGAAGGACAGCCCAGAACCGTAATCGGCATCGGCGACGCCGCCGTTGGCGATACCGAGCTCTTCCAGCCGGACCGCCCAAGCCTCGAGATCCCCTCGACGGCTACAGGCAAAGGCAAGGTGGTCCAGTCCGATTCGACGCTCATCGAAGGGGAGGGTGTCTGCCGGATCGGGAAACTGATGAAGTCCGAGGAGGGCCTGCCCCCCGACGAGCAGGACCGCGCGTCGAAACGGGCCGGGGCTCTCGTCCAGGAACAGCTCGGCGTCGAAGAGTCTCCCGTACCACGAGATGCTGCGATCGAGATCGCTCACGGTGAGGGTCACATGTGCGATGGTCGGAATCTCGGGCATGGAAGCCTCCTAACGGAGCCGATAGGTCACGACGGTAACGCGCGAGATGGAGTTTCGCTCTGGGTCCGGAGTCTCAGAGGATCACAGACCTGATCGCCGGCTCGGTGGGACTCAAGGCGCGCTCGTTGAAGCGCTTCACCACCGGTGGGCTCGGGGCTCGGGCTAGCTGCTCAACGTGACGACGACCATCTCTGCTGACTGCCGTCATAGTCCGACAACTCCCAGAGCAGCGCCCGCTCTGCTTGCAGCCGGTAGAGGACATCGAAGTCCTCATCGGCTGAAGGAAGGTACTGTGCGTCGCCGGGGGCATCGTACTTGGCGCTCAACGCATGGACCACGTGGGGCACGTCCGAAGGTCGCCCCTCGTCGATCATCCGTCCGTGGACGATCAACACGTGTTCTGCACTCTCCAGGTGGACGACAACCCGGGGATCCCGCTCGATGTTCTTTGCTTTGGCCGTTCTCCGCTCGCTGTACACGTAGAACTGGTCGTGGACCACAACACCCCAGACGGGTGCGGCGTGAGGCGCCCCACTCGCCGTCGAGGTCCCAAGCCAGTAGTTCCGGGCTGGCGCAAGCCTTGCTGCAATCTGCGGCCAATTCGCGTTGGCACCACCGCCGTTTGTCATCACCCAATCGTGGGGCAACATCTACGACCCGGCAAGCGCGCATGGTGTCGACCGCTCTGTCCCATACCAACGACTATGGGTGCGCGGGCGAGTTCCACGAAATCGGGATGCCCATGTTCTCAGTTCTCGATGCTGAGCAAGTTCGATGGACCTCAGCCCGGGCCGAGGTCAGCGCTCGGTCGCCGGTAACGTCCTCAGCCGTTTCAGTCGAGGACCAGCTGATCAGGTGTCTCTGTCTGCCGACAGACCGAGCAACGCCACGAGCTCATCCGCTGGTCAGTGATCCCCAGAACTTCTGCAGTGCCGCCGCTCCGGCCGCGGGGTCCTGCATCATCCACCAGTGGCCGAGCCCCTGCAGCAGCGCGATTTCTGCCTTGGCCTGTGCGGAGGTCCAGCGGGCCCGTTCCTCGCCACCGGTGTACCCGTCCTCGGTGGGGATAATGACGAGACCGGGCCGGGCGGCAGCGGCGCCGAGTCGCTCACCGATGCGGGCCATCGCCGGTTGGGCAGCGGAGCGGTAGAGGGAGAGGATGCAGTGGCCCATGGTTTCGTCAGCGGCCCCGGCAACGGCAAGGGCGATGTCGGGTGTCATCCCGAGCGACTCGAACATCGACGCCCGCTCTGCCACCGGAAGCGATGCCATGCCGGCGACCATCTCTTCGCCCGCATCCGGCGTCTGCCACACCTGGGCCAGGTCGTGCCAGATGTAGTCCGGGGCGTAGCAGCCGGGGATGTCCATCGCCCACGACCGGATGAGATCCGGCCGCTCGATGGCGATACGCATGACGTGCCCGCCGCCCCAGTCGTGACCGACCAGATCGACCGGCCCAGGCTGCTCCTCGAGCTCGGAGGCGAGCCACGTCGCGTACTCGTCAGCCGTGGCTCCGAAGCCGTCCGGGACCGGGGCACCGAAGCCGGGTGGAGAGAGGGTCACGACATCGGGGTGGTGCAACTCGGCGAGGAGTGGTCCCCAGATCGCCGGCGTCTCCGGGTTGCCGTGTACGAAGACGGCACGGGGTCTCGACAGGTCAGACAAGGAGCTCCTCCAGTTGTTTCCGGGTCGGTCCCGGTGACGAGTAGGGCGGGGTCGACATGGCGACGTCGAGCACCCGCTCGAACGCCCCGGGTCGGGCCATCACCTCGTCGGGCAGGCTCAGACAGCCGACCACCTCGAAGAACATTTGGAGGACCTCCGGGTCGTAGTGCGATGCCGAGGCGAATGCCCGAGGACCGGCGACCGACGGGTCCGAGGGATCGAAGGGATCCGGAAGGCCCTGCAAGTTGGCGTCGACCTCGGGAGCGCGGACCCGGTCGAACTCGACCGTCGAGGCGTGCCACCTGGCCGCCCGCTCGTCGGTCCGGCGTTTCCAATCAGCGGCGAGCCGGCGTGGGTCCTCCACGTCTTCGGCGATCGCCGGGGCGATGTCCACCGCGTGCATCAACCCGAGGGTGATGCCCCGGCCGATCGACGGGTTGGTGAAACCCCATGCATCGCCCACGGGTACCAACCCGGTTGCGCTCGGGACGCCGTCGACGACGAACTGGCGCGTGGTGTTGGCCGTGCTGGCCATGGAGAAGCAACTGCCCTGCGGTGTCCCGTCGGCCCAATGCGCGTGGTTGGGCAACGCCCGGACGACCCGTTCGAAGACCAACGGGTCGCGCACCTTCCTCATCAGCTTGTCCTTGGGCGAGTGGTAGAGCGTCACCGACCACCAGCCATGGTCACCCGGAAGGGTCAGGACCGAGATGGATCCGATGGCGGAGAGGAGGTCGTCCCGGGCCTCGGGGAGCGACTCCCCCCGGTAGTACTGGGTGTTGTAGACGAAACCCGCCTCGAAGGCGTCCTCCCGGGGCTGGCGGCCACCCGCGGCCTGGATCATGCCGGCGAGCGGCGAGCGGCGGCCGGCCGCATCCACGACGACCTTGGCGTCGATGGTCTCGCCCGACTCGGTGAGGACACCGGTGATGTGCGGCACGCCCGGGATCACCTCGCTCCCCGTCACGAGTGCGGTCGCCGGGCAGCTGTGGCGGACCTCCACGCCCGGCGTCTTCCTGGCCGCCGATGCGTACGCGTACTCGATCAGTGGGCGCCGGCAGGTTGTCATCGTCTCGAAGCGGCTCAGGTCCAGATCGGTGCCCGGGCCGTCGGGCAGGCGGCGCGCCTGCGCCTCGGCCGGGTTGTACCGGATGGCGCCGACGGCCTCCATCTCGGAGAAGACGGACGGGAGGTGTTCCTCCATCAAGGCCCGCCCTCCGGGTTGCACGTAATGGACCAGCCGGAACTGCCCGACGCTGCGACGCTGCCAGCTCTCCCACGCCTCTTCGGGAT
>CAZNLF010000089.1:2715-10888 GCA_964573595.1 uncultured Acidimicrobiaceae bacterium | reverse complement strand
CCGCCGAACAGACGGAGCGAGGGGGGCGGCCACGGTCGGCGCCCCCGGGCGGGGGGTGCCATGCGGGCGGTCGTGACCCGGGCCGGAACGTTGGTGGTCGACCGCGTCGAGGACCCGACGCCGGGGTCCGGCCACGTCGTCGCCCGGTCGCTGGCCGCCGGCATCTGTGGTTCCGACCTGCACGCGCTGGCCGACTTCGTCCACTTCACCGACCTGATGGACCGGGTCGGTGCCCCGGCGCTCGACCCGTTCGTCGACACCGTCTTCGGCCACGAGTTCTGCGCCGAGGTGGTCGACTATGGACCCGATACCGCCCGGACGCTGCCCGTGGGGACGAGGGTGTGCTCGGTCCCCGTCGTGGTCGGGGCCGGCGGCATCGAGCAGGTCGGCTACTCCAACACCTACCCCGGCGCACTGGCCGAGCACCTGGTGCTCCAAGAGATGCTGCTCCTCCCGGTCCCCGACTCCCTCGAGACGAATCTGGCGGCACTGACCGAGCCCCTGGCCGTCGGGGAGCACGCCGTGGGTCTGTCCGGTCTCGAGCTCGGGCAGCCGAGCCTGGTCGTCGGATGCGGACCGGTGGGCCTGGCCGTCATCGCCGCGCTCAAGGGTCGCGGCCACGGCCCGGTGCTGGCCTCGGACTACTCACCGACGCGCCGGCGGCTGGCCGAAGCCTTCGGGGCGGACGAGGTCTTCGACCCGGCCGAGGAGTCCCCCCACGAGCGTTGGGCCGGTCTGGGCGTGGCCACCTCCATCATGGAGCGTGCCATGGTCTCCATGATGGGCGGCGAGACCACCGAACCCGTGATCTTCGAGGCGGTCGGCGTGGCCGGGATGCTCCAGTCCCTCGTCGACGAGGCCCCGCCCCACAGCCGTGTCGTGGTCGTCGGTGTGTGCATGCACTCCGACACCATCGAGCCCTTCGTGGCGGTCGCCAAGGAGATCGAGCTGCGGTTCTCCTTCGGCTACACGCCGCTCGAGTTCGCCGCCACCCTCGACCGCCTGTCGGCCGGCATGCCCGGCGCCGACCTGCTGGTGACGTCGACCGTCGGCCTCGAGGGGACACCGGCCGCCTTCGACACCCTGCGCATTCCGGGTGGGCACGGCAAGATCATCGTCAACCCGTAACGGAAGGAAACCATGACCACCCTGCAGGCATCGGACCAGTTGCAATTCGGGATCTTCCTCGCCCCCTTCCACCCGGTGGGACAGAACCCGACGCTGGCCCTCGAGCGGGACCTCCAGCTGCTGGAGCACCTCGACACCCTCGGCTTCGACGAGGCGTGGATCGGTGAGCACCACTCGGCCGGATTCGAGATCATCGCGTCGCCCGAGGTGTTCATCGCCGCCGCCGCGCAACGGACCCGGCACATCCGGCTCGGCACCGGGGTGTCCTCACTCCCCTACCACCACCCGTTCATGCTGGCCGACCGCCTGGTGCTCCTCGACCACCTCACCCGGGGACGGCTGATGATCGGCGTGGGGCCCGGTGCGCTGCCCTCGGACGCGTACATGATGGGCATCGACCCCGCCCGGCAGCGGGACATGATGGAGGAGTCGCTCGAGGCCATCCTGCTCCTGCTGGCCGGCGACGGTCCGGTGACGATGGAGACCGACTGGTTCACACTGGCCGATGCCCGGCTGCAGTTGCGCCCATTCCAGCGCCCCTACCCCGAGGTCGCAGTCGCCGCCCAGGTCTCCCCGGCCGGTCCCCGGGCCGCCGGCCGCCTGGGATGCAGTCTGCTCTCGATCGGCGCCACCTCCGCCGGCGGGTTCGATGTGCTCGGCGCGCACTGGGACGTCATGGAGGAGCGTGCCGCCGAGTTCGGCACCACCATCGATCGCAGCCGATGGCGGCTGGTCGGCCCGATGCACATCGCCGACTCGAAGGAACAGGCGGTCGAGGACGTGGGTTTCGGCCTGCCCCAGTGGGTGGACTACTTCCAGCGGGTCGCCGCCCTGCCTCTGGCCCCCGACACCAGCAACCACGAGACCCTGGTCGACGCCCTCAACGCCTCGGGGTTCGCCGTGATCGGGACGGTGGACGACGCCGTCGCCCAGGTCGAGCGGCTCCGCACGCAGTCGAACGGGTTCGGCACGTTCCTCCTCATGGGCCATGAGTGGGCCGACACGGCCGCCACCCGTCGTTCCTACGAGCTGATCGCCCGCTACGTCATGCCCGAGTTCCAGGGGTCGTCCCGGACGCTGACCGCCAGCCGGGACTGGGCGGCCGACAACCGACCGAAATTCATCGGCGCTGCCGGCGCGGCCGTCATGTCGGCCATCGAGAAGCACCAGGCGGAGAAACAGGCCAAGGCCACGAAGGCCTAGCGTGGACGGGATGGTCATCCTGCTCACGGAACCGGTCGGCACGACGCCGGCCGCCGCCGTGCGGGAGGACGCAGTACCGGACGAACTGGTGCTGCCAGCGTCAGGATCGGCCCGGGACGAGCGAGCACAGGAGTGGAGCCGGTAGTGGTGGACCTCAACGACGAGTTGGACCAGTACGTCATCGACGACAGCGACGAGGAGCCCATCCTGTGCTGGCGCGACGGGACCGAGGTGGACACGTGGAAGGAGGGGTATCCCTACGAGCGCCGGCTCATGCGCGACGAGTACGAGACGGAGAAACGCCGGCTCCAGATCGAGCTGCTCAAGCTGCAGAACTGGACCAAGGAGGTCGGGGAGCGGATCGTCGTCGTCTTCGAGGGTAGGGACGCCGCCGGAAAGGGTGGCACGATCAAGCGGTTCATGGAGCACCTCAACCCTCGGGGGGCCCAGGTGGTGGCGCTCGAGAAGCCCAACCGGCGGGAGCAGACCCAGTGGTACTTCCAGCGGTACGTCGACCACCTCCCGGCCGAGGGCGAAATCGTCCTGTTCGATCGGTCGTGGTACAACCGGGCCGGCGTCGAGCGGGTCATGGGCTACTGCACGGACGAGCAGTACGAGGAGTTCATGTTCCAGGCGCCACTCTTCGAGCAGCTGCTCGTCCGGGACAAGATCCATCTCTTCAAGTTCTGGTTCTCCGTCTCCCAGGGCGAACAGCACACCCGCTTCCTGATCCGTCGCATCGACCCCGTCCGGCAGTGGAAGCTCTCGCCGATCGACGTGGCGTCGCTGTCGCGGTGGGACGACTACACGGCCGCCCGTAACCGCATGTTCGCCTCGACGGACTCGGACCTGGCGCCGTGGACGGTCGTGAAGAGCAACGACAAGCGGCGGGGGCGCCTCAATGCCATTCGCCACGTACTGGCCGCCATCGACTACGAGGGCAAGGACCTCGACGTCGTGGGGGTACCCGATCCACTCATCGTCGGGCGGGCACCCTTCGAGGCCTGACGCGGCCGTCCCGCCGGGCGTCCGGCAGGTGCCCCGGCCGGTCCGGGCGGTCCGGGCGGGCCGGGCGGGCGGCGGGCCGGGCGACCGATGGTCACCCAGAACCGGGTGCGCCGTGGCATTGTTGGCCCGGTGACCTACGACCAGTTCATCTCCGATGTCGTGAAGGTGGTGGAGGCGGTCGGCGCGGCGATCATGATCGTCGGGGGGTTGTGGGCCATCCTCGACTACGCCACGTCGGTGATCCGGCCGGGCCGGCGGCGCGATGCCTACCGGGAACTTCGACAGCGTCTCGGCCGGGCGATCCTCCTGGGCCTCGAAGTCCTCATCATCGGGGACATCGTGCGCACGATCATCGTGGACCCGACGGTCGACAGCGTGACCGTCCTGGGGCTCATCGTGGTCATCCGGATCGTCCTCAGCTTCTCGCTGGAGGTCGAGATCGACGGGTCCTGGCCGTGGAACAGGTGGCGCACCGAGGGCGGCGGAGGTGGGTCCTTCACCGGGGGCGACAGGCCTCAGGCCTGAATCGGCACCCGTGGCGCCCACCCGGGAGCCCGGGCCACGTGGGAGAACCTCTCGCCCCACCCCGTCGACCGGGCCACGTCGTGGAGCATGGTGGCGAATTCGTGCGACGCGATCCGCGCCGGGTTGAAGGTGTCGATGTTCTTGGTGATGCCGTAGACCACCGGTTCGTCCTCCCGTTCGAAGGTGCCGAACAGGCGATCCCACACGATGAGGATGCTCCCGTGGTTGCGGTCGAGGTACTGCGAGTTGGAACCGTGGTGCACACGGTGATGGGATGGGGAGTTGAGCACCTCCTCGGGAGGCCCGATGCGGCCGATCGCCTCGGTGTGGATCCAGAACTGATAGAGCAGGTTGACCCCGCGGGCCGTGGCCACCAGACCCGGTGAGAGCCCGGCCAGGCAGAGCGCCCCGTAGGGCACGGACACGGCGATCGAGTCGGCGACGGGCTGTCGGAGCGCCGTCGACAGGTTGTAGTGCTCGCTCGAGTGGTGGACCACGTGGACGGCCCACAGGTACCGGCACTCGTGCATGAACCGGTGGTTCCAGTAGTAGATGAAGTCCCAGCCGACGATGGCGAGCGCCAGCGCCACGGGCCCCGAGCCGAGGTCGGGCAGGATCCGGCGGCGCCACAGTCGGTGGGGCGCCGTCGATGATGCCCAGGTGGCGGCCACGGCCACCCCTCCGAGGGCGATCGATGCCACGCCGCCGACCGATGCCAGCCGGCGTGCCCGCTCTGCCCGACGGAGACGCGCCTCCAGCCGGGCTTCCGGGGGTCCCTCGTCCCCGCCCGGCGAGACCTGGCCCGGCACGGTGGCTCCGTCGAGGCCCCGACCGGAGCGCCGGACGACCACGTCCGCCACCGTCGTGGCGGCGACCGCACCGAGAGCCGCTGCCACCAGGGCCTTCCCGAACCGGCTCCGCCCCGGTGTGATCGGCCCGAGCACCCGCGGGGCCACCAGGGGCACCACCAGGCTGGCGAAGCCCATGGTCAGGCTGGCGATCGTGTCGCGGCGCTCGTAATCCCCCCCCGAGGTGGACCGTCGGTCCGCGGTCCGTCGGAGCCACACGTACTCGACCGCCATGCCTGCGAAGTAGAAGGGAACGGCGATGACCGTCAGATCTGCCGGGTCGGAGCGTTGCTTGGCCATTCCCCCTATTGTGGTGCCTCGGTCGTTGCCGCGCCGACCGGCCGCCTGCGGGGGTGGGTGGCACAGGCACGGGCCCGACTCGCTTTTGCGGCGGCGGCGAACTTAGATGGCGCCATGGCGTCGATCGGCCGGCTGGCAGCAGTCTCGTTGGACTCCTCGGATCCCGCCGGGCTGGCTTCCTTCTGGAGGCAGCTGCTCGATCTCGAGACCTACTTCGAGTCCGATGGGTTCGTCGCGCTCAAAGGAGCCGGGGTCCTCCTCACCTTGCAGTTGGTCGAGGACCACGTACCTCCGGACTGGCCCGACGGGGCGACGCCCAAGCAACTCCACCTCGAGCTGGCCGTCGACGACCTCGAGGGGGCGGAGGCCCAGGCCCTGGCCCTCGGTGCGCGCAAAGCCGCGACCCAACCCAACCCAGATCACTGGCGGGTGCTCCTCGACCCGGCCGGGCACCCGTTCTGCATCACCACGCTGATCCCCGACCCATGACGTGAAGTGGTGCCCGACGGCGCCTGCCGGCCGCACCGGCCGCACCGGCGGCACCGGCGGCACCGGCCGGCAAAGGTCATGACCCAGGGACAGCCTGGTGGGCTCCGACAGCCAGATCGAACCACACGGCCTTGCCGGTCGGGTTCTCCTCGGTTCCCCAGTGGTCGGACAGTTCGTCGAGGATCAACAGGCCCCGACCGTGTACGTCGGACTCACCGGGTGACAGCAGCACGGGCATCCGCCCACTCCGGTCGGTGACGGCTATCCGGAGGAGGTCGCCCGACTCGCTCACGACGACGTCGAAGGCGGTGCGGCCGTGCAGGACGGCATTGGTCGCCAACTCGCTCGTGAGGAGCTCGGCGATGTCGACCGTGGCCGCGGGGAACCGGCGGAGCGTCGAGCGGACGAACTGCCGGGCGCGCCCGACGCTCTCGATCGCCATCGGAAACCGCATCGTTGCTAACACGTGAAGGTGCCCCGTTTCCGCGCCTCGGACGACTGACGGGCAGGCGCGCCGGAATGCGCACTGTCAGGAGACGGCACTACCCCCATCCCGAGGGCACCAAACAGCGCCACGGGAGGAACCGTCGGCGGAATCGGCCCCGGCGCTCGCCGGGGCTGGCGTCGGGCGTCGGACTACCCTCGCCGGGGCGCATCCACGTAGCTCAGGGTGAGCAACGCCGTAGCGACCAGGAGGCCGTCCTTGCCGGCATCGTGGACCCGCACCTCGACGACCCCCTGGCGGCCACCGATCCGGAGCGCGGTGGCGACGGCCCGGAGCGGACCCGTGTCCGCCGATGCCAGGTAGCTGAGGGCGACGCCGGAGGTGGCGACCGAGCGCCGTCCGGCGCGATGGGCCGCGTAGGCCCCCGCCCTGTCGACGATGCTGGCGATCAGGCCACCGTGCACGGCGCCCGACGGACCCCTCATGTCGTCGGTGATCTCCACCTCGACCACATGGGCGTCGCCCTCGTCGTAGCTCCGATTGGACAATTGATCGAGCAGCGGACATCCCATCGACATGGGCACCGATGGTAGGCACCCGTCAGGGATCCGGGCACGGATGCCCCTTGGGCTGGTCGTCGGCCCCCAGCGGGCACTCTGCCACCGTCCCCGTGCCGGTCGGGTACGTTTGGGCCGTTGCCGGGCCCGCACGGAGACGATGTCGGGTGATACGGCGCAAGATCCAGGAGGAAGCATGGACGAAGAGCGCGCTCGGGCACTTCTGCAACAAGAGCGGGGCCGCGTCGAAGCGCTCCTCTCCGAGACCATGGTCGACGGTCGGGACGACCGGGCTGCGGCCAACGCGGGTGGCGACCTCTCGGACCCCGCGGAGCGCCTCACGGCCGAGGAGGGCGACGACGCCGTCGCCGCGGGATTGAGGGAGCGGCTCGACGCGATCAGGCGGGCGGAGCGGCGCATCGAGGAGGGAACGTTCGGCTTCTCGGTCCGCAGCGGAGTTCCGATCCCCGACGAGCGGCTCGAGGCCGACCCGGCGGCCGAGCTCACCGTGAAGGAGTCCCAGGGCGCCTGAGGCGATCCCTGGCCGCAGCAGCGCCGGGAGCACCCCGAAGACCCCGGATGCACGGGCCGGGAAATCCTCGGACCGCGGGGTAGGCTCCCTGACCGTGGCCGGGACCGAGATCGACACGACCCACACCATCGTCGCGGGGATCGACGGATCCGACGCATCGGTCGCCGCCGCCCGCTGGGCGGCCCAGCAGGCCAGCCTGACCGGGTCCCGGCTGGAGGTGGTGAGCGCCTGGCAGGGCCCGGGAAGTTGGGGCATCTCCTGGGCATCGGCCATCCCCATCCCGACCGACTACGACCCCGTCGGCGACACCCAGTCGATGGTCGACGAGGTGATCGGCTCTCTGGGGCCCGACTTTCCGACCGTGACGATCGACGGCCGGGTGGCAGAGGGCCATCCGGCCGAGGTGCTGGTCGAAGCGTCCCGTCACGCCGACCTGCTCGTGGTCGGCAGCCGCGGCCACGGGGAGTTCACCGGGATGCTCATCGGCTCGGTCAGCCAACACTGCGCGGCGAACGCGAAGTGCTCCGTCGTGATCGTGCGAGAGCCCGACAACCACCCCGCGTGATTCCCCGCACCTGATCCCGATCGCAGCCCCACCCGACGGCCTGCGGTCGCGGCGGCACCGGCGACGCGGCGACGCGGCGACGTCCGTTGCGTCAGGAGCCGGTGCGAAGTGCCACTCCGGTGATCGGAGCAGCCAATCGCTTCCCCACCAGGGACCCCAGGAATGCCGCGTCGCCATACGCATAGACGGCCCCGTCGCCGCCCACCAGCCAGTAGCCCCGACCTCCGGGTGATGCCAACAGTCCGGCGACGGGAACGTGACGCGCGATGCCTTGGCCCGGAACCGAACCGAAGTAGCCGGCATCCCCGAAGGTGAACACGCCGCCGTCGGCGCTCGCCAGCCAGTAGCCGCCTCCCCCCGGTGTCGGGGCCATGCCGACGACAGGGCCGTCGAGGTGCCTCCCACCGAGGGAGCCGTGGAACGCGGCGTCGCCGAAGGTGAACACGCCGCCGTCACCCGCCGCCATCCAGTAGCCGCCGCCATCGGGCGTCGGGGCCATGCCGACGATGGGTGCGGCCAGGTGCCTCCCACCGAGGGAGCCGTGGAACGCGGCGTCGCCGAAGGTGAACACGC
>CAZNLF010000089.1:0-2615 GCA_964573595.1 uncultured Acidimicrobiaceae bacterium | reverse complement strand
CGCCGTCACCCGCCGCCGCCCAGAACCCCTGGTTGCCCACAGCGGGCGAGACCATCTGCTCGACGAGGGTCTGGAGCGTGAAGTTGTTGTTCACGTTGTTGGCGGCAAAGCCGGCGGCGACGCACTGGCCACCGGCCACGCAGGCGACACTGGCGAGATAGCCGAAGGCCGTCACGCTGGGACTCGGCTCGATCGACCAGGCCGTGCCGTCCCAGGCCTCCACGAACGGCCCCGGCGACGTGTTCTGGTTCTGCCCGGTCACCGCCTCGGTCGCCCCGGTCGCCCAGCACTGGTGGGCGTCGAGGCAGGTCACGCTGGTGAGGAGGTTGCCGGGGGTCGTCGGGTTCGGGCTCGGCACCGTCGTCCACGAGGTCCCGTCCCAGGAGTCGACCAGCGTGGTGGAGGGATTCCCGTTGGCGTCCATCGTCGCCCCGACGGTCCAGCAGTCCGACGAGCTCGAGCAGTCGACGGCGGAGAGATAGGCCCCGGCGGCCGGCGCGCCCACGACCGTCCAGCTCGCCCCGTCCCAGTGCTCGATCAGCGATTCGTCGCCGACGGCGTTGGGCAGGGTGCTGGGCAGGAAGCCGAAGCTGACCGCGTTGGGGCCGGCGAACCCGACCGTCCAGCAGTTCGATGCGCTGGTGCAGGTCACCGAGTTGAACGAGTCGTAGGTCTGGCCGGAGGGCGCCGTTGCGACCTGCGACCACGACGATCCGTCCCAATGGTCCATGAAGCCGTTGAGGGGGTTGCTGTTCGCCGAGTCGGTCTGCGTCGTGCCCGAGGCCCAACAATTGGTTCCGCTGGTGCAGGTGACGGACAGGAGGATCCCGTGGGTGTCCGGCGTGGTGACCGCCGACCAGCTCGAGCCGTCCCAGTGCTCGGCCAGTGTGACCGGTCCCGGATCGGAGCCGGCCTCCTGGGCGCCCACCGCCCAGCAGTTGGCGGTGCTGGTGCAGGTGACCCCCCAGAGCAGTGACACCTGGTTGCCCGAGGGCGTACCACTCGGGACGATGGACCACGTGGATCCGTCCCAGTGCTCGATCATGGCGACCGGCTGGCCGTTGTTCAGGTCGGCGATGGTCCCGCCGACGGCCCAGCAGTTCCACGAGTTGGTGCACGTGGTGCCGAGCAGGAGGTTGGTCTCCTGCTGGCTGGAGTTGGCGCTGGTGACGATGGTCCAGCCCGAGGCGGGCGCCGATTGGGCCGTTGCCATGACGACCGAGGAGGCGAGGAGGACCACCAGCGCGGCAACGATCGCCATCGTGGTGATGCGCCGGGCTCCACTGGGGGACACAGCAGGCATGGCCGTCCAGCGTAACGACGACGGCCCGGCGTGAGGTCGATGCTCGGTGGGTGGGCTCGCGGCCCGGTGGGGCCGGGTGCCAACCGGTCAGGAGATCGTGTCCGCCTGTGGGGCTACGGCTGGACGGTTGGACGTTCGAGGGTCGGACAGTTCGATGGGCCGACGGCCCGGCTGTTCGACGGCTGAAGAACCTCGGCGCCGACCTATCCCTGGCAGTGGAGGGCGACGAGCTGGGTGACCCGGTCGACGCGTGACCGGAACTTGGAGTTCATCACGCGGGCCTCGTACCGTTGCTGCTTGCTCAGCGTCTTCTGCCAGTACGCCGTCCCCTGCGTGCGTGCCCGTACCCGAGCGCTCGCCTGCATCTTGGCTTCGTGCTCGCCGATCCGGGCGTTCTTCGCCGTGAACCGTGACTCGAGCGCCTTCACATCGGCCAGTGCCCGCTCTCCGTTCGGACAGCTGAAGTGGTGGATGGCCACGATCAGGGCACGGGTCGAGCCCGCAGGATGCACCGGCGACGACGGACCGGCGGACGTTCCCGCGGCACCGGCGGTCGCCATCCCTCCGAGGCTGAGGCCGCCGATGACCACGGCGGCTCCGAGGAGCTTGAGCCTGAGACCACTGATGTCCGACACGTAGCCACCTCCGATCCCCGCCGGCACGGACAGCCGGCGGGCTTCGATCCCCTCAGCGCCCGACACTACGACACGGTGCCGACCGGCGCCGGTCGGGGCCCCCGTCCGATCAGATCGGCGACCCTCGCCGTTCGGCAACCCCCCCACGGAGCGCGATTCATGGAGCGCGATGCACTCTCAGTCCCCGTGATGTTCCGGCCCGGTGGCTGTGACGACAAGAAGGCCCGGGTTCGACCGCGAACCGGTGTTTCGAACGGGCCGCGACATGGTAAGCGTGTGGGGTGCGCCATCTCCGCCCTTCACGTCCGACGGACTCCCGAGGAGAACCGTTCGGCCGGGGTGAGTCCGCAGCGGGTTGGGGACGTGAAGCCGGCGATCCACGGGACGCGCAGGTGGCCAACGCCTACGGCCACTGGGTCGACCGCTTCTACCTCAGCCTCGGACTGCTCCTCCTTCCCTTCGCCACCGGGGACCTCATCACCTGGATGATCTCGGGGGCGCCGGCCGGCTTGGTGGGACCGGCGGCGATGCTGGCGCTGTGCATCGCCTACCTGCGGCTCCGACGGAGGTTCCGCCGCTCGGAGTTCGGGCGGACCGGTGGCGGGGGTGTCGCCGCCACCCTGCCCTACCCGTCCGGGCCGGTCAGGCCGGGTGCGTGGCGCGGGACGCCGCACCGA
>CAZNLF010000088.1:0-11000 GCA_964573595.1 uncultured Acidimicrobiaceae bacterium | reverse complement strand
ACCACGGAGACCGCTCACCACAGAGCGCCTCACCACAGAGCGCCTCACCACAGAGGCCGAGTCGACCGGACCTGGCGACAGGATGTGGCGGGCACCGGCCGGACGCCGATGCCCGCCCCCCTGCTACTTGTTCGGCTGGGGAGTGACCCGCAGGTACGGCTTCAGCGCCTTGAAGCCCTTGGGGAAGCGCTCCTTGGCCTCCTCGTCCGAGACGGCGGGCACGATGACGACATCCTCGCCGTCCTTCCAGTTGACCGGCGTGGCCACCTTGTAGTCGGCCGTCAGCTGCAGCGAGTCGAGAACCCTGAGGACCTCTTGCACGTTGCGTCCGGTGGAGGCCGGGTAGGTGAGGGTCAGCTTGACCTTCTTGTCGGGACCGATGATGAAGACCGACCGCACCGTAGCGGTGTCGTTGGCGTTCGGGTGGATCATGTCGTAGAGATCGGCGACCTTGCGGTCCTCGTCACCGATGAGCGGGAAGTTGAGCGCGGTCCCCTGGGTCTCCTCGATGTCGCTGGCCCACTTGCCGTGGGACGCCACATCGTCGACCGACAGGCCGATCAACTTGGTGTTGCGCTTGTCGAACTCCGCCTTGGCTGCCGAAAACGCGCCCAGCTCGGTCGTGCAGATCGGGGTGAAGTCCTTGGGGTGGGAGAACAGCACTCCCCAACTGTCCCCGAGATACTCGTGGAAGTTGATGGTGCCTTCGGTGGTCTCCGCTGTGAAGTCGGGGGCGGTGTCGCCCAGACGAATTGCCATGTGATGCTCCTTTTTTCTTCTTGTCGCTGTGAGCCGATGGGGTTGCACCGCTTCCGGCAACTGCCCCTGTGTAGACCGGTCACGATAGTCGAACCGCCTACTATTGTCGACTGGGTTGGTCGAGTTTTGCCAGCTGGACGGAGGTGGGGCGGACCGTCTGGTCGTCCGCCCGCGATTCCACCATGCTGGGACCATGACCGACCATGCACCGACAGCGAATCCCGACGACCCGGAAGGACCGACCGTCCTCATCGAGCACCGGGGCCCGGTCACCATCGTGACCATCGACAGACCCGGGCGGCGGAACGCCGTCGACCCGGACACGGCCACCGCCCTCCACGAAGCGTTCCGGGCCTTCGACGAGGACGACTCGTCGTCGGTGGCGGTCCTCACCGGCGGCGGCGGGACGTTCTGCGCCGGGGCCGATCTCAAGGCGATGACCGAGGGAGCCCGCTTCCGGGTGGCCGAGGACGGCCCAGGGCCGATGGGGCCGACCAGGGACGTGCTCTCCAAGCCGGTCATCGCCGCCGTCGAGGGTCATGCGGTGGCCGGGGGGTTGGAGCTCGCCCTCTGGTGCGACCTGCGGGTGGCCGCCACCGACGCCGTCTTCGGTGTCTTCTGCCGACGGTTCGGGGTGCCTCTCATCGACGGGGGGACGGTCCGCCTCCCTCGGTTGGTCGGTCAGGGACGGGCGTTGGACCTCATCCTCACCGGACGGCCGGTGGGAGCTGAGGAGGCGTTGGCCATCGGGTTGGCCAACCGGGTGGTCGACTCTGGCGCCGCCCTCGACCACGCCGTCTTGTGGGGCCTCGAGCTGGCCTCGTTGCCCCAGGCGTGCCTGCGGAACGACCGCGCCTCGGCAATGGCCCAGTGGGACCTGCCCGAGCCCGAGGCGCTCCGCTCCGAGTATCGGTTCGGCCTCGACACCCTGGCCTCGGCCGACTTCGCCGACGGTCCGGCCCGCTTCGCCTCCGGAGAAGGTCGTGGCGGATCGAACATCTCGCCCGGCGGCCGATGAGCGCCGCGCAGGACGGGGCGCCACCCGGAGTTGCCGCATTCGACTTCGACGGCACGCTCACCCAGGGCGGCAGCGTCTTCGAGTTCCTCATCGCCGTCGCCGGCCGCACCCGGACCCTGTCGGCTGCCGCCTCCTTGTCGCCGCGGCTGGCCCACGCCGCACTGGTCGGGGGGGCCGTGGCCGACTCCACCAAGGAACAGCTCTTCGGGCGGCTCTTGGCCGGCGTGCCCGTCGACCGGGTGGAAGAGGTTGCCGCCGACTTCGCCACGACCCACCTCCGACGGTACAGCCGGCCCGAGGTGCGGGCCCGGTTGGACTGGCACCGCCTACGGGGCGACCTGGTCGTCATCGTCTCGGCGTCGCCCGACCTCTACGTGCGTGTCGCCGGCGAGCTGTTGGGCGCCGACGAGGCGGTGGCCACCCGGCTGGCCGTCTCCGGTGCCCTGCTCACCGGTCGCTACGAAGGGGCGAACTGCCGAGGCGAGGAGAAGACGCGTCGGCTGAGGAAGTGGATCGAGCACTCCGGTGGTGCTGCCGGCACCCTGTGGGCCTACGGCAACAGCCGGGGCGATCTGAGCATGCTGCGGGCGGCCGATGTCGGTGTCAACGTGGGCCGGCTGGGCCGGCTCGGACGACTGCGGGCGTTCCCCGGCCTGGAGGACACCGAGGCGGACGGAGTGGGCTGACCCCACGGGCCGGAGGCGCCATGCACCGGAGAACTCAGCGCCTCGCCCCTCGGAGGCTCCGACGGATGTCCCACCGGTGGTGGAAGCCGTCAGGGGCCTTCGAGAGGCCACGTCGGCGAGGGTCTACTGCCCTCGCTCCGGATGGACCAGCACCACTCCGGCATGCGCAGATCCTGGCATCCACGGCCCGGTGACCGACAGTCGACGCCCTCGAGGCATGACGTCAGAGGCGTGACGGTCAGAGGTACTCCTTCCTCCGCAGCCACACCAGCACGAACCAGCCCCAGATGGGCGGGAGGTAGGCGGTGAACAGGCGCTGGACGAAGGTCGCCGCCACCGCGTCGGGCTCGCTGATGCCGGCGGCGGTGAGTCCGAGGATCATGCCGGCCTCGACGACGCCCATCCCCCCGGGGACGGGCGAGATGCCACCCAGCATGGACGCGAGCGTCAGGACCACGAGCAGGGTGGCCAGCCCGAGCTGGTCCCCGAACGCGTGGAGCGCGGCGCCCAGGGCCAGGGCGACGAAGATCTGGGCGAGGGCGCTCCCGCCGAAGATCTCGATCAGGTTGCGGGGCCGGGCCGCCAGCACCTTCAAGTGCGACCACACCTCCGACGCCTTGGGGCGAACCTTCTGTGCCGCCATTCGGCGCCACCGGGGTACGGCCAACAGGATCCCGAGCGCCACCCCCACCACCACCACGGCGATAACGATGAGCCACACGAGGCGGTCGCTGCCGCCGCCCGATTGGCTGGAGGGGCTCTTGAAGTGCATCTGTCCGATGGCCAGCGGAAGGGCGATGAGGAACAAGCCGCCCTTGACGATCCAGCTGGCCGTACTGACCAGCACGCCGGAACTGACGGCCAGCGTGGGGCTGAGCCCCTCTTGCTGGAAGAAGCGGACCCGGGTGGCGAGGACGGCCATGGACCCTCCGGCCAGCGCCACGAATGTGTCCGCCAGTTCGAGGGCGACGGTCCGACCGTAGGGAAGGGTGCTGGTCACCGATCCCACCGTGGTGGTGGCGATCGCCGGATAGGCGGCCTGGGCCAACACGAACGTGGCGACCACCCAACCCCATTTTGCGCCGGTGATGGTGTTCCAGGACTTGCCTACGTTGACCAACACGCCGATGAGCGCCCAACCGCCGACCAGTGTGCCGACGATCAGCAGCAGGTTGACCCAGCTCACCCGGCGCGGCTCGATGAGTTTGGGCACCTCGACCCCGGCGGCGGCGGCACCCTGCTCCCGCACGGCCTTCAGGAGGGACTTCTTCCCCCGGAGCGCCTTCGCCGCCGTCGGGTCGAGTGCGGCCCGCTGGAGGAAGGGAAGGGCGCCGACCAGAACGTCGGGGGGTACCGAGCGCATGGCCGACGTGACGGCCTGCTCCGGTCCGACGGTCACCGAGACCGCAGCCAGTGCCGAGGCCATGTCCCGGTTGAGGTCGTCCTCGGTCGCCACCGTCACCGCCGACCGGAAGTCGACGAACCCGACGCCGTCGTCGTCCCCGATCACGATGGTCTCGGTGGACAACGAACCGTGGGCTATGCCGGCCCGGCGAAGGTTCATCAGCTGGCCGAACAGGTCATCGGCCGACCGGTCGGGAAGGTTCGGGCCGTCCGGCTCCCGCGTCGCCGCGGCCGCCCTGGCCTCGTGGTCGTCGTGGTCGTCCGGTGCCGCCGGGACCGGCTGGCCCATCGGTTCCGACTGGTCCGACCCGCCCGGGTGGCCCAACTCGTCCTGCTGGTCGGCCTTGCCCGACTCGCCCGACTGGTCCGACCCGGGCGGCTCGTCAGGCGGCTCAGACGGCGGCACGTAGCGGGCGAACGCCGACAGCCGTCTGCCGGAAGGTGGACGGGTCACGAGTACGGCGTCGTTGGCGGGCCCGGCCGGACCGGCGGCCAGGACGGCGGGCACCCGGGCGCCGGCGCGTTCGGCCATCAGGGTCAAGTAGGCCTCGTGCTCGACCTGTTGGCGCCGGGTCAGGGCCAGTGTCGGTCCCGACGACCGGTAGAACAAGAACCGCGAGGTCTTGGCCAGGAGCTGGGCGTCCGATGCGTCCCGCCCATAGACCGATACATCCACCGGCGTATCGTCGATGCGACCGGTGAATCGTCCGACCCCCCATTCCTGGCGGGCCACGGGAGCGACCTCGTCGGCCGAGATGTCGAGATCGGCCAACAGGACCGTGACCTCGGCCGACGACGGCAGCCCCAGAGGCGAGCCGAAGATGAGGTGGTAGAGGGCGGTGACACCCCAGCCGACGGCCAGGCTGGCCAACACCGAGACCGGGAGCCCCGACTCGGTCACCACCGCGGTCAGGGCCAGGAGCCCGATCGCCGTCATGATGGTCCGCTGGATCATCCGGCTGAGGTATGGGATCGCCGCGGTCGCCACCGCCACGGTGGCGGCCACCCGCGCCACGGGAAAGCTCAGATCGAAGTGGACGAGTGAGCCGTCAGGGGGTCGCCCGCCGGTCGAGCCGAGCACGACCGACGACACCACGCAGAGGACCCACGCGGTCGCGCCCGACAGCCCGATGTCCCGGATGGCGCTCCACCTGCGGTTGACGAGGGCGAGGATCGCGATCAAGGCGATGACGCCGAACGAGGCGACCCACCAGATCGTGGTGACCAACCACTTGATCCCCTGAGGCGGTTGGCCGAGCGTGGTGGCGATCTGGTGTTCGGCATTCGAGTTGGCGTGCGTGAACAGCCAGCACAGGAAGACGGCGGCCACGGCGAATCCCAAACGGATGGCGTCCGAGCCGCGGCGGCGGGTCTGGCCGTCCCCGATCGGTGCGAACACGATGGCCCGCCACGAGCTGAACCCCTGCCTCCACGTCCGGTGGGCGGTGCCGCCCTGCTCCGCCACGCCGAGGGACGCCGGCGCGGATGCACCGGCGGGCGGGGCGTGCGTGTCGGTCACCGCGGTCGCTCCGGCCCTAGCGCCTCCCTGCGTGTCACGCTCAGTCATCGCAGACTGCACCTTAGGACCTGGCACCGGTCGGTCCTGGCTTGTCGTAGGCAGCGCGTGTCCTCGGGCCGTCAGCCCGCAGCAGAGCCATGGAAGATCGCGCTGCCGAAGCTGAAGAGACCGCCGTCGGCAGCCACCAGCCAGTAGCCCTGGCCGTCGCCGGTACGGGCCATCCCGACCACGGGCTTGACCAGACTGAGCGCTCCCGTGGAACCGTGGAAGGGCGCATCACCGAAGGAGAAGATGCCGCCGTCGGACGCCACCAGCCAGTAGCCCCGGCCGTCGGGGGTGGCGGCCATGCCCACCACCGGCTTGTTGAGACGCAGGTTCCCGGTCGATCCCCAGAAGTGGGCGTCGCCGAAGGAGAAGACACCGCCGTCGGAGGCCACCAGCCAGTAGCCGCCCCCGTCCGGCGTGGCGGCCATGCCGAGGATGGGCTTGTTCAGGATCAGGTTGCCCGTGGACCCGTGGAAGGTCGCGTCGCCGTAACTGAACACTCCCCCGTCGGAGGCCACCAGCCAGTAGCCCTTGCCGTTCGGGGTGGCGGCCACGCCCACGACGGGCCGGGCCAGTGCCAGGTTGCCAGCGGAGCCGTAGTAGGTGGCATCACCGAAGGCGTCGACGGCGCCGTTGGCCGCGGCGATCCAGTAGCCACCTCCGTCGGTTGTCGACGACATCGCCACGCCGGCGGCCCCGAGGCTGGTCGTGGTGGTGAACCAGTCCGACTTGAGACCGACGTCGGCGGCAAAGGTGTCCCCGCTGAGCGCGACGTCCCCCTTCGACCCGACCAGGGTCATGGCGGTGACCCGGCCACCCCAGTCGCCGAGGCCGTTGCGACCGGTGATGCTGATGGACTCGAGCGCCCCCAACTGCGGCCAGGTGGCGTCGATCGTCGTCACCGGCACGGACGCCGTCCAGGTGTGGTTCGGGTTGCACGCGCCGGGTACGCACACGGCATCACCGGCGTCGGGCACCCCCGGGAACGCCCCGGGCGCCGTGTAGCCGCCGGTCGACGCCGAGTACTGCGTCGCCGCCACCGTGCCGCCGGACTCCATCACCTGGCCGGCCGTGTCGGCCGCGGCCAGATCGGTGAGGGCGTTCTCGTTGAGCGTGCCCCGGTAGGTCTGACAGCTCAGGTCGCAGGTGTCGGCGTAGCCGCCGTAGGAGTCGAGGCCGGACATGACGTACGACCGGGCGGCGACCGCCTGGGCCTCCAGTTCCTGGAATCCCCAGGCCTGTCCCTGGGGCCCGGCTCCCCCGAGCGTCCCCCAGCCGGCCGAAGACTCGCTCGGCACGACGTCGGCCACGTACTGCTCGAGCGGCAGGGTGTTGACCGTCCGCGTCGAGGCGTCCGAGTTGAAGGTCGCCTGCAACGTGCCGTGCACCGTGAGGCTGGGACCGGCCTGACAGAGCTGGAGCGTCGTTGGGCCCGAGGGGGTGGCGGTCGGGTTGGGGACATTGGTCGCCGCCGGACCGGACCACGGACCGCCGCATCCCGGGCCCGTATAGATGCTCCAGGTGCTCCCGGACGGGATCATCTCGACGGCCCCGCCCGTAGCCTCGTCGATCGAGGTGCCCGAGACGGTGAACGACGATCCCGACTTGACGATGACCGAGTTCCCGTCGTTCTCGGTCAGGGCCACGCGCACCGGATGCGCCTCCTGGCCGGCTGTCAGGGACGAGAGGGTGGTGCCCCCGTAGTACGTGCCGAGGATGGTGGCGTAACCGGTGTGGGCGAGCGAGTAGCCGAGTGCTCCCCACTGGCCCATCCCGTGCCCATGACCGTAGCCGTGGCCCTGGAACGACACGTCGGCCGACGGATAGGCGGACGCCGGCGTCGACGACGCGACGACAGCGGCTCCGGCTCCGATCACGGCGAGCAGGGCGGCGGCCGTACACGCCGCGATGACCCGACGACGGCCGTCCAGCGCGGTCCTCACCCTGTTGTGGAGTTGCATCGGCCTCTCATCTCACCGATCCGTGACCGACACCGTCGGCTCAGTCGACCCCGACGGCGTTGGCCTCGAACAGCTGGGGGATCGACCCGAAGAAGGGAGCGCTCCCGAAGGAGAAGAGGCCACCATCGGAGGCCACCAGCCAGTAGCCATTGCCGCGGTTGGAGGCCATCCCGACGACCGGCTGGTTCAGCCGGACCGCTCCCATCGAGCCGAAGAAGTAGGCGTCTCCGTAGCTGAAGATGCCGCCGTCGGAGGCCACGAACCAGTAGCCGTGACCGTCCGCGGTCGCTGTCATGCCGACCACCGGCCGGTTGAGCCGGATGTTGCCGGTCGAGCCGTAGAACCGGGCGTCACCGTAGGTGAAGATGCCGCCGTCGGAGGCCACCAGCCAGTAGCCCCGGCCGTCAGGGGTGGCGGCCATGCCGACCACCGGCTGATTCAGTCGGATGTCGCCGGTCGAGCCGTAGAACCGGGCGTCACCGTAGGTGAAGATGCCACCGTCGGAGGCCACCAGCCAGTAGCCCCGGCCGTCGGGGGTGGCCGCCATGCCCACGATCGGCCGGTTGAGACGGATGTCGCCGGTCGAGCCGTAGAACTGGGCCGTGCCGAACGTGAAGATGCCGCCGTCGGAGGCCACCTCCCAGTACCCGCTGCCGTCCGGGGTGGCAGCCATGCCGACCACCGGCCGGTTGAGTCGCGACCCTCCCATCGAGCCCAGGAATTTCGCGTCGCCGAAGGCGAAGATGCCGCCGTCGGAGGCGACGTTCCAGTACCCCCCGCCGTCATTGGTCGGCGCCATGCCGACGATCGGCTGATTGAGGTGGCCCGGGGCCGCCTGGTTCAGCCATCCGGTCAGCTGGGGGTTCTGGTGGAACATCGGCCACGAACGCTTGCCCAGCGAGCGACCGGCCGATCCGGCGACCTCGTAGTGCTGGATGATGCCGGCGTTGGCGGAGTCGTAGCCGGCGATGGTGATTCCGATGGTCCCGTTGGGATCGATGCTGACCATCGGCGAGTTCTGGAGCCCGACGGTCCCGGCGCCGAGCGTGGCCACCACCTGGGCGGTGCGACCGTCGTAGATGACCAGACCGTTGGTCGTGGGGACCAGCACGTCGTTGTAGCCGCCACCCGTCAGGTCGGCGGTGACGATGCCACCGATGATCTGGCCCGACGTGCGCTGGGGCCAACCGGGCACTGCCCCGCCGTTGGCCCCGTTGAGCGCCCACACCAGGCCGCCCGAGCCGGTGTTCGCCCCTTCGAGCACCTCGACGTTCCCGTCACCCTCGATGTCGCCGATGGCCGGGCTGCCGGTGGTGGTGCCACCGAGGTTGGAGCGCCAGACGATGCCGCAGTGGGAGTTCGAGCCGAACAGCGTGTCACTGTCGGAGGCTCCTGGATAGTAGGAGCCGGTGCCGAAGGCGATCCCCACCTGACCGCCGCCGAGGAAGTTGCCCACGGCCGGTGAGGAGTCCACCGTCTGGTTGGTGTCGTAGTCGCAGATCAGGTTTCCGCCGGACCCCAGGACGCGGAGGTGTCCTCCCGCGGTGTAGGTCTGTCCGTAGGCCACTCCGGGAGACGAGTCGCCCCCCTCGACCACCTCGGTCTGGCCGTTCCCGTAGAGATCGGCCAACGACGGGGTGGTGAACCCGCTGTCTGCCGTGAAGAACGGCCACCCGGGTAGGACCGCGCCGTTGGCCGCGTTGAGGGCATACTCGTCCTGGCCGAGCGATGGGGCGACCGTGCCGGTGGTGCCGCCGAGATTGCCCACCGCCATCGAGGCCTGCACGCCGTAGAGGCCGTTCGGGTCCTGGGCGTTGTGCTCCCACCGCTGGGATCCTCCGTTGTTGAACGCGTAGTAGCCGCCGACTCGTGGCTGGGCCGCGTTCCCGGCGCCGACGTACACGTTGTCGGTTCCGGCACCGTTGGGCGCGACCGAGGGGGTCGAGTCGATCGGCCCGCCGGCATGGGCCGGCCATCCGCTCACCGCCGACCCGTTGGACAGATGGAACGCGTACACGCTGCCGGCCCGGTCGCCGACGACCACGGCGGGTCCGCCGGCGTCGAGGGTCGCCTCGGAGGGAGAGCTCTCGGCGATGGGGTTGCCGGCGTCGGGGAGCACCTGCTGCCACGTCAGCGACGCCGCAACCGCGGCGTGGGCGACGGGGGTCGCTGCCGACGCCGTACCGGTCGGGATCTGGGCGGCCACGAGTGCGCCGATCGCACCGAGCGCCACTGCCCCTCCAACCACCCGACGGCGGCCCCGCCCGCTTCGTTCGTCCCGGCCGACCTCGTTGACGTGGCGCCCTGCTCCCATGCGGTATGTCCTCCTTGCGAGTGGTGCCCCCAGCACCCGTGCTGGCGGGGCGGCAAATGTCGCACCAGCCACGATGGGCTTCGGTGCGTCCGGTACCTACTGGTTGTCGGCCATTCAGCCTCAGAACTGAACCCGAGAGGCCCACGACCTACTGGCCGAGGGGCGTGACGGTCGGGGAGCACGGGCCGTCCCCGATCCCGAATCGGCGGTCGCGAGCAGGGGGGATGCTTCATTTCCGGTCATCTTCTCGGTAGCCTGAACCATGGTCTTTGTCACCACTGGGGCCGAAAACCCGGTGCTGGGACTGGTCGGGGCGCCGCCGCAACCTCTGGCTCCGTTCCGTGCTCCGATGCCCCCCTCCGCGCCCACCGCGCTGTCGGGCACTCCGCGCCTGACCAGGTCGGACCTGCAACGCCGCCGGCGCCGCCAGGCGCGGTGGGGGTTCATGCCCTGGGCCCTCGCACTGGTGACCCTCGCACTCCGGCTCGTGACCGGGGCACGAGGTCCGACCGACTGGGACTCCGCCCAGTACGCATCGGCGGTCGACCACTTCGACGTCGCCCACGGCCAGCCCCAGCCCCCGGGTTACTGGCTGTACGTCGAGACGGCGCGGGCCCTCCACGTCGTTGTCGGCGCCGGCACCATCGCCAGTCTGGTCATCGTGGCCGCTCTGGCCTCGGCGCTCGCCGTGGGCCTGACCGCGGTGGCCGGTCGCGACCTCGGAGGACCCTGGGTGGGACTCGCCGCCGGCGCGCTGGTGGCCACCTCGCCCTTCGCCTGGTTCAGCGGTTCGATCGTCGCCACGTACTCCTTCGACATGGCGGCCTGCTCCTTGTTGATCATCATGGCCTGGCGCGCTCGCCCGGGGAGCTGGCACGGGATGGGAGCGGTGGCCGCCTTCGGGCTGCTGGCCGGCTTCCGCCAGTCCATCGTCATGGCTTTCGCCCTGCTCGCCCTGCTGGCGGTGATCGGCTCGACTCGTCGATGGAGCCGGCTCGGACTGACGGTGCTGGTCGGCCTCGTCGCCGTCGGCAGCTGGTTCGTCCCCATGGTGCTCACCCAGCCGGGCGGGTTCAGCGTCTGGCTCCATGCCACGCGCACCGAGACCGCCGGTGCCGCCGCGATCACCTCGGTGCTCGACCATGCGCCGGGCGCAGTGACCAACGTCGGTACGTTCACCGTCAGCGCGGGAGGGTTCACGCTTGGCGATGGCACCGATCTTACCGTCGCCGGGCTGCTGACCGCCGGTGGACCGGTGTCGCTGAAAGCGAACAGCATCACCATCCTGGGCTCG
>CAZNLF010000087.1:0-11082 GCA_964573595.1 uncultured Acidimicrobiaceae bacterium | reverse complement strand
CCGTTCGCCGGCTACCACGAGAACGTGGAGCCCATGCTCAACGTGCTCCGGATGCACCGCGATGCCGTGGCTGGCGTCGACGAGGAGGCGGTGCCCACCGACCTGCTCTCCGCCGCCCAGGAGGCCTGGGACCTGGCAGTGGAGCTGGGGGAGGAGTACGGCGTGCGCAACTCCCAGGCCAGCGTGTTGGCCCCCACGGGCACCATCGGCCTGTTGATGGACTGTGACACCACCGGCGTCGAGCCGGACCTGGGCCTCGTGAAGACCAAGAAGCTGGTCGGCGGCGGCACCATGTCCATCGTCAACCAGACGGTGCCGCGGGCCCTCACCCGGCTCGGGTACTCGCCCGACGAGGTCGACGGGATCATCGCCTACATCGACCAGCACAAGACGATCGTGGGCGCCCCGTACCTGGCCGCCGAGCACCTGCCCGTGTTCGCCTGCTCGATGGGTGACAACACCATTCACTACCTCGGGCACGTGCGCATGATGGGTGCGGTGCAGCCGTTCATCTCGGGTGCCATCTCCAAGACGGTGAACCTTCCCGAGGATGTCTCGGTGGAGGACGTCGAGCAGCTCCACATCGATGCGTGGAGGATGGGGATCAAGGCGGTCGCCATCTACCGCGACAACTGCAAGGTGGCCCAGCCGCTGTCGACGACGAAGAAGGCGGGGGCCGTTGAGAGCGTCCCCGGCGGGGCGGTACCTGCCGGATCCGAAGCCGAGGCCCACGCCCGCGAGCTGGCCGAGAAGGTGGCCGGCCTCGAGGCGGCGCTGGCTCACGAGCAGTCCCGGACCGCCGACACCCTGGTGGTCGGCGCCGTGCGGGAGCGGCTGCCCCGGCGACGGAAGTCGTCGACATTCGCGTTCAGGGTGGCCGACTGCGAGGGATACGTGACTGTCGGTGAGTACGAGGACGGTCGACCCGGCGAGGTCTTCATGAAGGTGTCCAAGCAGGGCTCGACATTGGCCGGCATCATGGACGCCTTCTCGATCTCGGTGTCCCTGGGACTGCAGCACGGTGTCCCGCTCGCCACCTATGTGCGCAAGTACACCAACATGCGCTTCGAGCCGGCCGGCATCACCGACGACCCCGAGCTGCGCATCGCCACCAGCCTGGTCGACTACATCTTCCGCCGGTTGGCCGTGGACTACCTGCCCCTCGACGAGCGTGCCGAGTTCGGCGTGCTCTCCACCGCGGAGCGGATGCAGCCGACCCTCCCCGGGGTCGAGGAGACGGCGACCGAGTCCAGCGGGATCGTGGAGGCGGAGGCGGTGGACCCGGTCACGGCCACCGTGATCGACGGGAGCGCCGGTGACCCGTCGCTCACTTCGTCCGACGGCCCGCGGGCACAGGCGGTACCCGGCGGCCGCGGAACGGCCGAGCACACCCTGGCCCGCGCCGAGCCCCGCGATGCCCCGTACTGCTACCAGTGCGGCAACGCCATGCAACGGGCCGGGTCGTGCTACGTCTGCGCGAGTTGCGGCACCACCAGCGGCTGCTCGTGATGTGATCACCGGCGGCGTCCTCGTCGAGCGAGAGCTCAGGGGCGGGACGTCGCCGGTGGTCGACACGGGGGGCGCCGGGCGGCCCTCGTCGGGGCCGCGTCCCGCACCGCTCCGGAGGGTCGATCGGGTCGCCGCAGGCTGCTCCTGGCCGGCAGGTGGGCCTGGGCCGCAACCGCAGCCCGCGTGCGCGGCATCGTGCTGAGGGCGCCCGGCAACGGCGCTCATGATGCGGGGACCTTCGCCCCTGGCGGCACGTCCCGGGGCTATACAGTCGTATAGTCAACGAACCGTGTGCACAGTGGCCGAGGAGATCCCGTGCCTGACAGAGCGATCCGAACCGAAGGGCTGACCAAGCGCTACGGCGATGTGACCGCCCTCGACCACCTCGACCTCGAGGTCACAACGGGCGAGGTTGTCGGCTACCTCGGTCCCAACGGCGCGGGCAAGACGACCACCATCCGCCTGCTGCTGGGGCTCAGCCAACCGACCGGTGGGAGTGCCGAGATCTTCGGGCTCGACTGCCAGCAGCGACCCGTCGACGTCCACCGCCGGCTGGCCTTCGTGGCCGGCGAGGCGAACCTGTGGCCGTCGCTGACCGGGGCGGAGACCCTGGCCCTGCTCGGGCGGGTCTCCGGGCGGGTCGACGAACCGTACCGGGACGAGCTGCTCGCCCGGTTCGACCTCGACCCGACGAAGAAGGTGCGGGCCTACTCCAAGGGGAACCGCCAGAAGGTCGTCCTCATCGCTGCGCTCATGGTCCGCCCCGACCTGCTCGTGCTCGACGAGCCGACCAATGGGCTCGACCCGCTGATGGAGCTGGCATTCCGGGTCTGCGTCGCCGAGGCGCGCGACCGGGGCCAGACGGTGTTCCTCTCCTCGCACATCATGAGCGAGGTCGAGGCGCTCTGCGACCGGGTCTGCATCCTGCGCGACGGGGTGCTCGTCGAGACGGGCACGCTGGCCCAGATGCGCCACCTCAGCGCGCTGACCGTGGAAGCCACCTTCGACGGGGCCGCGCCCGACCTGTCGGGGGTACCCGGGGTGAGCGCCGTCCGCACCGACGGTCGGACCCTCCACTGCCAGGTCCGTGGTTCGGTCGAGCCGCTGGTGACTGCCCTGGCCGCCGCCGGGGTCACCGGGCTCCTCAGCCGCGAGCCGTCGCTCGAGGAGCTCTTCCTGGCCCAGTACGGGGTGGGCGAGCATGCCGGCTGACCTCGCCGCCGTCGCGCCCGGCGTCGGCGCGACCCCGACCCGTCGGTCGCCGGCCACGGTGGTGGGCGCACTGACGGCCCGAAAAGCCGCCCGCTCGGGTGCCCTCTGGGGGGTGATCTTCGGTGTCTCGATCGCGTCGACGGCGGTCAGCTACACGAAGATCTACGAGACCCAGGCGAGCCGTGAGTCCCTGGCCGCCACCTACGGCACGAGCAAGGCGATGAGCGCACTGTTCGGCCCCGCTCCACAGCTCCAGACGGTGGCCGGCTTCACCGCCTTCAAGATCTCCATGACCCTCATGGTCGTCGGTGCCGTGTGGGGACTCCTCACCAGCACCCGGCTCCTCCGTGGCGAGGAGGACAACGGGCGCTGGGACCTCCTGGTGGCCGGCCAGACCACCCGGCGCCGGGCAACGGCCCAGGCTGTGGCCGGGCTCGGGGTCGGCGTCGCGGTGCTGTGGGCCTGCACCGCGCTCCTCACCGTCGCCACCGGGCACAGCGCCAAGGTGGAGTTCGGGCTCGGCCGGTCGCTCGCCTTCGCCCTGGCCATGGTGGCCACGGCGGTCATGTTCGCCGCCATCGGGGCGGTCACCAGCCAGCTGGCCGCCACCCGCCGCCAAGCGGCCTCCTTCGCCGCCGTGGTACTCGGCGTCTCCTACGCGCTGCGGTTGATCGCCGACGCCGGCGTGGGCCTCCACGGGCTCATCTGGGTCTCCCCGCTCGGTTGGGTCGAAGCGTTCCAGCCCCTCACCGCGCCCCAACCGCTCGCACTCCTGCCCATCGCCGCGTGCACCGTCGTCCTGGCCGGCGTCGCGGTGCGCCTGGCCGGACGGCGCGACGTCGGAGCCGGCATCGTCGCCGACCGGACGCATGCGCAGGCGCACCTCGGACTGCTCGTCGGCCCTACCGGGCTCGCCGTCCGGCTTCAGCGGGCTACCACCGTCGCCTGGTGGACGGCCGTCGCCCTCGCCGCGCTCCTCTACGGGCTCATCGCCAAGTCGGCCGGTACCACCATCTCCGGTTCGGTCCACGAGGTCTTCACCAAACTGGGCGCGACCGGGACCGGGACCGACGCCGCGCTCGGCGTGTGCTTCTTGATCCTCGCCATCCTCATCGGTTTCGTCGCCGCCGGGCAGGTCACCGCGGCACGGGCCGAGGAGTCCGCCCGGACGCTCGACCACCTGCTGGTCCGACCGGTCGCCCGATGGTCGTGGTTGGGCGGCCGGTCCCTCCTGGCGCTGGCGGTCCTGGTCGTGGCCGGGGTCACGGCCGGCCTGTTCGCCTGGCTGGGGGCCGCGACCCAGCACGCCGGACTGAGCCTCCCGACCCTGCTCGGGGCGGGTGTCAATCTCGTGCCCCCGTCGATGGTGATCCTGGGAGCCGGCATCCTGGCCTTCGGGGTCCGCCCCCGGTTCACCGCCTGGGCGGTCTACGGGCTCCTGGGCTGGTCGCTCCTCCTGGTGGTCGTCGGAGGGATCGGCGCGGTGAGCCACTGGGTCCTCGACACCTCGGTCTTCCACCAGATGGCGTCCGCCCCGGCCGTCGCTCCCCGCTGGGAAGCGAATGCCATCATGGCCGGCGTCGGGATCTGCGCCTCCCTCGTCGGAGGGTGGGCCTTCCGCCGCCGGGACCTGCAGGGCGAATGACGGACGACGGCACCGACCGACAGCCGATCGCCGGGTCCACGCCAGACCTCGGAGCTGTCGCATTCGGCGATCTCACCGCCCGGGCCCGGATCCGCGAGGCCGCGCTCGAGCACTTCGCCGAGGAGGGCTTCGAGCGGGCCACCGTCCGGGCCATCGCCCAGACCGCGGGCGTCTCTCCCGGACTGCTCCGCCATCACTACGGATCCAAGGAGGCCCTCCGGGCGGCGTGTGACGAGTACGTCTTTTCGATGCTCAATCGGGTGAACGCGCGGCTCCTCGAGGACCCGGCTGCGGCGGCCACCACCCAGCAGATGTCCCAGCGGTTCGGTCGTTACGTGGCCCGGTCCTTGGCCGACGGATCCCGAACGGCCGGCCCGATCTTCGACGAGATGGCGACGATCACCGGGCGATGGTTGGCCCTGGCCGACGAGGCCCGTACCGATGAACCGGTGATCGACCGCAAGGTCCGCGCCGCCCTGCTCACCGCCATGGCGCTCGGCATCCCGCTGCTCCGCGAGCATGTGTCCCGGGCGCTCGGTGCCGACATGTTCACCCCGGAAGGTGACCGCCTGGTCGCGCTGGGCCTCCTCGACATCTACTCCCACAAGGTGATCGACGACGACACGGCCCGCTCGGCCAACACGGGCTTCGACGTCGGCCCGTGATGGGCACTGCCCGGCTGCCGCCGGAACCACAGCTTGAGGTGGCGCGGCCATCGCCGGCCTGGGCGTCCCAGGGGGTGACGGGCCGGCGGGGGCGTCGGGCTCCTCGGTCAGGAGCGGCAGGGCGCCTGGGTCCCGACCACCGGCACGGTGAGCGGTGGGCCGCCGGCTCGGGCCGTTGCGACGTCCCGTCAACCTTCGGCGCGCGCCAGTCGTCGGAGAAGGTGAGGCGTCCGGGCGATCTGCCGGCGCGAGCCCGGCCGGATGCCCGGGCCCCCGAAGGGACGGGCCGCCAACGACTGAGAGGATGCCGTGATGGGGTGGCGGGGTGGACAGATGGGGGAGAGGCGAGCGCCGCCACCGCCATGGGCGGGGCCCCGAGCCCCAGGGCTCGTCCTGGTGGGGGTGCTCGCGCTGTTACTGGCCGCCGGCACCAACTCGGGCAGCCGACCACCGAGTGCCGCGGCACCGGGCAACCTCGTGCCGAGGGGATGGGAGACCTACGTCTACGGTCGGGCTGCGATCTCGGCTCCCAGTACCTGGGCCGTGCGGCGCAATCAGAACTGCCCGAACACGAGCGCCCCGGGCACGCTGCTCCTCGGGCTGCCGACCGTCCTCGACCACTGTGCCGAACACCACTCTCCACCCAACGTGGTCATGCTCAATTCAGTCCCCACGGGATCGGAGCGTCAGCCGGCGGCGTGTCAACGCCTGGAGCGGTTCAACGGGTTGCCCGTCTTCGTCACCCCGTGTGCGCCGGGCGGTGATCCCTCCGGCGAGGTCCTCTGGTCGGTGCCCACCCTCGGGGCCCAGGTCCAAGCGCGCGGGTCCGGCTCCATCGCCGTCATCCACACCTTGCGCAAGGCGTCTCCGACTCCGTCGGCCGTCTCGGCCAGTGGTCCGCTGCGCGTGCGCATCACGGTTGCCCGCACCCGCGTGCCGGCCGGAACCCCCATCAGGGGTGTGGCGCTGATCACCAACAGCTCCACGCCGGTGACCGTCGAGGCGTGTGCAGCAGACGGATGGTTCGACGTCGGCCTGTCCAACGGCGACCTCTCCTCTTCGCCGGTCAGCAGCGGCATCGCCTGTCGCCCGTCGGTGCGACTCGCCACCGGAGTCAGCCGTGTTCCGTTCACCGTGGCGACCTCCTACCCGTGGTGCGCCGAAGAGGGACACGCCACGCCCGGCGACCCCCGGTGCACGACGAAGGGGCCGCCGCCCCCGCCGGCCGGGAGCTACCGGACCACCGTCGTTATGACCGGCCTGCCCGCCGGCACGCCGAAACCGCGACCGGTCACGGTTTCGCTGGAAGCCCGGTAGCCGGCGAAGAGCATCGCGGCAGGAAGCACGGGCGATCAGGTGGGCGCCGACCCGGCACGCGTGGGGCGGCCCGGTCTGATTGACTACCGGTGTGCCCCGGGAGACCGCCGGCTCGCTCATTGCCGTACAGGTGTCGGGACATCGGGACGTGCGCCGGTGGCGCGGCACGACGGACAGGGGGGTGGCCCGGTGTTCGACAGGGGACGTCTGAAGCTGACCACCATTGCCGGTTGCTCGCTGTTGCTCGCAGCCTGTTCGTCGACTCCTTCGGCCACGTCCCGGGCGGCCACGTCCCGGCCGACCACGTCCCGGCCGACCACCACCCGGGCTCCCACCACGACCGTGTCGGGTAGTACCAGCCCGACGGCCGGCGACACGGCACCGAGTACCGCGGCTCCGGCTACGACATCCGGGACAGCGGCCGCGTCGCTCTCGGCCTTCGTGGGAAGTTGGTCGACCCACGACGGATCGATCACCATCCAGGCCTCCGGGGCCGGGCAGCTCGAGTGGCCGGGCGCGACCCCGCCGGTTGGGGTGCCGCAGGTGGCCCAGATCACCGCCACCGCCGTCTCGCCCACCCAGGCCACGGTCGCCATCACCGGAGGGACGCTCGTCTACGACAGCACGGCCACCGGCCAGTCGCAGGTCACCTACGGCCCGGGATCGGAATTCAGCCTGACCACCACCTCGTTCGGTCTCGATCTGGCCAGCGCAGGCCAGCACCTCTACTACTTCTGTACGTCCACGGAACGGGAGTCCGGCCTGGACCAGCAGTACTGTGGCGCCTGAGCCGCCCATCGCCCGGCCCGCCGCGTGAAGGTTGGCAGCTCCCTCTTCTTGGAGCATGCGGGTCCGGCCGCCGCGCCGGTCGCGTCGTAGGGCATCCTTCGAATTAGCATCGGGCCGAATGAAGCCGGACGCCGACCCGAAGTGAGGACCAGCAGTTCGGCGTGGCGGGTGACGCACCGCCGGCATGGCGGCGCCCCTTCCTGGCGCGTCCGGCCGATCCCGTGACCCGGCCGCCGGACCACCCGGAGGAGGACGCAGTCCGCCATGAGCACTCGGTGAGGTGGCTCGCCGACTACGTCTACGGGACGATCTCGACGCTGGTGGCCATCGCCGGACTGACCTTCGAGAGCCATCCGGGAGCGCTCACGACCGCCGGCGTCGTCGTGGTCGGCGCCGTAGCCATCTGGCTCGCCCACGGTCTCTCGCAGCTCGTCACCATGCGCTCGTGGCAGCACCTCGAGCTGAACCTCACCGACATCGCCAACGAGCTTCGGGGTTCGTGGGCCATCGTGTCCGCCGCCATCCCCGCTTCGGTCGTCTTCGTGCTGGCCGGCGTCGGTCTGTTGACGGTCAAGAGGGCGTTCAGTGTGGCGGAGATCGTGGGGGTCCTGGCGCTCGCCGTGGTCGGCGTCGGAACGAGCGGAGGCAGCCAACGGCGGCTGGGTCGACGGATTCTCTACGTCGGGGGACTGGTCCTGGTCGGAGTGCTCATCGTGCTCCTGGAGCTGGTCGTGCACCTGTTGTAGGCAGACCGGACCGGTGCCGGCGACCGAACGGGGGACCCGCCGCCGTACGACGGCAGGGTCGGGGTAGTGTCGGGTGGCGGCTCTGCCGCAAGGATCGCGGCAAGGATCGCGGAGGAAAACCGATGGTGGATGCCCATGGAGCGGAGTTCGGGATCGGGGAGCCGATGAGCGACCGCCCGGACTGGGATCCCGATGGGACCCTCCTGGTGGGTGACGAGGAGTCGGGAATCACCGACGACCAGCTCACCGCCCTGGCGCTCGGCGCCGATCCGTGCCTCCCGATGGACGAGGGTGCCGTCCCGTTGTCGGTGTACCTCGGACACCTGGGACAGGTCGGTGGCCTCCTTCCCCAGTGGTACATGCCGGCGCCGATGGCGCGCCGTGCCAAGGGTTGGCGCGTCCCGGTGGTGCTGGTCATCGTGGGCGCCTTCGTGGTCATCGAGGCGCTGGGGCTGTGCAACACGTTCGGGCAGCTCGTGCCGGGGTGATGCCATGGCTCCCCCGGCGCCCGGATCCGATCCGGCTCGGAACCCGTCCGATGCCGTGAATTGGCTTGTGGAGGCCCACTTATCACTTTGAGTGGTATTCAATATGCTCAGAGTGGTGGGTCATTGCGGAGGTGTGGGGACACCGGGCAGTATTGACGAAACCGCAGGTCTCGCCGTGAGATCCGGGGTGAACGAGGGGAACGCAGAGGCGCCGCCTCTACGGGAGGAAGGGCAACCATCATGTGGGCAAGGCGAATTCTCATCAGCTCGGGCGTGGCAGCGGCATCGTTGTTGATGGTGTCTGGCACGGCCGGGGCGGCGAACCAGTGCGTCGTGACGGAGACGATCCATACGACGAACAGCTGTGTGGTGCCTCCCCAGATCCAGGGCGACGCCGGCAAAGTCGTGCCGACCAGCAACGTGCTCCCCTTCGACGGGACGCCGGGCGCAACCGCTCCGGTGTCGACCGCACCCACCAGCCTGCCGTTCACGGGCGCCGACATCGAGGAGATGGCCATCGTCGGACTCGGGGCTGTCGTGGCGGGCGGGATGCTGCTTCGCCGCCGTCGGCTGTCCGCCTGATCCAGCGCCATCGCACCTCGGGCGCCAGCCGGGGGTCGTGACCGGTCAGGAGCCGCAGGGCATCGCAGGCTTCGCCGCGACCGGACAACCTGCCTGATGCGCCCGCCGGCTAGGACCGGTCGGCACCCGTCTCAGTAGCTGGCGGGGAGGAGCGGGGCGACCGACTGGAAGAAGCCGAAGACCACCACCAGCCAGACGGCGAGGCCGCCCACCACCACCAGGGCACGTGCTCCCCGGCGGGTCCTCCTGGCACCTACCCACACGGCGATGACGATGGCGGCGACCGCCACCCCCCACAGCGTGGCCAGCGCCCAGCTCTTGGTCGGCGTCGCTGCCTGCTCGGCCCGCAATTCGGTGGACGTGGGACCCTTTCCGCTCTTGGCCGATCCGCTCCCGGAAGCGGGCGTCGCCGGATGGGCGAGGGCGCTGGCCACCAGGGTGGCGTGCACCACGAGGCGCTGGCTGGCGCTGTATCTGGGCGTGCAGGTGGTCAGGGTCAGCTCGGGGGAAGTCGTGGCGTCCACCACGGAGACGTCGTTCGGGCTCACCGACTCGCTGCTGACCACGTCGTACTGGAACTTACCCTGGGTCGTGGTGATGTAGACCGGGCTTCCCGTGTTCAGCTCGTTCAGGTTGTAGAAGGGGTGCAGGTAGGTCGTGCGGTGCCCGGCGATCGCCGAGTTGCCGGCCTCCCCCGGCAGCGGGGTATTCACGTAATGACCGGGGCCCTGTTGGAGCTGTGAGTCGCCGGTGCCCTCGACCACCACCATGGACAACCCGATCTCAGGGATGTCGATGGTCCCCACCGCGCTCCCGACGGGGGGATCCGGCATCGACGGCGCCACCGTCGCCGGCGCACCCGTCTTGGCCGGCGGGGTGGTCACGGCCGTCACGCCGGCCCGGTGCTGGTCGGCCTTGAATTGAGCGCGGAGCACACTCTGGCTCCGCGCCGTCATCAACCCGGTCCCCCACAAGAGGTAGGGGATGAACAAGAGGATGAGGACGCCGAGGACCAACAGCACCCGCCCCACTGCCATTCGGATGGCTGTGAACGTCACGTGGTGATGCTACTGGTGCCGATCGTGGCTGGTCCGGTCAGAGGGGGCGAACGGCCGGTGCCGGGGGAACGGACCCCGGTGGGCACCGATTTCGCCACCGGCTCCGGTACGATGAGCTGGTCCGGCCCTCGTACCCCGTGCTGGAAGCCAGAGCCGAGTCAGCCGTCCCAGTGCCCCCGCACCCGATGCCTGGAGTACCCAGTGGTTGCCGTGAGAGAGCGAGGCGGAAGGCGTCGGCGGAAGTGGCTGATCGTGTCGGTCGTCGTCGTGGTCGTGGTGGTGTGGCTGCTCGTCCTGGGCGTCAAGACCATGTCGGCCTACCGGCACGACAAGCAAGGACTGGCCCTCCTCGAGCAGGTGAAGTCGAACCTGGGTCCCGGCGACCTCACATCGTCGGGTTCCGTCCGCATCCTCGACCAGGCCCATGCCGAGTTCACCAGTGCCCAGTCGGATCTCTCCTCGCCGTTCTTCGCGCCGATCACCATCGTCCCGGTCGTCGGGAGGCAGTTCCGGTCCGTCAAGGCGCTGAGCACGGCAGCCGGCACGGTGTCCTCCGTCGGCTCGTCGTTCCTCTCCCAGGTGCACACGGTGGTCAACCAGCCCCACTCCGCCGGACCCGAGCGGGTCACCTCGCTCCGGACGCTGGCGACCATCTCTGCGTCATCCGCCTCCCGGCTCGTGGGCATCGACACCGGACCGTCGCAGGGCCTGGTGGCCCCGCTGGCCCGCAAGTACAACCAGTTCGTCGGCCAGCTCGACGACGCGCGGCAGCGGCTGGTCAAGGCGGCGGCCGTCTCGGCGGCGGTGGCTAACATCCTCCAGGGCCCCCAGACGTATCTGGTGCTTGCCGCCAACAACGCCGAGATGCGCGCCGGATCCGGTGCCTTCCTCGACGTCGGGGTGGCCGAGACGGGCAACGGTTCCCTCAGCCTCGGCGCCCTCGGTCCGGCCGGCGACCTGCACCTGAACCCGGGCGAGGTGACGGTGACGGGTGATCTCCAGCGCAACTGGGGGTGGCTCGACCCGTCCCTCGACTTCCGGAACCTCGGTCTCACGCCGCAGTTCGACGTC
>CAZNLF010000086.1:9295-11120 GCA_964573595.1 uncultured Acidimicrobiaceae bacterium | reverse complement strand
CACTTCGACGTGTTCGCCCGCATGGGCTACGAGGCCGAGGCGAGCAAGATCCAGGAGCTGTACCTCGAGGGGCGCAAGGACGAGGCCGCCGCCGCGGTTCCCACCTCGCTCATCGAGGACACCGCCCTCATCGGCCCGAAGGAGAAGATCCGGGACGACCTCGAGGGCTGGCGCGAGTCGATCGCCACCACCCTGCTCGTCGCCGGGAGCCCCGACACCCTCCAGACCATGGCCGAATTGGTGCTCTGAGGGGTTGTAGCCGGAGAGCCTCGGCTCTGCGCCAGAGGCGACAGCCCTCTGACGGAATAACGTCTAGTTCTTCCGTCCGCTGCCACCCTCGACGCGGGTGACCGGCGGGGGTGCCCACGTTCCGTCGAGTGCGGCCGTCTTCGGCGCGTAGAGCCGCATGGTCACCCCGATCGGGCCCTCCGGTGCCGGAAGCCAGTTGGACTCCTTGTCCTCCCCGGGTGAGCTCCGTTGCAGGTAGAGGTCGAGGGAGCCGTCGGCGTTGAACGTCAGATCGTCGCGGTCGCCGATGGCGAACCGGTCGAACGCGTTGGCCACCTGGAACCCCTGGCCGTCGTACATGGTGATCGACCAGAAGGCGTCCACCGGAGGCAGCCGGCCCGCGTCGAAGTGGATCACGTAGTCGGCGTCGCCCGTGACCCGGTGGCCCTCGCCGTCGGTCTGGAGCAGCGGGTAGATGGCGTCCTCGGCCGAGTTGGCACCGAGCCCGACCATGGCGACGATGGCCCGCTTGACGTACGAGTTGCCGTAGACACCCATCGTGTCGACGTTGAGCTGCCAGCCGTTCACCACGTTGGCCAGCCGGGGCAGGGTTCTGCCCACCACGGCCCGGGCATCGGCGGGCACGTTCTCGAGGGCGGCACGCACCCCCGGGTCGAGGCTGTCGAAGGTGGCACCGGGGACGAGCCCGATCCGGGCCATCCGGGCCACGAACGACCAGTCGGTCCTATGGGGCGGGTGCACCTCGAGCAGGGCGAGGGCCCGGTCGAAGAACGTCTCGGCCGGCATGGCGTTGAGCTGGTCCAGTGGTGGTGTCTTCGTGTCGACGCGCTCGTCGGGCGGGGCCGGCTCTGGTTCCGGCCCCTTGCGGGAGTCGTCGCCCCACATCGCCAGAGGGACCAGGCCGAACCCGTCCTGGATCCGGTGGACCGCCTCGTAGTCCGAGGGCCCGTTGGTCTGGGTCCGTCCGATGACCCACACGTGGGACGTCGGAGCATCGATCCGGTCGACCCCTTCGGGCAGGGCCCCCCTCCAGCCCGCCGGCACCAGGGCCCACTGGCCGGGCCCCGGACCGGTCGTCCGCTGGCCCGGCGAGGCGAATGCGTCGGTCCACATGTCGTAGACGGGAAGTTGGTAGAAGCGCTCCGGGGGCACCGGGCCACTCGACATGACGACCGGGCCGTCGGTGAGGTCGACCCACGCCGAGGAGTAGAGGGTGTCGAAGTTGGGTCGCACCACCGCCTTGAAGTCGGCGGACGGGAACTGGCGGAAGTGGGAGAAGCGGTTCATCGGGCCCATGCCCGGCTTCCGGCTCCGATCGGCGCTGACCGCCTGTTGCCGGGTGACCTCCATGATCACCAGGGGGTAGAAATAGTGGTAGGCGGCGACCCCGATGTCGTGGGCCTCCTCGCTCCCGATCCGTTCGCTCATGGCTGTCCTGCTTCCCGTCTGACGGCTCGTGGGTGCTCCCGGTGGTCCCGGGACGCGGTCGGGTCGTTGCGTCCGCACGACGATGGAGCCACCGGTCGGAGGCGCTGCTCAGGTCGGCTCGTTCGCCACCGTGGTGGTCACCGGGGTG
>CAZNLF010000086.1:0-9195 GCA_964573595.1 uncultured Acidimicrobiaceae bacterium | reverse complement strand
GGTCGGAGGCGCTGCTCAGGTCGGCTCGTTCGCCACCGTGGTGGTCACCGGGGTGGCTGCCGGCGGCTCGGTGGCCGTGGCCGTGGTGGCGGTGACGGTGGCGGTGGCGGTCGAATCCGGGCGCATGTCGGCGCCGGAGATCTCGGTCGTCACGGCCTCCGGTCCGTCCGGCGCCGTGTCCTCTGTCGCCGGGGTGGCGATCAGCTTCGCACTGAACTTGACCGCCTTCGTGGCCGTCGTGGCCCCCGTCTGGAGCACAACGGCCATCGCCAACAGGATGATGGCGGGAATCCGCAGGTAGTGGACCCCGAGCATCAGGATGGCCAGCCGGCCCATGGCGAAGGGGGGCGAGCAGACCGTGGCGCCGATGGCACCGCCCACCGCGGCGGCGGTGAGCTTGTCCCTCCTCGAGCGGTCGGACTTGATACCGACCAGCCTCGAGGGGACCGCCACGTAGGCGACCATCATGACGGCCACCACCGCACTCAGGGCCAGCCCGTACCAGAACAGGCCCCACCGCTGGGTCACGAGGGCGGCGAAGCCGAGGCCGAGGCCGACGACGAACCCGTACGACACGATGACCCACAGGTGCCCGCGGGCCTGGCTGAAGGCCGGCCGGATCTCCGGTTTGCCCGGCTTGGAGATGGCAAAGGCGAAGACGGCGTTCAGGAAGAAACTGGCCGCGGTGATGGCGGCCACCCCGATGACTGCCAGGAGGAGCAGCGGGCCCCGGATGATGTGGAACTGCTTGCCGTGGAGGACGTGCAGCTTGATGTCGAGCATGGCCAACCAGATCCACATGGCCGGGAGGATCTGCACGAGGGTCAGCCGCCAGTTGGTGACCAGCAGCTTCACCCCCTGGAACAGCATGGCGAACGCCCCGACGACCAGGGCCAGCGGCGCCAACCAGCGGCTGCGTTGGCTCAGCCCGAGGATGGCCTGTTCCACCATCGACTCGTCACCGTCGCGGATGGCGTCGACCAGACGCTTCACCAGGAGGACGACGGTCGCCCGCCGGGTGCGCCGCCCGGTGTCGGAGGGCTCCTCGACCCCTTCGGGCTCCCGTGGCGGCTCCGGCTCGGGTGGACCGGGCCTGTCCGGTCTGTCGGCCACTGCCCCGTCGGTCATCGGCCCAGGCTACTTTCTCCTCGACGCGCCCCCGGGGTCCGACGGCCCGCCAGGCTGCGGCACACTGTTCGGTATGCCAGCTCAGTACATCTACACCATGCGCGACCTGCGGAGGTTCTACCCACCGGACCGCGAGGTCCTGAAGGGGATCAACCTCTCCTTCTACCCGGGGGCCAAGATCGGGGTGATCGGCGGCAACGGCTCCGGCAAGTCCTCGCTGCTCAGGATTATGGCCGGCGAGGACGACGGGTTCAGCGGCGAGGCTCGGCTGACCGCCGGCTTCACGGTGGGATTCCTGTCCCAGGAACCCCAGCTCGACCCGGACAAGGACGTCCTCGGCAACGTGGCCGACGGCGTGGCCGAGACGAAGGCGCTGGTCGACCGGTTCAACGAGGTGTGTGCGGCGATGGGCGAGCCCGACGCCGACTTCGACAAGCTGCTCGGCGAGCAGGCCGAGCTCCAGGACAAGATCGACGCCGCCGGGGCCTGGGACCTGGAGCGGACCTTCGACATCGCCATGGACGCGCTCCGCCTCCCCCCGGGCGACGCCGACGTGACGACGCTGTCCGGTGGGGAGCGCCGGCGGGTGGCCCTGTGCCGGCTGCTGCTGTCCAAGCCGGACCTGCTGCTCCTCGACGAGCCCACCAACCACCTCGACGCCGAGTCCGTCGCCTGGCTGGAGCGGACCCTCCAGGACTACCCGGGCACGGTGGTGGCGGTCACCCACGACCGGTACTTCCTCGACAACGTGGCCGGATGGATCCTCGAGCTCGACCGGGGTGCCGGCATCCCCTGGGAGGGCAACTACTCGTCGTGGCTGGAGCAGAAGCAGGCCCGGCTGGCCGGCGAGCAGAAGGCGGACAAGTCCCGCCAGGAGGCCCTCCAGCGGGAGCTCGAGTGGATCCGGATGTCGCCCCGGGCCCGCCAGAGCAAGGGGAAGGCCCGGATTAACGCCTACAACGACCTCGTAGCGGAGGCCGAGGCGGCCGACCGCCGTGCCGACAAGCTCGAGATCACCATCCCACCCGGCCCGCGCCTCGGCGACCGGGTGGTGGATGCCGAAGGGCTGGTCAAGGGGTTCGGCGACCACCTGCTCATCGACGGGCTGTCGTTCCTCCTCCCGCCGGGCGGGATCGTGGGCGTCATCGGTCCCAACGGGGCCGGCAAGACGACCCTGTTCCGGATGATCGTCGGCGAGGAGGCCCCCGATACCGGCAGCCTCGAGGTGGGGACGACCGTCCAGTTGGCCTACGTGGACCAGTCCCGGGACCAGCTCACCGGGGAGGCCACCGTCTTCGACGAGATCACCGGCGGGCAGGACCTGTTGGTGGTGGGCCACCGTGAGCTCCACGGGAGGGCCTACGTCGCCAGCTTCGGCTTCACCGGCAGCGACCAGCAGAAGAAGGTGGGCGAGCTCTCCGGCGGCGAGCGCAACCGGGTCCAGCTGGCCAAGGTGCTGAAGGAGGGGGGCAACGTGCTGCTCCTCGACGAGCCGACCAACGACCTCGACGTGGACACGCTGCGGGCCTTGGAGGACGCGCTGCTCGGGTTCCCGGGCTGCGTGGTGGTGATCAGCCACGACCGCTGGTTCCTCGACCGGATCGCCACCCACGTCCTGGCGTTCGAGGGCGACTCCGAGGTCCGGTGGTGGGAGGGGAACTTCACCGACTACGAGGCCGATCGCAAGAAGCGCCTCGGTGTCGACGCCGACCAGCCCCACCGCCTGCGGTACAAGCCGCTGGTCCGTGACTGATGCCGTGGGCGGGCCGGTGGCGACCGGGATGAGCCGGCGCACCTTCGCCAGCGACAATTGGGCCGGTGTCCACCCCGACGTCATGGCCGCCATGGCCGCGGCCAACGTGGACCACGCCCCCGCCTACGGCGCCGACCCGGTGAGCCAGGCGGCGGTGGGGCTGTTCAAGCAGCACTTCGGGGAGGACGCCGAGGTGTTCGTCGTGTTCAACGGCACCGGCGCCAACGTGGTGGGCCTCCAGTCGCTGCTCCGGCCCTTCGAGGCGGTGATCTGCGCCGACAGCGCCCACATCAACATCGACGAGTGCGGGGCCCCCGAGCGGTTCCTCGGCAGCAAGCTGGTGGCGGTGCCCACCCCCGACGGGAAGCTCACTCCCGAGCTGGTGGCACGCGCGGCGCGGGGGGTCGGCGACGAGCACCATGTCCAACCCCGGGTGGTGTCCATCACCCAGTCGACGGAGGTGGGGACCTGCTACCGGGTCGACGAGGTCGAGGCCCTCGGTGCCTGGGCGCACGGCCACGGCATGTTCCTCCACCTCGACGGGGCCCGTCTGTCGAATGCCGCGGCGTCGCTCCGGGTGGGCCTGGGCGCGTTCGGCTCGGCGGCCGGTGTCGACGTGCTGTCCTTCGGCGGGACGAAGAACGGCGCCATGGCCGCCGAGGCGGTCGTCAGCTTCGGTGCCGGCGGGGCCTCCTCCCTGCGCTTCCTCCGCAAGCAGTCGATGCAGCTGGCATCGAAGATGCGGTTCGCGTCCGCCCAGTTCGCCGCGCTGCTCACCGACGACCTGTGGCGGGCGAACGCCGAGCACGCCAACCGCATGGCCCGTCGCCTGGCCGACGGGGCGACCCGGGTTCCGGGGGTGTCGCTCGCCTATCCGGTGGAGGCGAACGGGGTGTTCGCGCTGCTCCCGCCGGCGGCCACCGAGGCCCTGCAGCAGGAGTACCCGTTCTACGTGTGGGACGAGGACACCGGGGTGGTGCGGTGGATGGCCTCGTTCGACACCACCGAGGACGACGTCGACGGGCTGGTGGACGCCGTCGCCACGGTGATGGCGGCGCAGTAGCCGGCACCACGGTGATGGTGGCGCGGAAATCGGCGACAGTCACTGACGTCGTTACGGGGACGACGGCGCCCGACCCGGCCCGGGAGGTCCGGCGAACGCCTGCGCCACCGACATCCAGTCGGCCGCACTCTCGCCGGTGACGGCCAAGGAGGTGTCGGCCAGGTTCCGGCGCTGGGTGACCACCAGGCAGAAGTCGAGCGCCGGCCCCTCGATGGTGGCGATCGGACCGCCCGGGACCGGGTCCCCCGCCGCCCAGCGCCACTCCTCGCCGGACGGCGCCACCAGGACGACGTCGATGCGCCCGGCCGGCACCGGGCGCTCCCGGACCAGATAGGAGAAGGGCCTGGCCCGCACGCCCAGATGGGCCACGTGACGCAGTCGGTCGGTGGGCCGGCGGTCCAGGCCGAGGGCGTCCACCACGTCCTGGCCGTGGGCCCAGGTCTCCATCAGGCGGGCGGAGATGAAGGACAGCACGCCCATCGGGGGACCGAACCAGGGGACCCGGGCCGACGGGTCGGCCCCGGCGAAGGCATCCATCATCCCCCGGTGGGACTCCTCCCACCAGGCCAGCAGCTCGGTCCCGTTCAGGCCGCGCCCCCGCACCAGGTGCACGGCCATCGGGTCGCCCCCGCCAGCCAGCATCTCCTCGGTCGTCGCCGCGAACCGATCGGGCTCGACCATGGCCGCCCGGCCGGCCTCGTCGAAGAAGGCGAGGTGGCTGATCTGGTCCCGCACCACCCAACCCTCGGCCGGGGTGGCGAGGTCCCATTCGGGATCACGGGGGCCGAGGTTCGCCACCGCGGCGTGGAGGTCGCCGTATTCGTCGTCGAGGTCGCCGAGCAGTTCGGGCAGCGTGGTCATACAGCGAGGCTACCGACCCGTCACGATCCTCAGATCGCCGTCGTCGGGGCGGTCAGGCATCCGGCTCCACCCAGCTCCGGCCCTCGGCCAGGACCTCGAGCTCCGGATGGGACCACACGTAGCGCTCCACCGCGTCGAGCACGTCCTCGACATGACCGGGGGTGTTGGCCACCGCGGCGAACCCGACCTCTGAGCGCTGCCATTGGTCCTGATGGCCGACCTCGGCGGCGGCCACGTCGAAGCGTGACCTACACGACTCCACCAGGTGCTTGACGACCGTCCGCTTCGCCTTCAACGAGCCGGTCCCGCGGATGCGGAGGTCCATGGTGAGGGTGCCGGCGTGCATCATCCCCCCACCATGGCCGCGGGTGGGCAACCGTGTCGACCAGGTCCCGGCGCCGGAGGGGGTGCCGCACCGGGACCGGCCGACCGGTCACCTACGAACCGGCGGTGGGAGACCAGGCGCCCTTGCCGGCGGGGCCGGTTCCACCCGGGGCCGTTCCACCCGGGCCCTTCCCAGCGGGGCCCGTGCCACCGGGGCCCTTGCCTCCGGGGCCCGTTCCTCCGGGGCCCCTGCCACCCGGCCCGCCGAGCCCGGGTGGCCCTCCGGCCGGCGGGTTCCCGATGCCCACGCTGGTGGCGGTCAGGGTGCCCGAGGACTCGGACCCGAAGACGGCCACGTGTTCTCCGACCGTCACGTCGGCGAAGGTGGGTGTGGTGGTCCCCGCGTCGCGGTAGGTCGTCGTGCTCCCGACGTCGACCGTCACGGTCCCGTCCTTGGTCGTGAGGGTGAACGTGTCGGTGCCGACCGATTTGACCGTTCCCACGGCCACCGGAGGGGTCCCACCTCCAAGAGGACGCCCCGGGTGACCGGTCGACCCGGAAGCGGACGGGGACGTGGACGGCGTGGCCGCCGCCGCCATCGCTCCCCCGCCGAGCGCCAGACCGAGCGCCACCGCGGCGGCCGTGGTGACCTTCACCCCCCTCCGTCGCCTCTGGCTGAAGGACGCGAACGGATCCGATCCCGATCGTGTCCCCGGCGTCTGTGCATCGGTGTCGCTCATGTCCTGCTCCCTTGTCGTCGACTGCTGTCAACGACGAGCATGGGCAACAGGACTGGGCCCGAGCTGTGTCCGGCAATGGCGGCACCTGGGAGTTTCGCTCAGGGCCGGGAGGCCCCGATCATCGCGTCCACGTCGGACCACCCGAGGCCGACCGTCTCCCCGATGACGGTCCCGACCTCCGGGTCGACCAGGACGAAGAAGGGGTATCCGGTCACCCGGTACGCCCGCCAGGCCTCATCGCTCATGACCACCGGCACGAGGGTCACCCCCTCGGCCTCGTGCCCGACCTCCTCGGGGTCGACCGAGCCGGGCCCCTTGGTGACCACGACGGCCGACACCCCCTCGGGCAGAGGAGGGGGGCCGTCATCGCGCAGGCCGGTCCAGAACTCGCCGCAGCCGTCGCAACGGACGTGCAGGAAGCAGAGCAGCGTCAACCCCTCGAGCTCCCCGATCACCACCTCGACGCGCCCGCCCGTCGGCCGCTCGCCGACGATGTCCGCCGCCGGTTGGGGGCTCCCGGCTGCGACCGGGCCCGACGGGATGGGACGGAGGCCGGCCACGAAGGCCGGGTGGGACAGGGGCCCTTCCGGGCGCCGCCGGGTCACGCTTCGGGGATGGACCCGCCCTCGATGACCTCGATCGACTTGCCGCTGTCACACCACCGACAGACCACGTCGTCGACCGACTCGTCGAGCACTTCGACGTCCTCGATCGTGAGGTCGCCGCCCACCGAGTAGTGGTGGAACGCCTTGGTGCGCCGGCTGGTCACCACGTTGAACCGGGTCAGGTTCCCGCACGCCGCACACCGGTACCGGGTCGCACCGGCGGGCGAAGGGCCGCGGCCCGGCGTCCCCGATGCCTGGTCGGTCGCGGGTCGGGCCGGGGCTGAAGGTGAGTCGGTGGTCACCGCACCACGGTAGTCGCCCACCGTGGGGGCGGATCGCCCGCAGGTGCCCCTATCCACGTACCCGAACGTATGTTCGCTACAGTGTCGCCATGGCGACCGCCGTCCAGGCCTCCTTCGACGACCTCGGCACGCCGCTCCGCGACGTCACCTTCGTGGTCGTGGACGTGGAGACCACCGGGGGCTCGCCGGCCCAGGCCTCGTTGACCGAGGTCGCCGCCGCCCGGTACCGCGGGGGCGAGCTGCTCGGCACCTACCAGACCTTCGTACGGCCCGACGAGCGGATCCCGCCCTCGATCACCGCGCTCACCGGGATCACCGACGCCATGGTGGCCGAAGCCCCGAGGGTGGGCGAGATGCTCCCGTCGTTCCTCGAGTTCGTCGGCGGCGCGGTGCTGGTCGGCCACAATCTCCGCTTCGACCTCTCCTTCCTCGACCATGCCCTCTCGTGCACCGGCCGGGACAAGCTGGCCAACGCCACCGTCGACACCCTGGCGCTGGCCCGGCGGCTGGTGCGCGACATGGTCCCCGACTGCAAGCTCGGGACCCTGGCCTCGAGCCTCCGGCTCACCCACCAGCCCTCGCACCGGGCCCTCACCGACGTACTGGCCACCGGCGACCTCCTCCACGCCATGCTGGAGCGCGCCGGGTCGTTCGGCATCGTGGGGCTCGAGGAGCTGCTCGACCTCCCCCGTCTGGTCGGCCATCCGCAGGGGGCCAAGCTCCGGCTCACCACCCGGCTCCCCCACCGGCCGGGCGTCTACTGGTTCACCGACGGCGCCGGCACCGTGCTCTACGTGGGCAAGGCTACCGACCTGCAGGCCCGGGTCCGGTCGTACTTCACGGCCGACCGGCGCCGGAAGGTCGGCCGGCTCCTCCGCCAGCTCCACACCGTCCACCACCGGGTGTGTGCGGGCCCCCTCACCGCGGCGGTGGTCGAGGGTAGCCTGATCCGTGCCTGGTCACCGCCGTTCAACCAGCAGGGGAAGGTCCGCCGGGCCCGTCCTGCAGCGAACGCGTCGACCGGGGGCGGAACACCCGGCCGGAAGCCCCGCCGTAAACGCCGCGGGGAGTGGGACGCCACCGACCTGGCCGGCGACCCCGCCGCACTGCTCGGGCCACTGGCCGGGGCCCTCTCCGAGCTGTCCGCCCAACAGCGCTACGAGGAGGCCGCATCGGTACGCGACGAGGCCGAGCGGCTGCGGCGCCTGCTGGTCCGCCGGCGCCGGGTGGACTCGCTGCGGGCGGCCGGACGGACGGTCCTCTTGATCGACGGGGAAGGGACGGTCGAACTCGACGGTGGGCTCCTGGTGGCGCCGGGCTCGCTCTTCGACGGCACGGCGGTGACCGGGCCTGACCCGGGCGCGGTCGTCGCGTCGGACGGGCACGAGAACGAGCGGGTCATCGTGGCCCAGTGGCTGGCCGCCAACGTCGACCGGGTCCGGATCCTGTCGGTGGAGTCGGCCGAGGGGATGTCCATGGCCGCCGGTCGGATCCCCCGGCTGGCCGAGCTGTGCGGCCCGACGGCAGTGGCCTCCGCCGCCTGATGCACTGGTCAGGGCCGGTGGTTCGGGACGGCGATTCGGGACGGTGGCCCGGGTCGGCGCCGGCAGCCCGAGGCCCGGTTGGCGGTCCGCCGGCGCCCTCACTCCGACGCGGCGGCGGCCTTCGCCTCGTCGGCCGCCGCCTGCTGGGACACTCTGATCAGCGCGTCGAGGACCTCGTTGGCACGACCGTCGTCGATGACCGCTCCGGCGAGGTCCACCCCGGCGGGGAGGTCGTCCACCTGGCCGATCACCACCAGTGATGCCGCCGCGTTGAGCACGGCGATGTCCCGGTGGGGCGACTGGCGACCGCCGATCACCTGGCGGATGGCCTCGGCGTTGACGGCGGCGTCACCGCCGCGCAGGTCCTCGATCGCCGCGGGGGCGAACCCGAGGTCGGCCGGGTCGACCCGGTAGCGGGAGGTCTCGTAGCCGCCCCCGTCCGAGGCGATGAGCTCGTGGACGGTGGACGGACCGGTCGTGCTCAGCTCGTCGAGGCCGTCGTCGCCGTAGACGACCATGGCCCGCCGGGCCCCGTTGGCGCCGAGCACCCCGAGCATCTTGTCGGCCATCGCCGGGTTGCTCACCCCGACGACCTGGTAGCGGGCCCGGCCCGGGTTGGCCAGCGGACCGAGGTAGTTGAAGACGGTCGGGATGCCCAGCTCCTTGCGCACCGGGCCGGCGAAGCGCATGGCCGGGTGGAAGCGGGGGGCGAAACAGAACCCCATGCCCACCTCGTCGATGCACCGCGCCACGCCCACCGGACCGAGGTCCGCCACCACGCCGAGCGCCTCGAGCACGTCGGCAGCCCCGACCGCCGAGGACGAGGCCCGGCCACCGTGCTTGCACACCTTGGCCCCGGTGGCCGCCACCACCAG
>CAZNLF010000085.1:1821-11126 GCA_964573595.1 uncultured Acidimicrobiaceae bacterium | reverse complement strand
CACGTACAGCGTGCCGTAGGCGGTGATGCAGATGCCGGCGATGACCAGCGGCCGTTGGGGGGCCCGTCGGAAGTAACGATCGCCCAGCACGTAGGCGAAGGGGAGGCCGAGGAAGGCGGCCAGGCCGATGATGGAGGTCACCTCGCCGCGCCGGGCGATGTCGAGGCCCCACCGTCGGGCGTAGTAGAGGTTTCCGAACAGGGGCGCGGCCGTGCCGGCGAACCCGAGGATGGCGACCGCCACCAACTCGTAGTAGATGGACTTGATACGCAACAGACGGGTGACGGCCGCGCCGAGCAACACCCTCGGCGCGTCTCCCTGCTGGGAGTGGATGTCCATCCCCGAGGCCTTCAGAATGTGGCTCGACTCGTTGGCCCCCTTGTCCGGCTCGTGCAGCGTGAACAGGGAGAGGCCGATGGGGATGCCGGCCAGGGCGATCAGGAACCCCCAGCGCCAGTCGTGGCCGATGGCGACCACGAGTACGAAGACGAGGATGCCGACGGTCTGGGACAGCGGATCGGAGAGGTTGTGCCAGCTGAAGACCCGGCCGCGCCCCTCGGTCGGATAGGCGTCGGACAGGTACGAGTTGTGCACGGTGTTGTTGACGCCGAACCCGATCGAGGCGATGAGGTAGGTGAAGGTGAAGGCCCAGACGTTGGGGGCGAGGGCCATCAGCGGTGCGAACACCGAGAAGATCAGCAGGGCCACTCCGGCCACCACCTTGCGGCTGCCCCGGTCGGCCCACAGGGCCAGGGGCACCGCCCACAGCAGCTGGGCCACCGCACCACTGAAGGTCACTGCGCCCAGCGCGGCGTCGTGGATGTGGAACGAGTGCTCGAGGTTGTTGCCGATCACCGAGATGCCGTTCCCGAAGCTGCCCGGCACCAGGGCGGCCGCAGTCAGCAGCACCAGGGGTTTGTACCCGTTCTGGCGGAGGATGCCGGTCAGCGGGGGCGGTTTGCCCTCGCCGGTCCCGGGCATCACGTCGAGTGCGGCCACCGCCTCGGGGTCACGGCTCTTCGCGACGACTTCCTTCAGCAGTTCCTCGGGCACCGCGAAGTCGAACAGCACCTGGTCGGCCATTGGCGTGTCACCCTAGCGCCGACCAGGTCGCTCGACACGGCCGGCGGACGGCCACTCCTCAGGGGAGCGCGGTGGCGACGGTGAGTGGTCCGTGGGGCAGCACGCACAGGCGCGCGCCGGGCCCCCGGCGCCCGAGCGCCTCGGCCACGGCCGCCGACAGTTCGGCCACCGGTGCCATCAGCCCCGAGCGGATCTCTGCGTCGGTGAGCCCACCGGAGTGCATCCACACCTCGGCGTGCTCGAGGACCCGGCCGAGGACCTGGGCCTGCCAGATGTCCAACCCACCCCGGCCGCCGGGCCTGGCCAGCGCTCGGGCGGACGTGGCGTCCCGGACGACGCGGGCGAAGGCTCCGTCCGCCGGTACCCCGTCGGTGCAGGCGGCGGCCATCACGATCGTCCCCCCTCGGGCCACGACCCGTTCGGCGGCGGCCATGCCCTTCACCGACTGGTAGAGATTGCGGTCCAGGGGGTGGCCACCGTTGGTGGTCAGCACCACGTCGAAGGGGCCGTCGACCGGCCGGCTGACCGCGCCGGAGGCGAACGAGCAGGCGGCCCGGTGGGCATCGGGGAGCACGCCGCAGAACACCCCGGTGAGGCGGCGGCTGCTGTCGATGGTGACGTCGAGGGAGAGCTGGGGTGGACAGAGCGCGGTGGCGGCCCGGACGAAGTCGTGGACGGGGTTGCCCTCGGTGACCATCCACGTCGCCCGCTCGTGGGCGATGCGGGCCGGGCTGTGGGCCTCCAGGATCGTGGAGGTGGCGGCGAGCCCCGGGCACGCGCCCTTCGGCCCGCCGCTCCAGCCGGCGAAGAAGTGGGGCTCGACGAAGCCGGTGAGGATGCGCACGTCCGCCTCGACATAACGGCGGTCGATCAGGACCGGCGTCCCCTCCACCGCCCCCACCGACACGTGGTCACCGTCGTCGGCCACATGCTGGTGGACCCGGTAGCGGCCCATGACGTCCGGTCCCACGAGGGCCGCCAGCTCCTCGGCGCCGGCCGGCCGGTGCGTCCCGGTGGCGCACAGCAGTTCCACCCGGTCGGGGCCGGCCCCGAGCCGCTCCAGCTCCGCCAACAGCGGCGGGAGCACGGTGGTGTTGGGCATGGGGCGGGTCACGTCGGGGAAGACCACCGCGACCCGGTCGCCCGGGCCGACGAGCTCGCCGAGCGGCCGGCCGCCAACCGGCGCAACGAGCGCACGGAACACCGCCCCCTCCTCGTCCGCCAGGGGGGCGAGCTCCTCGGGCTCGACCACCACGGCGTCGTCGGGCACCTCGACCTCGAGGCCGGTGGTGCCGTAGTCGAGGCTCAGGCGCACGGAGACTCCTCCGCTGGGCCCGTCGGGGGTGGCGGCTCCAGGCCGACCACCGAGTCGGCGACCTGGTCGATCCGTGTCCGGTCGCTCCGGTAGCGGCCGACCGAGGTGGGCCGCGGGGCGATCTCGCGCTCGATCGGGTCGATCCGGTCCAGCTCGAGGGGGATGCCGAGCGCCCGGGCGGCCAGCAGTGCGGCCCCCGCCGACGCGGCCTGCCCGGATCGTCGGCACAGCACCGGCAGACCGGTGATGCCCGCGAGCACGTCCAGCCACACCTCCACGGAGGACCCGGCGCCGGCCGCCGCCAGTCGGGAGACCTCGGGACCGGCCGGCTCCCGGCCGGCCATGGCCTCCAGGCAGCGCAGCAGGTCCCAGGCCACCGACTCGACCATCGCCCGGGCCAGGTCGGCCACCCCGTTCCCCGGGGACAGCCCCACCAGGGCGGTCCGGGCGCCCGGGCGCCACCAGGGCGCCCTCGCCCCGTCGAGCCAGGGCGTGGCCGCCACCCCCCGGGCGCCGGGTGGACTCGTCCCGGCCAGCTCGGCGAGCTCCTCGGGCAGGCGACCGGTGATCCGGCCGAGCCAGGCGAGGAGGGTGCCCCCGGCCGACAGCCCCCCTTCGAGCAGCCATCCCCCACCGGCCGCCCTCGACACCACCAGGCCCCCGGGCAGCCGGGCGGGCACCACGGCCACCGGCAGCGACACGTTGGCGGTGGTGCCCCAGCTGGCCATGGGGCGGTCCTCGCCGGCCCCGGACCCGAGCACCTCGGCGGCGCGGTCCCCCGCGCCGATCACCACCGGGGTGCCGCCCACCAGGCCCAGCGCCCCGGCCGCCTGGCGGCTGACACGGCCGGTCACCTGATCCGACGCGAGGACAGGGGCCAGCTTCGTGGCGGCCGTCCCGGCCAGCTCCGCGACCACGTGCCCGTCCCGGTCGTAGAGGCCCGAGCGGGACGCCATGGTGGCATCGGTCGCCACGGCGCCGGTGAGCCACCAGGCCACGAGGTCACGGGGGGCGAGCACCCAGGCGCTCGCCTCGAGGCGGTCACGGTCGTGGGTGGCCAGCCAGGCGACCTTGGCGGCGACCGACCCGGCGTCGAGTCCGAGGGCCGCCGCCTCGGCCCCCGCCCGCTGGTCCGACCACAGGATCGCCGGTCCGAGGGGATCCCCGCCGGCGTCGACCAGGGCGAACGACTGCCGGGCGCCCGTGCAGCCCACCACCTCGACCGACGCCATGGCGGCCGGGGCCAGCTCCTGCAACTGCGCACACGCCTCGGTGAGGGACGCCCACCAGTCCGACGGCTGCTGCTCGGACCGCCCGGGTGCCGGGCGGGAGGTGGCGACCGGTGCCCCGGCGATCGCCACCGGACCGTCCGGGCCCCACAGCCCCGCCTTGGTGATCGACGTGCCGAAGTCGAGGGTGAGGATCACGACCGGTGGACGATGTCGGCGAGGCGCCCGGCCATGGTCGCCGGATCGGACTCCTGGAAGATCGCCCGACCGATGGCCAGTCCGCCGCCACCGCCGGCCATGACGTCTCGGGCCTCGTCCAGCACCCGGTCGGTTCCGCCACCCTGGTGGGGCCCGCCGAGGAAGAGGACGGGCACGCCGACGCTGGCGACCACCCGGGCCACCGCCTCCACGCGGGCGTCCCCCGGTGCCGCCGTCGGAACGGGCACCTTGAGTAGGGGCGCACCGAGGTCGTGGGCGATCACCGCGGCCAGCACCACGTCATCGGTGGTCCGGGACATGCGACCCTCCCGCCACAACACCGGCTCGATCAGTGCCTCGAGGCCGGCGGCCCTGGCCTCCTCCAGCACGGTGCCCAGCAGCTCGATGGCCGAGGCGCCGCCGGGGTCCCCGGGATCGATGCGGGTCATGAGCTTCACGCCCGTCCACCCGTCGGCCGCCGCTCGGGCCACCGACGCCACGAGGCGGTCGTCGAGCTCGAACGCCGTGCCGGCCAGGCCGGTGCGATTGAGGGAGAGGTAGGTCCGCTGGTCCGGACGCAGCGCGCCGGAGCCGGCCAGATCCGTCAACGGTTGCGCCGTCGCCAGGATGCCGTCACAGGACGGCAGCGCCTGCTCGAGTGCCCGGACGTAGTCGCCGTAGCGCTCGATGGTCATGACGCCCCGGGCGCGGTGGTCGGCCGCCAGGATCAGGGCCGGCGAAGCCGCGCCCCCGGTAGCGGTCGTCCCGTCCCCGGCCGTCACAGGCCGGCGAGCCCGAAGATGACCTTGGCCACTGCCGAAAAGTCCTCGCGGCCGAACCCGGCGGTCGTCGCCGCCGTCAGCGCCTGGCGCGCCGTGGCCGTGGTGGCCAGGGGTACCCCCACTCCGGCGCCGTAGGCCAACGCCAGGTCGAGGTCCTTGGCCATCAGATCGGTCATGAAGCCGGGTCGCCACCCGTTGGACGCCGGGCTGTCGGGGACGACACCGTCGACGGGTAGGCGGGTGCGCACGGCCACGCAGTCCCCGGTGGAGTGGACCAGCACCTCGTGGAACTTGTCGAGGTCCACGCCGGACTTGACGGCCAGTGCCGTCGCCTCCGAGGTGGCCAGCATCTGGGCGGCGTAGATCAGGTTGTTGCACAGCTTGACCACCTGGCCCATCCCGGGCCCCCCGACGTGGACGACGAGCCCGGCGAACGGGTCCAGGGCGGGGCGGGCCTTCTCGAGGGTCGACGCTTCGCCACCCACCATGAGGGTGAGCGTTCCCTTCTGCGCACCGGCGGTCCCACCGGACAGGGGTGCGTCGAGGAACCCGGCGCCGACGTCGGTCACCCGGCGGTGCTGCGCACGGGCCACCTCGGGGTCGATGGTGGAGCAGTCGACCACCACCTGCCCTGGTCGGAGCGCCGACAGCATGGCGTCCACCACCGATGCGACCTGTGGCGAGCTGGGCACGCACAGGATGACCACCTCGGCGGCCTCGGCCACACCGGCCGGGGAGCGCCCGTCCCGGGCACCCAGGGACACGGCCTCCTCCACCGGTCCCGGGCTGCGCGACGACACGGTGACGGCGTGCCCGGCCTCGATCAGATGGCGGGTCATGGGCAGTCCCATGGCCCCGAGTCCGATGAAGCCGATCTCCATGGGGGTCCTCCTCGTCAAGGGGCGGGTGGGGCTGGTGGCGGGGTGCGGTCCGCTACGCGAACTGCGGGAGCCACGCCGATGTGGCGTCCAGCAGGCCGTCGACCATGGCCTCGGTCCGGTGGAGGTCCCCCCGCCCGGCCAGGGGGTCGAGTAGGAAGGCCGCCCCGGCCAGTGCGCGGTCCCCGGCGACGGCCGCCTCCACGGTCAGCTCGGCGACCGCCACGTGACGGCGGACCAGCTCGGCATAGGGAGCAGGGAGCCGGGCCACGTCGCGCCCCCGGATCCCCTCGCCGTCCACCACGCAGATGGACTCCACCACCGCACCGTCCGCCACGTCCGGGACCTGTCCGGCGTTGGGAACGTTCACCGGGAGATGACGGGCGTCGCCGGTCACGAGCGAGTCGATCACCAGTGCCGGCAGCTCACCCGACTGCCAGGTCTGCAGGTCCTTGGTCCCGCCCAGCCAGGCGTCGACGTCGGCGACGTAGCCGGCCTGGTGCTCCTGGCGGGTGTCGATGGACGTCAGCGAGATGTTCACGTCGGCGCCCCAGTGCGACTCCTCGGTCAACACCCAGGGGACGAACTCGGCCACGTGGCGGTCCCCGGCGGCTGGTAACGCCCCCCATTTGTCAAGGAGGGTCAGCTTGAGCGCATGACGCTGCACGAAGTCGAGGTGGGAGAACGGCTCGCCTTCCGGGCGACCCGGGTGGGGGGCCAGTGCGCCCAGCCCCCCTGCCTCTGCCACCATGTCGGCCAGGATGGCGAACCCGTCCTCGCCGTCGACATCGAGGGCGGTGACCACCGGGAAGTGGTTGACCCCCGCCACGGTCGGCGTCACCGCCTCCATGGGCTTCCCGAGAGCGATGGCCAGGTCCATGGACCAGTTCCCGACCTCGTGGCACAGCCCGACGGCCTTCACCTCGGTCTGCCGGCACACCGACCGGGTCAGGCTGGCCATGGGATTGGTGATGTTGAGCATCCACGCGTCCGGGCAGACCTCGACCATGTCCTCCGCCACGCCGACCAGTACCGGGATGTTCCGCAGCGCCCGATTGATCCCGCCCGGGCCGACGGAGTCACCCACCGACTGCCGTATCCCGAAGCGGGCCGGCACGTCGAGGTCGACCGCCATCGAGTCGAACCCCCCGGTCGAGATGGTGACGATCACGAAGTCGGCGCCGTCGAGGGCACGACGCTGGTCCGTGGTGGTGGTGACGGTGGCCTTGGCATCGAGGGCATCGCTCACCAGATGGGCGAGCGGCTCCATCTTGGCGAGGGGCGCCGGATCGATGTCCTCCAACACGAGGTGGACCCCTTGGAGCGACGGGGTTCCCAGCAGGTCGGCCAGGAGCTCGGGTGTCCACTGGTAACTCCCGCCGCCGATGATGGTGACCTGCACGGCGTCAGCCCCGCGGACGTGGCGGCGAGGGTCGGACGGGCATGCCGGTCACTCTATCCAGCGCGCCCGGGCCGGTGTGAGGGGAGGTTGCCCCTTCCGACGCCCGGGGGCCGCGCCGAGGCCTCGACGGTAGGATCCCCGCATGGCCGGTGCCTCACTCGTCTATGTGACCCAGGTGGCCCCGTACCGCGACGGGCCGGCGGGGGTCCACGGCGTGCTCGACCAGTCCGCCACCGCGGTCGCCGAGGTGGCCGAGTCCGCCGGGCTGCGCTTCCGGCGGGTGTCCGACGTCCGGACCCTGGAGCCGGGATCGCTGTCCGAGGCACGGGTGGTCGCCCTGTTCACCATCGGCGAGACACCGTGGTCGCCGGCCCAGCGCAACGAGATCCTCGAGGGGGTGCGGGCCGGCGGCCTCTCGATCATGGCCATCCATTCGGCCACCGATGCCTGCTACGGGTGGGACGACTACGGGCTGCTGGTGGGTGCCCGCTTCGACGGCCATCCCTGGACGCAGACCTGCACCGTCGACGTGGTGGAGCCCGGTCATCCGGCGGTGGCCCACCTCGGGCCCACCTGGCGCTGGCACGACGAGGTGTACCAGTTCCGCGGGCTGAGGTCCGACGCCCGGGTCCTCCTGGCCGCCCGTGCCGGTGAGCTGCCGTTGGCGGACGGGTCGACGGACGACCGACCCAGCTTCGGGTACCCGCTGTCGTGGTGTTTCGCCGAGGGGGCGGGCCGCGTCTTTTCCACCTCACTCGGTCACTTCCCCCATGCCTGGGAGACGCCGGACTACCTCCGCCATCTCTCGGGCGGTCTGGGCTGGCTGACCGAGGCGGGCTAGTGCTCCGCCGGCCCGGGGCGCCCGTCGGGGACGGCGCCCGTCCGCTCCACCACCACCGCCTCCCAGCCGCCCAGCACCAGCGTGCCCTCGAAATCCTCGCCGTCGCGACGGCGGTCCGTGGCGATCCGCACCCGGCCGGACATCCCGTCCAACGGGGACTCCGCCGTCCCCATGTTGGCCGCGACCACCGTCCGGTCGCCCCGGCTCCACGCCCAGACGTCGCCGTTCGGGGCGAGGGAGCGGTACGCGCCACCCGACAGGTCGGGGGTGGCCTTCCGAAGGGCGAGGAGGTCGCGCACCAGTGTGAGCACGGAGCCGGGATCGTCGCGCTGCTCTGCCACCGTGCCCATGGTCGGCTCCCCGATCGGTAGCCACGGCTCCACCCCTGGTCCGGTGAACCCGGCCCCGGGGCCGACCCGCCAGGGCATCGGCGTTCGCATGCCGTCGCGCCCGGCGTAGGCGGGCCAGTAGAGCACGCCGAGCGGATCGCGCAGCCGCTCCCGGGGGACGTCGACGTCGCCCAGGCCGATCTCGTCCCCCTGGTAGAGCACCGGGGTGCCCCGCAGGGTCAGGAGCACCAGCAGGGCCACCCTGACCCTGGCCGGGTCGTCGGCCGCCCACCGGGTGGCCAGCCGCGACATGTCGTGGTTCGACCCGGTCCACACCGGCCAGGCGTCGAGGGGCAGGTACTCCTCCACGTCCTCGACGATCAGCCGCATGGCCCCCGCCTCGAGCGGCGAGGAGATGAACGGGAAGTCGATGGCCAGGTGCAGCTCGTCGCTCCCGTCCCCGTAGTAGGCGGCCAGGGCCCGGACCGGCTCCACCGGCGTCTCCCCCATCAGCAGGCACCCGGGGTGGCGGTCCGCCAGCTTCCGCCACTGGCGGATGACGTCGTGCACCTCGGGTCGGTTGCCGTTGTAGACGGGTCGCTGCCCGAACAGCTGCATGTCGAGGGGGTCGGACTCGGTGGCCGGCGGGTTGTCGCGGAGCAGGGCGTCCTTGATGATGATGTTGCAGACGTCGATGCGGAAGCCGGCCACGCCGCGGTCCAACCAGACCTCCATGATCCTTTCGAACTCTGCCCGGACATCGTCGTTCCACCAGTTGAGGTCGGGCTGTTGGCGGAGGTGGTTGTGCAGGTAGTACTGCCCCGAGTCGGTGTCGAGGGTCCAGGCCGGTCCGCCGAAGCTCGAGACCCAGTTGTTGGGAGGGCCACCGTCGGGACCGGGGTCGGCCCAGACGTACCAGTCGCGGTGGACGGACGTCTTCGACGACAGGGCGTCGAGGAACCACGGATGGCGTTCGCTGGTGTGGTTGGGGACGAGGTCCATGATCACCCGGAGATGACGACGGCCCGCCTCGGCGATCAGCCGGTCGAGGTCGTCCGACGTCCCGAGCTCCGGGTCCACCGCGAGGTAGTCGGACACGTCGTAGCCCCAGTCGGCGTTGGGCGAGCACGTGAACGGGCTCAACCAGACGCCGTCCACGCCCAGCCACTCCAGATGGTCGAGGCGTTCGGTCACCCCGGCCAGGTCGCCGACGCCGTCACCGTCACTGTCGGCGAACGAGCGCAGGTA
>CAZNLF010000085.1:0-1721 GCA_964573595.1 uncultured Acidimicrobiaceae bacterium | reverse complement strand
CCCCGGCCAGGTCGCCGACGCCGTCACCGTCACTGTCGGCGAACGAGCGCAGGTACACCTGGTAGAGCACTCCGTCCCGCCACCACGGGGCCTCGGCGCGGTCGACGGCGCGGTCGACGGGCCGGTCGGCGGGCCGGGCCACGGCGCTACGACCCTTCCCCGACGCCGGCCCCACGCCAAGGCGTCATGTCCAGCGAGGGGTAGCGGGCGCCCACGCCGAGCAGTGTCTCCTCGTTCCAGTAGGGGTGACCGGGCTCGGGGAATCCGAGGACGGTGAGCTGGCGCAGCGAGGCGTGCCGCACGAAGCGGTGCCACGCCATCCCCTCCGCCGCCACCGGCCAGGTGTGGAAGCCGAGCCAGTCCGTGGCCACCGGCTTGTAGGCCACGTGGAGGAGATAGCGGGCGTGATCGGGCGAGGTGAGCGACGTCCCCCGGTGGTAGACGTCGGGGCGGTAGGCGAGGACCGAACCGGCGGGACCGCACGCCGACACCTCGGCCCCGTAGAGGTCGGCGTACTCGTCGACCGCCAGGTACAGGCGCTCCACCGGGAGGTCGCCGGTGAGCCGGCGGGACACGATCCGGGTCGGCGCCGTCTCGGGCGTCACGTCGCTGAGGTAGATGAAGAGCTCGAGGTGCTGGAACCCCTGGTCGGCCCGGGGCACGACGAGCGTGTGGTTGCCGTAGTCGACATGGAGCAGCTGTTCGTAGTCCGGTGGACCACCGGGGTACTTGGCACTGGCCAGACCCTGGTAAAGGCGGACCTGATCGGTGCCCAGGAGATCCTCGGCCAGGTCGATCAGCGCGTCGTGGACGACCAGCCGGTTGAGCCCCGTGCCCTCGAAGGGGAAGAGGGGCTTGGACGAATCCCAGCTGATGTCGAACACGTCGCCCCTCCCGTCGGACCGTCCGGCCGCGACGCTCTCGGCGGACGGGAAGAGCCCGGCGAGGTCCCGTTGGGCGGCCGCCAGGTCATCGGGGGGGATGAGGCCCTCGAGCACGCACCATCCGTCGGTGTGCCACTGATCACGGTGCTCCGCATCGAGGGCGGCGTGGGCCATGCGTCTGTATAGCAGCGACGGCCACCCGTTCGTCACCCGGGGGGCAACGGCTCCCAGGGCTGGACGACGTCCCAGCAGGTGAACTGGGGGATGTTGTCCTTGGGCATGTGGCACAGGTCGGACACCGGCGAGTTGATGTGCAACCGCACCACCTGGAACTGGGTGGGGCCGTAGCGCTTCTCGGGCCCGTAGCTGAGGACGGGCGAGTACGTGCCCGGGAAGTACTTGATCTTGGACAGGGCGGTGACGAAGGTGCGCCGGTTGAGGTCATGGCCGGCGGCCCTCGCCGCCGTGGTGAACAGGTCGATGGCCTGGCACCACCCGGCGATGGGCCCCTGCTCCTCGATGTAGTCCTCCTGGTTCCCCGGTGGCACCTGGGGATAGGCCTGGTGCCACGGGATCCAGCAGCTGCGCAGGGCGGGGTCGTAGCCGCCCTCGCTCTCCGGACGGTCGTCGTCGATGCCGCCCAGCGTCTCGGTGGTCACGCCCTCCTGGCCGTCGAGGGCCTTGGCGTAGGGCAGGGGCAGGAGCCCGAGAGCGGTCTCGATGCTCGACTCGTAGTCGCTCAGGAGGAGCTTGGGGAAGTACTGCTGCTGGGTCTGGGCCTCGAGCACCGGGTAGAAGACGTTGAAGGGGATGAGGGGGATGACCGAGGTGACGCCG
>CAZNLF010000084.1:8769-11130 GCA_964573595.1 uncultured Acidimicrobiaceae bacterium | reverse complement strand
GGTCCCGGGCGTGGGCGTGGAAGTGGTCGGGGATCTGGCGCATCACCCGGTCGAACGACCACACACCCTCGCCGAGCCGTTCGTCGGCCACCCGGGCCAGCTCGGCGAGCATGTGGTCGACCTCAGACTCCGGGGGCTCGTGTCCGTGGCGCTTCCACACCACCATGGGTACGTCACACACCTCGCAGGCCGCCACCCAGCAGACGTCGTCCTCGTGGAACCACTCAGTGATCCGGGCCGCCTCGCACAGTTCACACCCGACGTCGGGTGGGCTCAAAAGGTGTCCATGTTGACCGTCACCCCCGGCAGCACCGAGGTGCCGGCGGGTGGGTCGAGGGAGACGACGGTGGCCGCTCCGGCCGGACCGTAGGGCCCGCCGACCTTCAGCCCGAGGGCCTGGAGCGCGGCGGTGGCCGCCCCCACGGACTGACCGACCAGGTTGGGGACGGTGACCGGCTGGGGACCGAGCGAGACGTTGACGGTGACCTTCGAACCGAACGGCTGGGGACCGGCCGTCGCATCGGGCGTCGTGCTGATGACCTGGCCGTTCGGCACCGTCGCGTTGTACGCGTTGTTCTGGGCCGGGACGAAGCCGGCCGCGGTCAGCGCGGCGGCGGCCGCAGCGTAGGTCCCGCCCGACAGGGAGGGAATCGCTACCGGCGCGTGCCCCTTGGAGGTGACGATGGTCACCGTCGAGCCGTACGGCGCGCTGCCGGCGGGCGAGGTGGAGAGGATGGCGCCGGCCACGACGGTCGAGCTGTACTGGGCGACCGCCGCCGGGCACACCCCGACGAGATGGACCGCCTGGAGCGCCTGGATCGCCTGGTTGCACGCGGTGAAGCCGGCCAGGTCGGGAATGGCCACCGGTGGGGGCCCGGACGAGATGACCGCCGAGATCGTCGACCCCTGCTTCAGCTTGACCGGCTTGCCACCGGCCCGTGGCTGGGGATGCTGGCTCACGATCAGCCCGGCTCCGATGCCGATGCTGTAGGCGTCGCCGGTGGACCGGACGGTGAAGTGATCGCGGTGCACCGCCTGGTTGGCCTGCACCAGTGACTTCCCGACGAGGAGCGGCACCGGATGGGTGGGGACGAAGAGCTTGTCCTTGGTGGCGACGAGCGCGCCGGCCGTGACCAGCGCAGCCACGACCACGGCAACGCCGGCGATCCAGGGCCACCGTCTCCTCGAACGCCTCGCGGCGGCCACCGGGTCCGTTCCGTTGCTCTTCGCCCCGTTCTTCGCGCCGTTCTTCGCCGTCGCCTCGGCTGCCGTCGTCGCTCCCACCAGGGCGGGGATGCCCACCTCGGTGAGGTCGGGGCCGCCGGTTCCCACATCGGACCGGCGTGCGGGACGGACCATGACCCTGTCGAGATCCTCGAACTCGGTGGGGGGCACGGCGTCGACGATCGGCAGCGGGGCCGGTGCCGGCAACTCGGCCGCCAAGGACCGGAGGCGCCGGCCCAGGCCGGCCGCGTCCATCCGCTCCTCGGGGTCGGGGGCGGCGGCCCACACCAGGACGTCGTAGAGGGGGCCGAGCGCTTCGTGCTCGGGGAGGAGGGAGCCCACCCTCGCCATCAACGTCGAAACCGTCGTGTCCCCGATGAAGGCGGCCTCGCCGGTCACCCCCTCGTAGAGGACCAGGGCTAGGGCGTAGACATCGGCCTTGCCGTCGAGGACCATGCGCTGGGCCTGCTCGGGCGCCGCATAGCGTGCGGTGCCCAGCATGGCGCCGTCCGGTTCGGTCCAGGCCGCCTCGGCCAGCGCCCTCGCCAGGCCGAAATCGGCGATCCGCAGCCGGGCGTCGCCGTCGAACAGCAGATTGGCCGGCTTGATGTCCCGGTGGACCAGTCCACGCCGATGGGCGTAGTCGAGACCGGAGGCCGCCTCGATCCCGATCTGGGCCGCCTGTTCGGGAGTGAGCAGGACGCCGGTGTCGAAGATCTGCCGCAAGCTGCCGCCGGCCAGGTACTCGAGCACCAGGAAGGGCTCGTCCTCCTGCTCACCCCAGTCGTAGACCTGCAGGATGTTGGGGTGGTTGAGGGCGGCGACCGCCCGGGCCTCGGCCCGGAACCTCTTGAGGAAGGCCGTGTCACCGGACAGGGCCGGATGCAGGATCTTGATCGCCACCCGCCGATGGAGGGAGACGTCGTCGGCGAGGTAGACGTGGGCGGACGCACCGGTCCCGAGCGGGGTGACAAGTCGGTAGCGGCCACCGAGGACACGCCCGATGGAATCGGTGATGCTTGGCATGGTTCTGGGTTCAGGATAACGGGCGGGCCTCCCCGGAAGGTGGAGGGTGGCTCGACCTGTCGCCATCGGGGCGAAGTGGTGCCGCGGCCTGCGGTGCAGCGAAATTCACCG
>CAZNLF010000084.1:0-8669 GCA_964573595.1 uncultured Acidimicrobiaceae bacterium | reverse complement strand
CCGTCCCCCTCGACGACCGGTACCCCCAGCTTCTCGGCCTTGGCCAACTTCGAAGCACCCGGTGACTCCCCCACCACGAGAGCGAAGGTCTTCTTGGACACCGTGCCCGGCGACTTTCCACCTCGAGCCAGGATCGCCTCTTCGGCTCCCTCCCGGGTGAACCCGTCGAGCGTTCCCGACACCACCACCGACTTTCCCTGAAGGGTCTGGGGGACCTCGACCGCTCCCACCGGTGACCCCCGGTCGGGCTCGGTCAGGTTGACCCCCGCGGCGCGGAGCCGCTCCACGACCGAGCGGTTGACATCCGACCCGAGCCAGCGCACGACGCTCGCCGCGATCACCGGGCCGACCCCGTCCACGACGGCGAGGCTGTGCTCGTCGGCCGCGATCACCGAATCGATGTCTCCCAGCGCCCGGGCCAGCGCAATGGATCCCACCTGTCCGAGATGTCGGATACCGAGGCCGATGAGCACGCGGTGGAGTGGCCGGGAACGGGAGTCGTCGATGGCGCCGAGGAGGTTGGCGATCGAGACCGGACCGAATCCCTCGAGGCCCTCGAAGGTGCCGGCATCGAATGCGTAGAGATCGGCCACGTCGTCGAGCACGCTCCGGTCGACGAACAGCTGGACACGCTGCTCGCCGAGCCCCTCGATGTCCATGGCCGAGCGCGACGCGAAGTGGGCGATGCGTTGGACCCGCTGGGCCGGGCAGTCGAGATTCGTGCAGAACGTGTCGCTCTCCCCCGGCAGTCGCACCAGCTGGCTGCCGCAGCTGGGGCAGACCGTCGGGAACTTCCACGCGCGACGCCGACGGCGCCCGTCCTTGCCCGCCGACCTCGGTCCGACCACCTCGGGGATGACGTCGCCGGCCTTGCGCACGACCACCGTGTCACCGGGCCGCACGTCCTTGGCCTTCACCTGGTCCTCGTTGTGCAGTGTGGCGAGCGACACGGTGGAGCCACCGACGAACACGGGCTCCAGCACGGCGAACGGCGTGGCCTTGCCGGTCCGGCCTATGGAGACGGCGATGGAGGACAGGACGGTCGTCCGCTCCTCGGGGGGGAACTTGTAGGCGATGGCCCAGCGGGGCGCCCGGGAGGTGAATCCGAGCCGACGCTGCAGTGCCAGGTCGTCCACCTTGACCACCACTCCGTCGATCTCGTAGTCGAGCTCGTGGCGGTTCTCCTCCCAGCGGCAGCAGAACTGGAGAACCTGGTCGAGGCCGTGGACGACCTGGCGCTCGGGATTGACCGGGAAGCCCGCCTGTTCGAGCCACGACAGCGTCGCCTGATGGGTGGGCGCGAGCTGGCCCGGCAGCGCGTCACCGGAGTCGGGACCCACCCCCTCCCGGGCCAGTTGAAGGTCTCCCACCTGGTACGCCCAGAACGAGAGGGCGCGCGACGCGGTGATGGAGGAGTCCTTCTGCCGAAGCGACCCGGCCGCCGAATTCCTCGGGTTGACGAAGAGGCGATCCCCCGCTTCGGACTGCCGGCGGTTGAGCTCGGCGAAAGCCGACACCGGCATGTACACCTCGCCCCGGACTTCGATGACGTCGGGTGCCGGGTCGACCGCCGCCGACAACCGCTCGGGGATGTCGGCGATGGTGGCGACGTTGGCGGTGACGTCCTCGCCGGTCCTTCCGTCCCCCCGGGTGGCGGCCTGGACGAACCTGCCCTGCCGGTAGGTGAGGGAGATGGCCAGCCCGTCGATCTTCAGTTCGCACACGAAGGCGGTGTCGTCGGGCACCTGCTTCGCCAGTCGATCGGCCCAGGCCTGCAGCTCGGCCGGGCTGAAGGCGTTGTCGAGGCTCATCATGGGCACCCGGTGGGCGACCGGGGCGAAGAGCGTGGAGGGTGCGGCACCGACGGTCGAGGTGGGCGAATCCGCCACTTCCAGATCCGGGTGGTCCGCCTCGATCGACCTCAACTGGCGGACGAGTGCGTCGTACTCGCCGTCGGTGATCTCGGGGTCGTCGAGCCGATGGTAGCGGTCGTTGTGGTACTGGATCAGTACTCGTAGCTCCTCGGCACGAGCGACCGGATCGACGTCGCCGTCGTCCCCTCCCCGGCCCGGGGGCTCCGACGCGCCCGGGCTCATACGGCGATCCCCGAGCCGAGGACCGCTTCGGGCCGGGCCGGGTCGTAGAGCGCCACCGTCTGGCCCGGCGCGATGCGGCGCTGCGGCTCGCCGAACTTGACCACCAGCCCGTCCGGAACCCGACGGAGCCGGCAGGGCACCGCCCGACCGTGGGCACTGCACTGGGCGAGCGCCTCCGTGTCGCCCGGCCCACTGCCCCCGGTCGCCGGGGGGTCACGGTCCACGTCGGGCTCGCGGTCCACGTCGGGTGCACCGTCCACCCAGGTCACGGTGTGCAGACGCACCTCCTCCGCCGTGGCGGCCTCGGGAGGCCCGACCGTCACCCGGCGGAGGGGGACATCCACCGCGGTGACGAACCGGCGCCGGCCGTCCCGACCGTGACCCATCCCGCGGCGCTGACCCACCGTGACCAGCTCCACCGCCTCGACCGATCCGACCTCCTCGCCGGACAGGTGGTCGACCAGCCGACCAGGGTGCAACGCCATGCGGTCGGCCAGAAATCCCTGGCGACCCTCGTCGGAGCGGATGAAGCAGACGTCCTGGCTGTCGGGCTTGGTGGCGGTCCGGAGTCCGAGCCGGTGGGCCTCGGCCCGGACCTGCGCCTTGGTCATCTCGCCCACGGGAAACAGTGTGCGAGCCAGCTGGGGCTGACCCAACATGGCCAGCACGTAGGACTGGTCCTTCAGCGGGTCCGCGCCGCGGCAGAGTCGGTAGCGACCATCGGGTGTCGGCACGCACCGTGCGTGATGCCCGGTGGCCACGGCGTCGAAACCCAGGGCTCGGGCCCGCTGGAACAGCCGGTCGAACTTCAGATGCCTGTTGCACTCGATGCAGGGGTTCGGCGTCCGTCCCTCTGCGTGACCCCGCACATAGGGCTCGACCACGCGCTCCTCGAACTCGGCGGCGAAGTTGAAGACGTGGTGGACCAGTCCCAACTGGTCGGCCACACGGCGGGCGTCCTCCACGTCGGCCACCGAGCAGCACCCCGAGTCCGACAGGCCACCCCACAGCTTGAGCGTCGCCCCCACCACCCGGCTGCTGCCGTACCGATCGACGAGCCGAGCCGCGGCCACCGACGAGTCGACACCACCGGACATGGCCACCAGCACACGCACGGGTTCAGTCTCTCAGCTGGGCGACGACGCCCGGGACGGCGGCCAGCGCGAGATCGACGTCCGAGCCCGTGGTCGTCGGTCCGAGCGAGAAGCGGATGCCGCTCGACGCTTCGTCGGGCCCGAAGCCCATCGAGGCCAAGACGTGACTGGCCTCGATGGCACCGCTCGAGCAGGCGGCTCCGGCCGATACCGCCACCCCGGCCTCGTCCAGCAGGACCACCATCGCCTCGCTCTCGACGCCCGCGAACCGCAGATGCAGATGTCCGGCGACCCGGTGGCGCCGATCTCCCGTCTCGACGGCTCCCGGCACGCCGGCGAGCAGCCCGTCACCGAGCCGGTCCCGCAGGGCCGACACCCTGGCCACGGTCGCCGTCCGCGTCGCCGACGCGGCGGTCAGCGCCGCCGCCATGCCGACGATGCCGGCGACGTTCTGCGTGCCGCTCCTCCGTTCACGTTCCTGCCCGCCGCCGAGCATCATGGCCCGGAGGCCGACCCCGTTCCTCGCCACCAACGCACCGATGCCTTTGGGCCCCCCGAATTTGTGAGCGCTGACGGTGACCAGGTCGGCCAGGGCGGTCGACCCGGCCACGTCCAGCCAGGCCACCGCCTGGACGGCATCGGTGTGGAACACCGCCGATGGGGACCGGCCCCGGACCAGTGATGCCACCTCGGCGATGGGTTGCACACTGCCGGTCTCGTTGTTGACCGTCATGACCGACACCAGCCCCACGTCGGGCACACAGGCCTCGGCCAGCCCGTCGAGGTCGATGATCCCGTCCTTGCCCGTGGCGATCTCACGGAGCGGCGCCCCGGATCGTTCGGCCAACGCCCGCATGGGATTGAGCACGGCGTGGTGCTCCATGGCCGAACACACGAGGACCGGTGGCCGGGTCACGCCGGTCGCTGGTGCGGCTCCGAGGATGGCCAGGTTGTCCGACTCGGTCCCCCCGGAGGTGAACACCACTTCGCCCAGGTCGGCTCCCAACAAGGCGGCGATCTGCTCCCGGGCGTCGTCCACGGCGCGGCGGGCCAGTCTGGACTCATGATGACTGCCCGACGGGTTCCCGAACGTCGCTCCGAGGAAGGGGAGCATGGCCTCGAGCGCCTCGTCGGCCATCGGCGTGGTCGCCGCGTGGTCGAGGTAGGCGCGCCCGTCCTCCCCGATGGGCGGTGGCGCGTCCCGCGTCGTCATGGCCGGGCACCCGGACGGCCGGCAGGCAACGCGCCGATCGGGAGCGTCGACGGGCCCAGGGTCGACGGGCCCAGGGTCGACGGGACCCACTCCATCAGGCGATCCAGACGGACTTCACGTTGCAGAACTCGTGGAGACCGAATCGCGACAGCTCACGTCCGATCCCCGAGCTCTTGATGCCACCGAACGGGAGTTGCGGCATCGAGACCACCATCCCGTTGACGAACACCTGGCCCGCCTGGATCTGGTTGACGAAGCGTTGCTGCTCGTCGGGATCGTTGGTCCACACGCTGGCGCCCAGCCCGAACTCGGTCGCGTTGGCCAGTTCGATGGCCTCGTCCGCGTCCGCTGCCGTGTACAGCAAGGCCACCGGTCCGAACACCTCTTCGGTGGCGACGCGCATGCCCGAGGTGATGTCGGTGATGACCGTGGGGCGGTAGAAGTAGCCGGGCCGATCGGGACCCCCGGGACCGATCACCCGCTCGCCTCCGCACAGGACGGCCGCCCCGCGGGTGCGGGCGTCCTCCACCTGGGCGGCGATGGTGTCATAGGCCTGGGCGGTGACCAGGGGCCCGACCTCGGTCGCCGGGTCGAAGGGATCCCCCACCGACAGGGCCGACATGGCGGCGACGAATCCCTCGACGAACTGATCGGCCACCTCCTGGTGGACGATGAACCGCTTGGCGGCGATGCAGGACTGCCCGGCATTCTGCACCCGGGCCTGCACGCCGACGTCGACGGCCCGGTCGAGGTCCGCCGAAGGCAGGACGATGAACGGATCGCTGCCACCGAGCTCGAGGACGATCTTCTTTCCCACCGCTCCGGCCTGGGCGGCCACCGCTCTTCCGGCGCCGACGCTGCCGGTCAGGGTGACGGCGGCCACTCTCGGGTCGGCGATGATCGGCGGTACCTGGTCGGTACCGATGAGCAGCGTCTGGAACACCCCTTCGGGGGCTCCGGCCCGGCGGAACAGGTCCTCGAGCAGCAGTGCGGTCCGGGGCACGTTGGGCGCGTGCTTCAACAGCCCGACGTTGCCCGCCATGACGGCGGGGGCGATGAACCGGACCACCTGCCACAGCGGGAAGTTCCAGGGCATGATGGCCAGAACGGCGCCCAACGGCTGGTAGCTGACGAGCGCCAGTGAGGCGTCGACCAGGACCTCCTCGTCGGTGAGCATCGACTCGGCGTTCTCGGCGAACCAGCGGAAGCCACTGGCGCACTTGGCCACCTCGCCCTTGGCCTGGGCGAACGGCTTGCCCATCTCGGTGGTGACCACGTGGGCGATGTCCGGGAGCTCGCCCTCGAGCAACTCTGCGACGGTGATCAGCAGGCGTGCCCGGTCCTCGAAGCTCGTCCTGGCCCAGCCGGATGCGGCGTCGGCCGCCAGGGCCAGCCGCTTCTCGACCACCGTGGCGTCGTACGGCTCGAACGACTGGAGCAGTTCGCCGGTGACCGGGTTGATGGTGGCGATCGGAGGACCGGGGTCGGCTTGGCTCATGGGACCAGTATCCCCCAAGGTGAAACGCGTTCACGTGCCGACGCGTGGTCGGTTGCCGGCGGTCGGGTGCCCAGCGGTGGCCGGGTAGTGCGCTCAGGGGTGCCCGGCGACCGCCGCGGGCGTCATCCGGACATGGATTCAGCCTACGGGTGGCATGTAATTGAGGAATTGAGTTGGCCGGCGCTGCCGTAGCGGGTGCCGTCGGTGCCCGGCCATGACCCGGGGCTGCGACGGGCTCAGGTGTCGAGCAGGTCCGGGATCCGGTTCCGCTGCACCTTGCCGGTGGAGGTACGGGGAAGCTCGTCGACCACCAACCACTGCTTCGGTCGCTTGTAGCCGGCCAGATGGGTCGAAGCATGGGTGGCAACGTCGGTGAGCAGCTGCCGACGACCTGTGTCTTCGCTGTCCGACGCACGTTCCGGCACGATGGCCGCGCAGACACGTTGACCCCACCGGTCATCCGGAAGGCAGAACACCGCGATCTCGGCCACCCCGGGCACCTCGCTGAGCACCGCCTCGACCTCGGCCGGGTACACGTTGACACCGCCGGAGATGATCAGATCGTCGCGGCGGCCGTCGATGAAGAGATATCCCTCGTCATCGAGGCGACCGAGGTCGCGCACGGTGAAGGCCCCATCCCTCCATGCCGACTCGGTCTTGCCCGGGTCCCTCCAGTAGGTGAAACGAGCGAAGGCAGGGGGGCGGCACCAGATGGTGCCGTCGCTATCGACCGAGAGCGTCCGCCCCTTCCTCGCCCGGCCCACCGTTCCCGGACGCTCGGACCACTCGGACGGCGAGCACACGGTGAACTGGCCTTCGGTCGAACCGTAGAACTCCCACAGCACGTCCGGTCCGACCCGGGCGAGTGCCTCCCGCTTCAGCGCGGGGGGACAGGGCGACCCGGCGTGGACCAGCAGGCGGAGCGAGTCGAACCGAGGTCGCTCGTGTGGTTCCGAGCGCTGCGGCTCCAGCAGCCTCGCTAGGGCGGAAGGCGCCATGAAGGTGGTCGTCGGCACGGGGCCGTGCGCACCCCGGAGCACCTCGTGGGCCACGCCGGCGTCGAACCGGTTGAGAATGACACAGGTCCCGCCCCGGAGCAGTGTCCCCCCGGCGAAGCGGATGGAGACCGAGTGGTACATCGGCGAGCACACCAGGTGGACATCGCCCGCTCCGAAGGACCACAGGTCGGCCTCGTCGGCGAACGCCCGCTCGGCGGTCGCTGCGTCCCAGATGCCCGCCCAGACCCCTTTGGCCCGTCCGGTGGTACCGGAGGTGTAGTGCATGGGCCGGGACAAGGGGAAAGGGGCGAGCTCCGCCGGGGGTCCCTCGTCCAGTGCCGCCAGACCGGCGGCATCGGTGATGGCGAGGGCGGGGTCCGCGTCGTCGATGAGCTCGTCCCGCTCGGGCTCCAGCAGGGTGGCGTTCAACAGGACCGGCACGACGCCGGTACGCAGGGCGCCCAGTACCGCGCACAACAGGGCGGCCGACGAGGGCAGGCAGATGGCCACCCGGTCGCCGGTCCGCAATCCGGCCACCCGGAGGGACCCGGCCGCCCGCATCTGGGCCTCCTCCGCCGCCTCCGGACGGAGGATCTCGACCCCGACCGGCAGGCTCATCGGTGTCGGCCGACCACCGGCCGGGGGCGGGCACCGTCCGCTACGCGCTCCACGGACCCGTCGCAATCACGTGGGGATCGCCGCCGAGCGGGCTACGAGCCGGACTTGTCCTTGCGTCGGGGCCGCAGGGCGAACCACCAGATGCTGGCCATCGTGGCCAGCACACCGAACGCCGCTGCCGGCTTCGCTATCTTCCGGGAGCGATCTGACATGTCCGAGACCATACCCGTCGCGAAGGGCCACCGGATCGTCAACGACCCGAGCCCGCCCGGCGCCCGCCGAAGGGGGCGGGCATCCGTCGGGAGTCCACGGGCCCGCGCCGACGTCGTGCGCGCTCCTGCACTCGACGTCCGCGCCGCGCCCGGTACGAGGTGGGGAGCTCATGGCTCGTCGGGCACCCGGAGTCGGACGGCCGAAGGGCCGACCTCCCCGACCGATGCATCCGGCCCGACGTCGGCGGCCAGTCGGTCCAGGATGTACGCACCCACCCAGGCCGGTGCGTTGAAGCTGCGGTCCTCGTGCAGCCGGAGGAAGCGGTCGACCTGTGGAAAGCGGTCAGGCGGCGTCGAGCGGATCAGGGCCTGCATGTCGGTGTCGACCACGCCGGGAGAGAGGGCGTAGGCCCACAACCCGTGCACCCGCTCCTCCCGGGCGATGACCTCGGTCATGATCTCGACCGCCGCCTTCGACCCGCAGTAGGGACCCCACCCCTCGTACGGCTTGGTGGCCGCGCCCGACGACATGTTGACGAGCACGCCCGTACCCGGTCGCGCCCGCACATGCCGGGCGAAGGCGGCCGAGCCGGCGGCGACCCCCATGACGTTCACGTCGAAGTGCTCCCGTAGCGCCCGCGGCCCGACGTCGACCAGCGGGCCGATCGGGTCCAGCACGCCGGCGTTGTTCACCCACAGGTCGATCCGGCCGAACCGTTCGACCACCACCCGGGCGAACTCCTCCACCGCGCCGTCCTCGGTGACGTCCACCGACGCCGTCTCGACCCGAGCACTGTCGTCCTCGGCCGGCACGACCACCCGGGCCGGTGGGTCGGGCCGGGTACGGGCGCACAACCCGAGGCGCAGGCCCCGCAGTGCCCATGCCTCGGCGATCCCGGCGCCGAGTCCCCGGCTCGCGCCGGTGATCACCGCCACCAGG
>CAZNLF010000083.1:911-11206 GCA_964573595.1 uncultured Acidimicrobiaceae bacterium | reverse complement strand
CCTCTCGTGGCGACCAGCCGTCCTCCCGGACCGGGTGTCCGTCCAGCCCGAGCCGTCCGCCTGAGCCGTTGAGCCGTTGAGCCGTTGAGCCGTTGGGTGCCTAGCCGCGCAGGTCTCCGATGCCGAGGGACCCGGCCGGCGCTCCGGACGAGCTGTCGGACTCCTCGAGGGTGAGGATCGAACCCTCGGTGAACAGGTAGGTCCTCAGGTGGCGGTCGAGGACGGGATCCTTCCGACGGAGCCACTCGAGGGTCATCGCCGCGTGCTCCTTCTCCTCGTCGCGGTTGTGGGCCAACACGTCGGCGAGCTCGGGATCGGACGTGGCGTCGACCCGCTGGGCGTACCAGTCGACCGCCTCCAGCTCCTCCTGGATGGAGGTCAACGCCCGATGCCGGTCGACGGTGTCGGACGAGAGACGGTCCTCGGGCTCGTGCAGTCCGGCGCTCTGGGCCATCAGTGATCCTCCTTGCCAGGTGGCGGCGACACCCGCCGCCTTCACGTGCACAGTACCGTCCCCGGGGTGACGCCGGAGCTGAACTCCGCTCCCCGGCGAAGACGTCCACCAGGGTCGAGCAGAAGGCGGACACCAACCTGTCGGCCAGCGCCCAGAAGGCGGCGACCAACCGTCGACCGGACCGCCTGGCGATGTTGTCCGAGGCCCGCTCGATGCTCCGGTGGTCGGCTTCGACGAGGGCGACGAGGTCGCACTCCGCGGGGATCGAGTACCGGCTCGGCTGCATGGAGGGGCGGTGCCCGACGACGGCCGACACCAAACCAGCGCTGTCAGGTGACGCCGGCCGAGCGGAATTGGACGCTGATCCGGGGGCCCCGGGCGTGGGCCCGTTTGGGAACGGCGTGCTGCCACGTTCGCTGACAGCTCCCCCCCATCACCAGCAGGTCCCCTCCGCCGAGGTCGTACCGGAGCGACGGCCCACCGGATGTCGGTCGGAGCAGGAAACGGCGCCGCTCACCGAGCGACACGATCGCCACCAGTGTGTCCGCACGGGATCGTCGGCCAAGCGTGTCGCCGTGCCAGGCCACGCTGTCGGCACCGTCGCGATAGAGGCACAGGCCGGTGGTGGCCATCGGCCCGAAGCCCCTCTTGACGTAGTGGGAGGAGAGTGCCTGGCGGGCCTCCGACAGCAGGGGGTCGGGAAGAGGGTCCGACTCCTCGTAGAAGGCCACGAGCCGCGGCACGTCCACCGTCCGGTCGTACATCCGGCGCCTCTCCGCCCGCCACGGGACGGTGCCCATCAGCCGGTCGAACAGAAGATCGTGGCGGCCGAGCCACTCGCGGCGGAGGTCCAGCCATGCTCCGTCACCGAGCTCGACATGTTCGAGCTGTCGCCCGACGGGTCGCAGCCGGGCGACGTCGTCCGTGTCGAAGAGTGATGCCTGCAGCGGACCCATCGATCCGAGTGTATACGAACACATGTTCGTCTGAAGCGCCCGGTGAGAAACCCCTCCGTCTCCCCGATCAGGCAGCGCACCGCCAATCGGTCCTTGCGCAATTGTGATCGCTCCCGCCACTCCATGACCGCTCCTTCATCCGACTGCATCCGACTGCATCCCGACGCGACCGACTCACACGGGCCGCTCCGGAATTGCCCGCCGGTCATCGCCGGCCAACGGGGAACGCCGCCTGGCGGAACGCGGCGATCGGCCGTCATGCCGCGCCCTCATCCGGTGTCGCGGGCCTCCGGTTGCTGCCGATGGTCGCTCGGTGCCGTGACACCAGCCGCCCGAGGACGAGCGCAAGGTCGAGCCGGATCGAGGAGGCGCCGCCACCGAACGCTCGAGTGCCGGCCGTGGGTCCGGACCGCCCGGGACCAGCTCGGTTGCGCAGGTCGACCGTCACCGGGCCCGTGGCGGGTTAATCTACGGCTGGTCACCCTCGAGGGTGGGCGGGCATCGTTTCGAGCAGAGGTTGCGCATGGGTTCGGTGGGCGAGGCGGAGTCGCAGGCCGTCATGGAGCGGAGCGGCTACCGGCACGAGGCGTTCTTCTACGGCAGCCGACGGCAGTTCTTGGACGGCGTCATGGAATTCGTGACAGGCGCGCTGGACGCGGGGACGCCAGTCCTGCTCGCCCTCTCCCCCGCCAAGCTCGACGCCGTGCAGGACCGACTCGGTGGGCCCCACACCGGTGTGCACACCACCGATATGGACGAACTGGGTCGCAACCCGGCGAGGATCATCCCCGCGTGGCAGGACTTCATCGCTGAGCACGGGGCGACAGTCGGAAAATCCGAGGGATCGGGGAGCCCATCGTCCCCGGCCAGTCCTCCGCCAAGCGCGTCGAGTGCCACCTCCACGAGGCACTCCTCAACGCCGCGTTCAGTGGGGCCGACTTCTGGTTGCTGTGCCCCTACGACGCGACGGGCCTCGAGCCGGGCACGGTCGAAGAGGCGTGTCGGACCCACCCGTTCGTCCTCGAGTCCGGCACGTCACGGACCAGCCCCTCGTACCGGGGTTCGGTCGCCTCCGAACGCCAGACCCGGGCGCCGCTCCCACCGGTCCCCGCTGAGGCATCACGGATGCGGTTCTACGCGGCCGGCCTCCCTGCTGTCCGGGGCTTCGTCGTCCACGCCGCCCGTCAAGCCGGCCTGGACGAAAGCGCGGCTGCCGACTTCGTGGTCGCAGCCAATGAGATCGCCACGAACAGCCTCCGCCACGGTCGTGCGACCGGCTCCGTGGCCGCATGGAGCGAGGCCGGCTCGCTGATCTGCGAGTTCCGGGACGACGGCCGCTTCGAGGACCCGCTCGCCGGACGGGTGAGGCCGTCCGCCACGGGCGGCGGCGGCCGGGGTCTGTGGATCGCCAACCAGATCTGTGATCTCGTGCAGATCCGAACCGGCCCCACCGGCACGGTCGTCCGTCTCCACAAGGCGGCCGGCGCCCGGACCTGATCGGCCTCGGGAAGCAACCGACCCCGGTCGTCCCCGTCGCAGGGTTGGCGACGGCGTGCACGGGTAGGCTCGTGATGGCGCACGGATACCCCCTCGTGCACGGATACCGCACGGGATCCCAGCGTGTCCCCGACCAGGTGGCGGAGGCCGCAATGCGTGCCCGACCGGTGCGGTATCCCGTCAGGCCGACATCATCCCATTGTCCCATCGTCCCCCGACCGGAACCCAGCACACCGACTGTCGGACAACAGCTCAGGAACGGCACAACCGATGCGCGTCTTCACCTGCGACAACTGTGGTCAACTCATCTTCTTCGACAATGACCGGTGCCTCCGGTGTGACTCGCCGCTCGGGTACGTCCATCAGCGGCGTGACGTCGTGGCCCTCACCGAGGTGGCCCCCGACCACTTCGTCGACCTGGGCAGCCCGGTCAGGACCTGGCGACGCTGTGCCACCCGGCAGGTGACCGGCTGCAACTGGCTGGTGCCGGCCGGCACCGATGCCCGGTGCGAATCGTGCGTCCTCACGCGCACCCGGCCGGCCGACACCGACGTCGAGGGCATGGCCGAGCTGGTCCGGGGCGAGATGGCCAAGCGCCGTCTGATCTTCCAGCTGGCCGAGCTCGGCCTTCCCGTGGCGCCCCGCGACGAGGCGGCCGGCCGGGGACTGGCCTTCGACCTCCTCTCGAGTGCCGCCACCAAGGTGATCACGGGTCACGACAACGGAGTCATCACCCTCGATCTGGCCGAGGCCGACGACGAGCACAGAGAACGCCTCCGCCAGCAGCTCAATGAGCCCTACCGCACGCTGCTCGGCCACTTCCGCCACGAGATCGGCCACTACTACTGGCCGATCCTGGTCGCCCAACCGGATGTCCTCGACGCGTGCCGGGTGCTGTTCGGAGACGACCGCGAGGACTACGCCGCCGCCGTGAAGCTCCACTATGACGACACGAAGGACGTGGATCGTTCGTGGACGGGCACCTACATCAGTCGGTACGCCACCATGCATCCCTACGAGGACTGGGCGGAGACCTTCGCCCACTACCTCCACATCCTCGACACCCTGCAGACCGCGGAGAGCTTCGGGCTCGGCGGCACCGACCCCGAGCAGCACCGCGGGACCGGCCGATCCGGAGTCCGGGCCACCAGGCCCGACAACAGCACCTCCTTCGGCGACGTCATCGACCACTGGCTCGAGCTCTCCTACGCGCTCAACCAGATCAACCGATCGATGGGACACGACGATGTCTACCCGTTCGTCCTGGCTCCGAGGGTCATCCGAAAGCTCGCCTTCGTGGACCACGTCGTCAATCGCCGTTGACCGGCCGAGCCGTCTTGTCCGGACTGCGACGGTCGCCGGCGGGGGCGACGGACCGGAGGTGCCGGTTAGCCTGACCGACGTGCCCCGGCACCTCACCGTCCCTACGGATACCGAATGCGAGAAGACCGAACGTCGTGAACACGCCCGAATTCGGTGAAGCGCTCCGGGCAATCGACTTCCTGGCGCCGTCGGACATGTCCGACACACTGGCCTCCATGGCCCGTCAGGCGGGTGCCGCCGACCTGGTGATCTACCTGGCGGACTTCGAGCAGACGATGCTCTACCCGGTGCCGGACCGGGGGGTGCACGTCGAACTTCCCGTGGGTGTGGCCGTGACGGGCACCAAGGCGGGCCGGTCGTTCGCCGAGCGCCGCGTCGTCGATGAGCAGGCCGATGAAGCCGGGACGCGCTACTGGGTGCCGATCGTCGAAGGCTCCGAGTGCACGGGGGTGCTCGGCCTCACGATGCGGGACGACGGGAACGATGCCACCCAACGACAGGTCGCCGAGCTCGGCATGCTCGCCGGCGCGGTCATCTCGATCACGGCTCGCCAGACCGATCTGTTCAACATGGTCCGGCGCCGCAGGTCGATGAGCCTGCCCGCCAGCCTGCAGTGGGATCTCCTGCCCCCCCTGCAGATCCGGACGCCCGAGGGCCGCTCGACCGGTCTGCTGGAGCCGGCCTACGACGTCGGGGGTGACAGCTTCGACCATGCGGTCAACGGGTTCGTGCTCGATGTGGCGATCATGGATGCCATGGGCCACGGCATCGACTCGAGCCTCACCTCGGCCCTCGCCGTCGGCCGCTACCGCTACGACCGACGACAGGGACGGGCGCTGGCCGTCATGCACGAAGGGCTCGACGAGACACTGGCGGATCGATTCGGCGGCCACGTGTTCGTCACCGGGCAACTGGCCCGGCTCGACCTCCGCAACGGGCGCCTCGCCTGGACCAACGCCGGCCACCCCTTGCCGCTCCTGGTGCGGGCCGGTCGAGTCACCCGCCAGCTGGACTGCCGGCCGTCACTTCCCTGGGGCCTCGGCGGCGCGCTGGTGGAGGAAGTGGAGGTCGAGCTCGAGCCGGGTGACACCGTCGTCTTCTACTCCGATGGCGTCGTCGACGGACGGGCCGCGGACGGCTCCCCGTTCGGGATCGACCGGTTCGTCCACCTCGTGGAGGAGGCGGTCAACGCCCGGGCCGTCCCCGACCTCGTCCTTCGGCACGCCGTCCAACAGGTGGCCGACTTCCAGAGCAACCGCCTACAGGACGATGCCACCATCGTCCTGCTCGAGTGGCGACCGGGCCCGTGAGGAACGTCCACGAAGTGACCGTCTACTGGTAGACCACCTCGGCGCCGAAGGCGGCCCGGCGTGACGCCCGCCGCAGGGCCGCCAGCACGGGGCGCCCGAGGGCGAGGACGAGCACCGCGTTGGTGACGGCGCGGGTGATGTCGAACCCGAGCGACGTGGTCAGATCGAAGAACACGAAACTGTGGAGGTTGGAGAGGAACCCGGACCCGGAGACGAAGGAGAAACTGGTCGCCGTGCCGGCGCCGAACGGCCAGAACCACAGGTTGAGCAGCGTGCCGTAGGCGACGGACGACACGGCCGCATAGGCCGCCAGTAGCAGTATCTCCGCCCTGCCCCTGACGGGCGGCAGGCATCCCGCTCCGAACCCCATCCACGCCGCCCCGAACATCTGGAACGGCAGCCACGGGCCGATGCCACCGGTGATCAGCGCGGATGCGGCGATGGTCACCGCACCCAGCACGAACCCGAACCCGCGTCCGAGCACGCGCCCGGCCGGGATGAGGAGGAAGAACACCGGCTCGAATCCCGCCACCCCCGGGCTCGGGATCCGGAGCGCGGCCCCACAGGCGGCCAGGATCCCGAGCAGGGCGATGGCCTTGGCGTCGAGCGACCCCTCCGCCATCTCCCCCAGCACCACGGCCAGGAGCAGCGGCAGGATGGCCACGAACAGCCAGGGCGCATCAGAGGAGTGGGCCAGATTGGCGCTGGCGTGGCTGTGGATGAACAGGGGCCAGCAGAAGCCGACCACGCCGACCAACGATGTCACCAACAAGAGCACGGACGCCCGCGGCCGCAGCCGAATCGCGCCGGGTCGGGTGCCGTCCCTAGGCATGGCTGCTCGAGGCCTCCATGGCCTGTCGGACCTCGTCGACGGTGAGCCATGGCTCGGGAGCCAGCACTTTCGCCACCTGGGGCGCGAACACCGGAGAGTGGCACACTACCTCGCGCGCCGCGCCGTCGGAGACGATCTCCCCTTCGGCCAGCACGACCGCCCGGGTGGCGACCTGCGCCACCAGCTCGACGTCGTGCGTGGCCACGACCACGCACACGCCGTCGGCCGCCAGCTTCCGGAGCGTCGCCACCAGCCGGTGCTTGCTGGGGTAGTCGAGGCCCCTGGTGGGCTCGTCGAGCAGGAGCAGCGGCGGCCGGGGCGCGAGGACCACCGCCAGCGCCAGCGCCAGGCGCTGGCCTTCGGAGAGGTCACGTGGATGACGATCGGGCGGCATCGCCGGCAGCACCTCTCCGAGCACGGCGGCCGTCGTGCCCGGGTCGAGCCTCGTCTCGCGGTCGGCCGTCGCGCACTCGTCCGCCACGGACTCCCCGTAGAGGAGCATCCCTGCGTCCTGGGGCACCAGCCCGACCAGTGAGATGAGCGTACGCGGCGGCACGTCCGAAGGTGAGGTCCCGAGGACCTGGACCCGCCCTGAGCCCGGAGCGCGCAGGCCGGCCATGTGGTTGAGCAGTGTGGACTTGCCCGACCCGTTCCGCCCCATGACGGCCACCACCTCACCGGCGTCGACCTCGAGGTCGACGTCGCCCAAGGCGACCACCTCGCCGTAGCGGACCGTCAGGCGTCGAACCGAGCCGACCACGCCACCCTTGTCGACGTGGTCCGAAGGCGCCACCGGATGCGGGGCGGCGGAGATCCTCTGGCGCAGCGGACCGGCCCGGCGCCTGGCGTCACGGACCGACAAGGGCACCGGTGACCATCCGGCCAGTCGGCCGAGCTCCACGATGGGCGGTGCCACGGGCGATGCCGACATGATCTCCGCCGTCGGGCCGACCACCAGCTGCGCACCTCCACCGGGCACCAGCACGACCCGGTCGGCGAACGGGATGACCCGCTCCAGCCGGTGCTCGGCCATCACCACGGTCAGGCCGACGTCGTGGACGAGACGAGTGAGCGATCCGAGTACCTCCTCGGCGGCGGCGGGGTCCAGCGCGGAGGTGGGCTCGTCAAGCACCAACACCCGGGGGGACGCAGTGAGGACGGCGCCGATCGCCACGCGTTGCTGCTGCCCCCCGGAGAGCGTCAGCAACGGCCGGTGGCGCAGCTCGTGCAGTCCGAGCAGGTCGAGGGTGTCCTCGACCCGGCGCCGCATCACGTCGGGAGCGATGCCCAGGTTCTCCATGGTGTAGGCCAGTTCGTCCTCGACCACGTCGGTGACGAAGCTAGCGGCCGGGTTCTGGCCGACCACCCCCACGATGTCGGCGAGCTCTCGTGGTGGGAACTCCCGGGTGGACCGCCCGAGGATGCTGACCTCCCCGGACAGCCGCCCCCCCGAGAAGTGGGGCACCAATCCGTTGATGGCGCGGAGCAGGGTGGTCTTGCCCGAACCCGTCTCGCCCACCACCAGGCACAGCTCGCCCTCACCGATGGACAGTTCGACATGACTGAGGGTGGGCGCCGTCGCGTCCGGGTAGCTGAACGACACATCGGAGAAGGTGATCATGCCGCACCCCCCACCGGTTCGGTCGAAAGGCGGTGGCTGGAGGCCGCTGTCGCACCCGGCCGGTCGATGCCGGACCGACGGGGGGCGGGCGCCGCCACGGCCGGCACCAGTCCCACCAGGATCGCCACCGTGGGGAGCAGGGGGAGGGTCGGCACGTGGAGGGGGTAGACCTCGAGCTGCAAGCCGGGTACGCCGAGCGCCGACGCGAGGACCAGGCCGGCCAGGACGCACGCTCCCGAGGCCGTCACCACCCACTCCCTCGCTCCCCACCGGTCGGGGCGGTACCGGGTGCGGTTGGTGCGCCGGCCGCTGGCCCCCAGACCGTAGCCCACCAACACCGCTCCGACCGCCAGGAACGGGAGGCCTCCGGCCGGCAGTGAGCCCGAGTCGAGAACGCCGTAGACGCCCACTACCACGAGGAGCAGTCCCACCGCCGTCGATCCGCCGGCCAGGCGCCTCGTCCGCGCCGCGACGGCGACCCGGCGGCCGTATCCACGCGCGTCCATCGACGATGCCAGCTGGAGCGAGCGGTCGAGTGCGCTCTCGAGAACCGGGATGGCCATTCCCCGCAATCCGGCCACGCCACGGGTCGGACGCCCACGGAGCCGTCTGGCGTCCCGCACACCGGCGATGGCCATCACCACCTCCGGGGCGAAGGCCAGCGAGACGGTCACCGCGACCCCGGCCTCGTAGAGGACCGCGGGGAGGCACCGGAGGAGGCGGTAGGGGCTGGCGAGCGAGTTGGCCGCCCCGAAGCACATCAGCACGACCCCCAGCCGGAGCCCGTCGACCGCCGCCTGCAGCACCGACTCCGTCGTGACCGGACCGCCGATGCTGACCCCGGCCGCCCACGACGGCAGGGGAACCTGGGGGAGGGTGAACAGCACGTGCCCGGGGACGCGGTCGCCGAACACGATCTCGATCACCACCCGCAGCACCACGACCACCAGCCCGAGCCGGAAGAAGACCACCAGCGATCTGGACCACGGGTCCGAGGTGCGCCGGGCCGAGACGACGAACGCGGCCACCGCGGCCACCCTGGCCAACAGGATCGGGTTGGTGGTCCGGCTTGCCGCGCCGGCGAGGCATCCGGCCCACAGCCACCAGGCCGCGGGATGGAGCCCCGGCCGTCCGGGCGACCGTCGCCGACCGATGGTCATGGCGTACCGGAGCGCCGCCGCCAGCCGAGCACGGCGGCAACCGCCAGGCCCGCGACGATGAGGCTGCCGATCACCAAGGGAACGGGACTGCCGCCGCCGTCCTGTCGGCTGTCGGCCGGCGCGGCGCGCAACGACTGCGCCGTCGGGCCGTGGTGCTTGCCGGCTGCCGCGGTCGCCGACGCTCCGGTGGTGGTCGTCGTGGACGTGGCCGATGTGGTCGACTTGGTGGGCACCATCGTCGTGGTCACCGACGTCGAGGCCGTCATCGGGGCGACCGTCGCGTCGGTGGGATGGGTGGCCGCGGTCGTCGGCGGGGCCGTGGTGGCGACGACCGCTTCGGCCGATCCGCAGATGGCCGTGTAGTCCGGTGCTGCGCCCGGGGCCGGTGCGCTCGGGTTGTCGGGACCCGGGTCCTGGAACCTCCAGCCCTCGACGTCCTGGCCGTTCGCCGCGGTGCCCACCGCCACCGAGGCGCCTCTGCTGCCATAGGTCCACGTACCGCTGCCGTCGGTCATGTACCAGTACGACCAGTAGTAGTAGCCAGCGGAGGTGCCATTTCCGCACACCGATGGCGCCCCGGACGGGTCGTTGCCGATGGAGCACAGCAGTCCGCTCTGGTTGTAGGTGGCCGGCGCCTGACCCTCCTGGGCCAAGAACGCGCCGAGGGCCTCATAGCCGTTGTCCGACGGCGGAACCTTGGCGCAACCGACCAGCGGCTTGCTCGAGTTGCCGAAGTCGATGACGAACCCCACACCCACCTCGGTGGCCGCCCCGGCGGCATCCTTAAAGGGGAGGAGCGCGTCCGGTCCGGCGACGGCCAGCGCCGCGGACGCCGCGGCGACGAACAGCGCCGTCGCCACCAGCCTCGGAAAGGGCGGTCCTCCCCTTTCGATCAAGTAACACCCGGGAAGTTGGCGAGCGAGATGCCCACGATCGGCTTGTTGAGCGGCGAGCCGCCGTGGGAGCCGACGAACGTGGCGTCGCCGTAGGAGAAGACTCCCCCGTCGGAGGCGACGAGCCAGTAGCCGCCGCCGTCCGACGTGGCGGCCATGCCCACGACCGGCTTGTTGAGGGCGAGCGAACCGGCCGAGCCGTGGAAGACGGCGTCGCCGTAGGAGAACACTCCCCCGTCGGAGGCGACG
>CAZNLF010000083.1:0-811 GCA_964573595.1 uncultured Acidimicrobiaceae bacterium | reverse complement strand
GGCTCGTTCAGCGGCGAGCCCCCGTGCGAGCCGTGGAAGACGGCGTCGCCGTAGGAGAACACTCCCCCGTCGGAGGCGACGAGCCAGTAGCCGCCGCCGTCCGGCGTCGTGGCCATGCCGACGATCGGCTCGTTCAGCGGCGAGCCCCCGTGCGAGCCGTGGAAGACGGCGTCGCCGTAGGCGAACACCCCGCCGTCGGAGGCGACCAGCCAGTAGCCGTTCCGGTCCTGCGTGGTGGCCATGCCCACGATGGGCCGGTTGAGGACCAGCGAGCCGGCCGAGCCGTGGAAGGTGGCGTCACCGTAGGAGAACACCCCCCCGTCGGAGGCGACCAGCCAGTAGCCCCGGCCGCTGAAGGCGGCGACGAAGGGGAAGGTCACCCCCGCCGCGGCCGGGACCGCCTGGTAGGTGGCGAGCACATTGGGGGCGCTGCTGCCGGGGAAGAAGAACGCACCGGCGCCCGTCCCGCTGGCCAGCTGGAACGACAGCAGCGCGGAGACGGGCGTGGCGCCACCCTTCTCGAAGGTGCCGGCGACCGGTGACTGGCCCAGCGCCACCAGGGCCTGGATCACCAGGGCGGTCGAGTCCGGATCGGTCACGCCCGGCGTGGTGAGGGTGTTCGGGTACAGCGACCAGCCGGCGTCGGCATCCTGTCCGTTGGTGAGGAAGGTCAGCGCATTGGCCGAGACGGGCGTGGCGAGCGCATGTTGGGCGGCGAGGCCCTCGACGGCGAGGGCGGTCGAGTTGGTGTCCGGGCCCCCGAAGCTCGCCGGTACCCCCGTGCAGGCGTTGTTGGCGTTGTCGGGACTGG
>CAZNLF010000082.1:3058-11291 GCA_964573595.1 uncultured Acidimicrobiaceae bacterium | reverse complement strand
ACGTGGACAGCGCCGACCCGGTGATGCTCGAGGCGATGCGCGCCGAGGCGGCGCGACCCGGCGCGGCCTCCGACGTCCCCGGCTCCCTCGGCCTCCCGGGGCCGACGCCGGCCTGAGCGTGGCTCAGATCTTCTGGCGTCCCTCCCAGTACGGGTCGCGTAGCTTGCGCTTGTAGAGCTTGCCGTTCGGGTCGCGCGGCAAGGCGTCGGTGAAATCGATCGACTTGGGCGTCTTGAACTTGGCCAGGCGGGTGGCGCAGTACGCGAGTATCTCCTCAGCCAGCTCGGGTGTCGGCTCGACGCCCTCGGCCGGCTCGACGACCGCCTTGATCTCCTCGCCCCAGTCGTCGTGGGGGATGCCGAAGACGGCCACGTCGCCCACCTTGGGGAAACCGAGGAGCACGTTCTCGATCTCGGCGGGGTAGACGTTGGCGCCGCCGGAGATGATCATGTCGATCTTCCGGTCCCGGAGGAACAGGTAGCCGTCCTCGTCGATGAGCCCGACGTCACCGACCGTGAAGAACTTACCGATGCGGTTGCTCTGGGTCTTCTTCTCGTCCTTGTGGTACTGGAAGTCCCCGGTCTGCATGGACATGTAGACGGTGCCGATGACGTTGGGCTCCTCGATGCGGTTCCCCTCGTCGTCGAAGATGGCGATCTCGGAGATGGGCCACGCCTTGCCCACCGTCCCGGGCTTCTCCAGCCATTCCTCGGCGGTAACCAGGGTGCCGCCACCCTCGGAGGCGGCGTAGTACTCGTCGATGGCGTTCCCCCACCACTCGATCATCTTGTACTTCACGTCCACCGGGCATGGCGCGGCGGCGTGGATCATGTGCTGGAGGGACGACATGTCGTACTTCTGGCGCGTCTCCTCGGGCAGGGCCAGGAGCCGGTGGAACTGGGTGGGCACCATGTGGGAGTTGGTGACCTTGTACTTCTCGATCAGCTGCAGCATCTCTTCGGGGATCCACTTGTCCATCACGACGACCGTGTGCAGCAGGTGGATGGACGCCCCCGAATAGCGCAGGACGGCCGTGTGGTAGAGGGGAGAGCCCACGATGTGGACGTGGGGGTCGTCGGGCTGGATGCCGAACAGGAACAGGATCCCCGAGAGGCCGAGTGCCGCCTGCTCCGGAGTGGCACCGCTCAGCGGGCGGAACACCCCCTTGGGGTTGCCGGTGGTGCCCGAGGTGTAGTTCATGACGTCGCCGATGGTGCGGTCGTCCGGATCGGTCTTGGGCTGGGAGTCCCTCATCATGGCGTAGGAGCCGAACCCGACGATCTCACCCACCGCGAAGCATCTGGACGACGGCAGCTCGGCCTCCTCGGCGGCATCGAGGGCCACCTCGGTGAAGCGCTCGTGGGCGATGAACGCCTTCGCCTCGGAGTCCCTCAGGATGTAGGCGACCTCCGGGCCGATCAGGTGGTGGTTGATGGGCACGAGGTACCAGCCGGACTGCAGGGCGGCCAGGTAGAGCTCGAACGCCTCGACGCCGTTGGGGAGGAGGGTGGCGACGACATCGCCAGGCTTCAGGTTGAGTCCGCGGAGGCCGTGCACGACCTGGTTGGCGCGGCCCAGGAGCTCGCCGGCGCTGTACTCCGTGCCGTCCGGTGCGACCAGGGCCAGTTTGTCCGGGTGCTCATGGGCCAGTGCCCAAAATCCAAGATCGCCCATGGTGGACCTTCCCCTCACGGCGCTGACGGCCGTTGTTTGCTCGATGACGATTGTTGTGCTCGGTGACGATGCCCGGGTCGGGTCGGTCCACGGTCGCGGGAGCCCGCCCGTGGGTGGCGCCGACCCGGTGGGGACGCTAGAACAGGTTCTCGTATACGGTCAACCTGCTGCGGGACCGGTTCCGACGTGCCGGGCGCGCGGCGAGGCGCGCTCCGGTGGGCGGGGACCGGTCGTGTCGGCATCGTCGACGGAACAGGGAGGCAGTGCGCACATGAGTGGATTCCTAGCGGGCAAAGTGGTGGCGATCACCGGTGCGGGGGGCGGCATCGGTCGTGCCGTGGCGCTCGCCGCGGCAGCCGAGGGGGCCAGGGTGGTGGTGGCCGACATCGGCGTGGGTCTGGCCGGCGAGGATCCGAAGAGCGAGGTCGCAGAGACGCTGGTCGCCGAGATCGAGGCCGGCGGGGGCGAGGCGGTCGCCGTGGGCGAGAGCGTGACCAGCCTGAGCGGTGGGGAGAAGATCGTCGGTGCGGGTGTGGAGCGATGGGGGAGGATCGACGGGGTGGTGGCGATCGCCGGCATCCTCCGGGAGCGCATGCTCTTCAACATGTCCGAGGAGGAGTGGGACGCCGTCATCGAGACGCACCTGAAGGGCCACTTCACCGTGTTCCGGGCGGCGTCGGCGATCATGCGCAAGCAGGAGGGCGGAGGCTCGCTGGTCGCCTTCACGTCCGGTGCGTTCGCCGGCAGCGTGGCCCAGGCCAACTACGCGGCGGCCAAGGGCGGCATCGTGTCGCTGGTCCGTTCCGCGGCGGCCGGGCTCAGCCGGTACGGGATCACCGCCAATGCGGTCGCACCGGTGGCCCGCACCCGCATGTCGGCCAACGTGCCAATGGATCTGGCCGAGATGGGGGACCCCGAGGATGTCGCACCCCTGGTCGTCTATCTCCTCTCCGACCGGGCCAAGCACATCACCGGGCAGGTCTACACATCGGTGGGACCGAAGATCGCCGTGTGGAACCAGCCCCAAGAGGTGCGTGCCGTCTATGCCGACGGACGGTGGACGCCCCAGGAGATCGCCGACCGGCTCGACTCGACCGTGGGCCAGGAGCGCATGCCGCTCCTGGACCAGCTCGAGGCGTACCGCAAGGCGGCCGAGGCCAAGGCGGCCGCGGAAGGCTGAACCACCGCGGAAAAGGGGCTGGGACGATCGGAGCGGGTATGGTCGTCCGGCTGGACCGCGCTCGCTCGGTGACTGCCTACTGCTCGCCCAGGATGCAGAACTCGTTCCCTTCGGGATCGGCCAGCACCACCCAGCTCTCGTGGCCGGTCTGCCCGATGGAGGGGCGCCGGGCCCCGAGGGCGACGACCCGTTCGATCTCCTGCTCCTGATCGTCCGGCCGGAGGTCGAGGTGGATCCGGTTCTTCACGGTTTTCGGCTCGGGCACCCGCAGGAAGAGGAGCGGCCGTGCCGACCCGTGGCCGGGCTGTCCCGCGGGGGGCTCGACCCAGACGTCGCCGTCGTCGTCGACACGGTTGCTCCAGCCGAGCACCGCCGACCAGAATCCCGCCAACGACTGAGGATCTGTCGCGTCGATGCTGACCGTCTCGATGTGCAGGACCATGAGGTGCCTCCCCGAATGGCTCGTACGCCGCGCCGAATCCTTGGGTCCGAACTCTAGGCCCGGTGGTCGCGGCCCGCGTCCGGCTCCGGCTTCGACGGGCCGGTCCCCTGACTAAGCTCGCCGATGTGCTTCCTGACGTCGTCGTGCGCGCCCGAGGAGTTGCGTGCACCGCTGGCGGAACCGTCCGCAGCGGTGACGGCGGAGTAGTGGACCCGCTCGTCGACGGGGGCCACGACCGGTGACCGTCCTCCACGAAGTTCGCACGACGTCACCCACGGCGGTGGTCGGCATGGTGGGCGGTGGCCAGCTGGCCCGGATGACCCAACAGGCCGCGATCGCCCTCGGCATCGAGCTCCAGGTCCTCACCCCCCATCTCACCGACCCGGCGATCCAGGCCGGCGCCCGCTTCCGACCCGGCGATCCGGACGACCTCGACGCCCTGTTCTCCCTGGCCGGGGTGTCCGACGTCGTGACGTTCGACCACGAGCACGTGCCGAACGGCCACCTCCGGGCACTGGTCGAGGCCGGGCACGTGGTGCGGCCCAACCCGGAGGCCAAGCTCCTCGCGCAGGACAAGAGCATCGCGAGGCGCGTGCTCGGAGACGCCGGCTTCACCGTCCCCGCCTTCGAGGACGTCCGGGCGGGCGACGTCCGTTCCCTCGAGCAGTTCGGTGATGCGAACGGGTGGCCGATCGTGGTGAAAGCCCCCCGCGGCGGCTACGACGGCCGGGGCGTCTTCTACGTGACCAGCCCGTCCGACCTGTCCAACCACCAAGAGCTGGCGGGCTACGACCGGTGGCTGCTCGAAGCCCGGGTGCCCATCGCCGCCGAGTTGGCGGTGCTGGTGGTGCGTCGCCCGAGTGGGCAGTCCATCACCTATCCCGTGGTGGAGACGATCCAACGGGACGGCATCTGCCACGAGTTGGTGATGCCGGCCCGCATCCCCGGGGACGTCGCCTCCGAGGCCACAGCCGTGGCCGTCGCCATCGCCGACCGGATCGACGTGTCGGGAATCCTCGCTGTCGAGTTGTTCCTGACCGTGGACGGTGACCTGGTGGTGAACGAGTTGGCCGCCCGGCCCCACAACAGCGGGCACGCCACGATCGACGCGTCGGCGACATCGCAGTTCGAGAACCACCTGCGCGCCGTGCTCGACTGGCCGCTGGGTGCCTCCACCCAGCTCGTCCCCGCCGCCGCCACCGTCAACCTCCTCGGTCCGCCCCGGCCCGTCGACCTGGCCGGCACGGTTCCCCGCGCCCTCGAGGACCCGACCATTCACATCCACCTCTACGGCAAGTCGTACTCGCCCGGGCGCAAGCTGGGGCACGTGACGGCCCTGGCCGACGACCCCGAGACGGCACTCCGGTCCGCCCGCGCCGCCGCCCGTTCCCTGCTCGTCCGATGAGCGCCCCCCGCGTCGGCATCATCATGGGGAGCGACTCCGACTGGTCCGTCGCCGCGCCGGCCCGCGAGGTCCTCGACCAGTTGGGGGTGCCGAGCGAAGTGCGTGTCCTGTCGGCGCACCGCACGCCCAACCAGCTGTTGGAGTACGGAGCCGCCGCCGCCGGCCGGGGACTCGGTGTCCTCATCGGCGCCGCCGGCGGCGCGGCCCACCTGCCCGGAATGCTGGCTTCGGTCACAACGCTCCCGGTCATCGGCCTCCCGGTACCGCTCACCCGTCTCGACGGGATCGACTCGCTGTTGTCGATCGTGCAGATGCCCGCCGGGATCCCGGTCGCCACCGTGGCCATCGGGGCCGGACAGAACGCCGGGTTGCTGGCCGCCCGCATCCTGGCCGTGGGTGACCCCGAGCTCCGCGACGCGCTCCTCGAGCATCAGCGGAACCTGGCCGAACGGTCCCGGGCCAAGGACGAGGCGATACAGACGGAGATCGTCCCGCCGGAGTAGGTCACTCGGCGCGCAAGGGCAGGCCGCGGGATATGCACCGTTTCCCTCTTCGGGTTCCGTAGCATGAGGCGCGGGTCGGAGGGGTCTGCACCGGGCGGCTCCTCCCGCCGTCGTGGAGGTTGCTGATGGTCGCACTCGCCGTCGTGCTGACGCTCGTCGTACTGCTGATGGCCGTTCTCGTCGCCGGACTGCTGCGCAGTCATGCCGACATCCTGAGGTCCCTCCACGAGCTGGGAGTCGGTGTCGGGGACCCGGCCGCCCCGCACGACCACGCCGCGGCGGGTGCCCCGGGGGCGGCGGGCTCGAGACAGGTGCCGATCACCATGGGGCCGCCGCTACCGGGCGAGCGCAACTCGACCGCCGCGCCCACCGTCGCCGGTGTGACCCCCGACGGGAACGCCCTGGCTGTGTCGGTGGACGGCGGGGACCGGCTCACACTCCTGGCCTTCCTGTCGTCGGGCTGTGCGACCTGTTCCGGTTTCTGGAAGGCCTTTCGGCAACCCGACCGGCTGGGCTTGCCGGCCGACACCCGTCTGGTGGTCGTGACGAAGGGCCCGGACATGGAGATCCCCTCGGAGGTCGCCGGCCAGGCCCCTCCCGGGCTCCTGGTGGTGATGTCGACCGAGGCGTGGGGCGACTACGAGGTCCCGGGCTCGCCGTTTTTCGTGCTGGTCGACGGCCGCAGTGGGCTGCGCATCGGCGAGGGTGTGGCCAACCACTTCGACCAGGTGGCCGAGCTGGTGCGCCGGGCGGAGGCGGACGCCCGGCCCTTCGGCGTCGGGAGCCGGAGCCGGGCGCTCGCCGAGGGTCTCGACGGCCCCGAGCGGGAGTCGGCCAACGACCGTGAGCTGAGGAGGGCCGGGGTCCTCCCCGGCGACCCGAGCCTGTACCCGAACTCGCTCGACGAGGTCTACGGCCGGTCCGGGGACGACGGTCTCCCGACCCCGGCGCGACGGGCCGGGTGACCGTGGCGTCACTGCATGCCCACGGGATCGACGCACCCCTACCCGGGGGATTCGAGGGGCGGATCTTCGTCCGCGGTGCCGTCGGCCGTGAGGTCCCCTACCCGGTGGCCCACTTCGCCACCTTCCCCCTTCCCGCCGACACGGCCGACTTCGGGGGTGGCGCGGTGAACCTGATGGGGCCGAACGACATCTTCGCCGTGCTGTTCGAGTACGGCCCCGAGAGCCTCGGACGGGCGCTGTTCGCCCGCCAGGGCATGCCGCGCTCGTTGGCTGCGGGCGACTTCCGGCCCTACCTCCTCCGGCGGGGTCTCGGCGGACAGTCGGGGACCCAGTGGTTCTTCACCGAGGCGGGCCGGCCCTTCACCATCTACGTCGTGCTCGGGAGCCACGCACGGCGCAATGCCCTCGTGCCCCGGGTGAACGGCCTGCTCGGCTCGGTGTCCATCAGCCGACCGGCCGTGCCGTCCCCCATGCCCCAGACCGCATCGGGACCCGGATGGAACTGATCGGTCCCTACCTGATCGCCTGCACCCTGCTGATCGTGGCCGGTGTGTCGAAGGCGGCCCGGCCGGGGGACACGTCCCGCGCCCTCACCGGGCTGGTGCCCGTCAGCCAGGCCCGGATGGCGAGGGTGGTCCGGGTCGGGGCCGTCCTCGAGGCCGCGCTCGGGGTGGCCGCGCTCGTCGCCCCGCTCCCGGCCACCGCGCTGGCGGTGGCTCTGTCCTATGGCTCCTTCGCCGTCGTCGTCGGCTACCTGCGGCACCGGGGCGGCGCCCTGGCCAGCTGCGGGTGCTTCGGCACGCCGGACACGCCCGCCACCATGCTGCACGTGGTGATCAACGCCGGTCTGGCGGTCGCCGCCGGCGCGGTGGCCCTGTCCCGGCCGTCCGGCACCATCGTGTCCGTGCTGCGCGGCCAGCCCCTGCATGGGCTCCCCCTCGTGGCGGCGAGCGCGCTGGGGGCCTGGCTCTGCTTCCTGGCCGTCACCGCCCTGGCCGAGCTCCAAGGCGTCCGCCGGGCAGCCGAGGCATCCGGATGAGCCGGCCCCCGAGGCGGGTGGTCCGGTGAGCGTCACCCTGGTCGAGCGGGCCTCGGGCTTCCTCGAGTCGCGACTGTCGCGGCGCAGCTTCATCAACCGGTCCGCCTATGCCGGCAGCGCCGTCGCCGTCGGCGCGGGCCTCGACCTGGTGCTGAAGCCCGGCACCGCCTACGGCCAGGTGTGCACCTGCGGCAACGGGAGCTGCGGCTGTGACTCGACGTGCTGCGCGGGCTACACCGAGTTCTGCTGCTCGGTCAACGGCGGCTACAACTACTGCCCGACCGACACCGTGATGGCCGGTTGGTGGAAGGCGGACAACTCCTCGTACTGCGGTGGGCCCCGCTACTACATGGACTGCAACGCCCGCTGCCAATGCGACACCGGCTGCGGCGACGGCTTCGGGTTCTGTGAGCCCGGTTGCGACGGCGTCAACTGCGGCTGCGGCCCGCAGGGCTGCGACTCCTACGTGACCGGCTGCTTCCAGTTCCGCTACGGCCAGTGCAACCAGGACATCGACTGCATCGGGCGCATCGTCTGCCGGGTGGTGGCGTGTGTCCCGCCCTGGGAGATCGACCCCACCTGCACCACGACGAACGCCGAGGACGACGGCACCGCCGAGCAGAACGTGGCGTGCTGGACCCCGGCGTTCCCGACGCCACCCCCACCCCCCTGCAGCTCTCCGCTCACCAAGTGCGAGGGCGTCGGCATGGCGATCAGCAGTGACGGGGGGGGATATGCCGTGGCCACCTCCTTCGGCAAGGTGATCACCTTCGGCGACTTCACCGACAGCGGTGACGCCTCGGGCACCACCTTGGCCAAACCGGTGGTGGGGATGGACTCGCGTCCCGGAGGGGGTTATTACCTGGTGGCGGCCGACGGCGGCATCTTCTGCTTCGGTGGGGCCCCGTTCCACGGGTCGACCGGCGCCATCGTGCTCAACAAGCCGATGGCGGGCATGGCGGTCACGCCCTCCGGCCAGGGCTACTGGACGGTGGCGGCCGACGGCGGCATCTTCTGCTTCGGCG
>CAZNLF010000082.1:0-2958 GCA_964573595.1 uncultured Acidimicrobiaceae bacterium | reverse complement strand
GGCCAGGGCTACTGGACGGTGGCGGCCGACGGCGGCATCTTCTGCTTCGGCGCCGCGCCGTTCTTCGGGTCGATGGGCGGGCGGCCACTCAACAAGCCGATCGTCGGCATGGCCCCCACGGCCACCGGCCTCGGGTACTGGTTGGTGGCGGCCGACGGCGGCGTCTTCTGCTTCGGCGACGCCCAATTCCGCGGATCGACCGGTGCCATCGTGCTCAACCAGCCGATCGTGGGCATGGCCACCCCTCCGTCCGGCCAGGGCTACTGGCTGGTGGCCCGGGACGGTGGGATCTTCACCTTCGGCCCGCCGTTCTTCGGCTCGGCCGCCTAGCGATGATCCACCCCGTCCATCCGACCCGAACAGGAGACCGATGACCGTCTGCATCGCCGCCGTCGCCGCGCTGGTGGCGCTCGCCGCCGCTCTGCGCTCCACCTGGTCGCCGTGCGGGCTTTCGATGCTGTCGACCATCACCCCGATCAGCGAACGGGCCAAGGGCCACTCCTACCGGGCCACGGCCGGCTGGTTCGTGGCCGGTGCGGTGGGTGGAGGGGTGACGCTCGGAGCGGTCATGGGCCTGTCGGCCCTGGGCGTCCGCGCCGTGCACCCGGGTCCGACCGCGCTCATCGCCACCGCCCTCGTCGCCGCCGTGGTGGCCGCCGCCTCCGATGCGGGCGTGGGGGGGCTGCGCGTCCCCATCCACCGCCGTCAGGTCAACGAGCGGTGGCTCGACCAGTACCGGCCCTGGGTCTACGGTGCCGGGTTCGGATGGCAGATCGGCACCGGCCTCGTCACCTACATCACCTCGGCCGCCGTCTACCTGATGATCGTGCTCGGTGCCCTCACGGCGGCGCCGGCGACCGCCCTGGCCATCGGTGTCGCCTTCGGGACCCTCCGCGGACTGGCCGTGCTCCTGACCCGGCACCTGAGGAGCCCCGGCGAGCTGTTGGCGTTCCACCGCCGGTTCACCGCGGCGGGCCCCCGGGCGGTGAGGGTGGTGGTCGGCGCCGAAGTGGCCGGCGCAGTGGCCCTGGCCGTCGCGCTGCACTCGCCGGTCGCTCTGGCCGCGGTAGCGGTGGGGACCGCGGTGTCCGCCCTGTGGGCTACCCGGGCTCGACGGGCCCTGGTCCGGTAGAGACCGACGGTACCGGCGCCGGGGGACGTGCAGCGCCCTCGGCCCCCGGGGGCGGGGTCGCACCGACCGGTGCCCCGGGCCCGTCGCCCTGCCCGTCGGCGACGTCGGCGTCGTTCCCGGACCCGGGTCCGTCGGGGGCGGGGTCGCCCCCCTCGCCGCGCCGCCACCGTCGGAGTGGGCCGATCCGGCTGATCAGCAGCGCCACCCCGGCCACGGCCAGGAGGATCCCGGCTCCCTGGGTGAGCAGGGAGCCGAGGTGCCCGTCCTCGCCCAGCCACAGATGCTCGTCGAGGAACCGCTCGACCCCCCAGAGCACCATGCCCACCCCGAGCACGATGCCCGACGGTGGCAGGAGCCGGGCTGGAGCCGGACCCCCGCCCACGGCGGCGGCCGGCGTCGGCGCACTGATCCGCAACCACCGCTCGACGAGCAGGAGGATCCCGAAGATGGTCAGGTCCTCGATGGACTGGAAGATCGGCACCGGCAGCCGCTTGCCCGGTTGTCCCGCGTAGTACATGCCGAACCACTGGTTGGTGGCGTGGCCCCCGCCGGCCACCATCATCTGCGGGCCCAGCAGGCGGCCGATCCCCCAGCAGGCCATCAGTACGGGAGCCATCAGGTCGGCGAAGCGCATGGTCGCCAGCTGCGGGCACCGCCGGCGGCTGCTCACGATGGCTACCGGGACGGCGAAGAGGAGCCCGCCGAACGACGACAGGCCGCCCTGCCAGATGGCCACGATCTGGCCCGGGTTGTGCGAGTAATAGGAAAGGTCGGAGACCACGTGGAGGACCCTGGCGCCGACGATGGCGGCCACGATGACCCAGACGAACATCCCGGTCACCCACTGCCAGGGGTAGCCGGCGTTACGCAGCCGCCGCTCCGTGTAGCGGAGCCCGAACCAGAAGGTGAGGGCGAGGCCGATCCCGTAGGTGTGCACCTCGAGGAACCAGACGTGGAAGGCGACGGGAATGGGTCTCATGGGAGGACGGGGCTGCGGGGGAGGCGCCGGTCGGGGATCGCCGTCAGCACCCCACCAGTATGCCCCAGGTGCCCGATAGGGTGGCAGCGGCCCGACGCGGACGACGAGAGACGGAGGAACCGATGGCAGCGCTTTCCGGAAAGGTCGCGGTGGTCACCGGCGGGGGATCCGGTATCGGACTCGCCACCGCCACCCGGCTGGTCGACGCCGGCGCCTCGGTCGCCCTGGTCGACCTCAACGGCGACGCCGCCGAGGAGGCGGCTGCCGCACTCGGTGGGATCGGCCTCCAGGCCGACGTGGGCCGGTCCGAGGCGTGGCCCGCCATCGTCGACGCGGTCACCGAGCGGTTCGGCGGGATCGACCTCGCCCATCTCAACGCCGGGGTGACGACCGGCGAGGCCGACATCACCAAGATCACCGACGAGATCTACCGTCGAGCCGTCGGGGTCAACGTGGACGGCGTCGTCTTCGGCTTCCGGGCGCTGGTCCCGGCCATCGCCGCCCGCGGGGGTGGGGCCATCGTGGCCACCGCGTCCCTGGCCGGGCTCATCGGCTTCTCGCCCGACCCGATCTACTGCCTGACCAAGCACGCGGTCGTCGGGCTCGTCCGATCGCTCGGGCCCCAGTTGGCGGAGCACCACATCACGGTCAACGCCGTCTGCCCGAGCATCGTGGACACGCCGCTCATCGACGATGTCCGCCAGGTGCTCGAGGGGAGCGGATTCCCGCTCATCGACGTGTCCGCCGTGTCAGAGGCGGTGGTGGAGCGCCTGTCGGGGGAGGAGACCGGGCAGGCCATGGTCATCCAGGCCGGACGCGAGGCGCTGGCCTTCCGGTTCGCCCGGCC
>CAZNLF010000081.1:7298-11332 GCA_964573595.1 uncultured Acidimicrobiaceae bacterium | reverse complement strand
ACTCCAGGGTGGCCACCAGCACCGCCCGGGAGCGTCGGACATCGGTGAGGAGCAGGGCGGGGACGGTCCAGCAGTAGGCGTCACGGCCCCAGAACGCCGCGGCCACGTAGTACCGACGACTGCGTGACGTGACCAGGACGGGACGTCCGGAGTCGAGGCAGTCTCCTTGGGCGAAGAAGTAGTTGAAGAACAGGTTGGCGTTCACGCGGGCGGCCAGGCCCAGCCTCGGATCGGAGACGGTGAGCGCCCGGTCCTCCAGCCAGCCGACGGTCTCCTCCCACAGCCGGTCGTATCCCCGCCGCCGGAGGTGGAGGGCGGTGGTGGCCGAGCCGTCGGGCTCGGTGGCGACCCCGATGAACAGGTCGGCGGTGAGCGACTGCCCACCGTTCAACGATGCCACCCGCCGGGCCTCCCACCGCGGCGCGTCACCGTCATCGGCGATCTCCACCCCCTCGCCGCCCTGCCAGGAGATGGCGAGTAGTGGGAGTCCGGCACGGGTCGAGACGGTCCTGCTCCCGGTCCACGGGTCGGTCCGGCCCTCGGGTTCCTCCCCGACCGGCTTCGGCCGGAGGTGGGTGAGGGTGGTGGTCTCCCAGGACCCGGTCCAACCCAGCTCGACGGTGCGTGCCGGTGTGGTCGTGCTGTGAAAGGCGAGACGCAGTACCGCGCCGCGCTCGTCGACCGGCGTGCAGAAGAAGCCCTCCAGGACGCCGGTCGGAGTGCGGCCGACGAAGTGGGGCAGCCAGTCGCCCACCCGGTCCCACTCGAGCGGCCCGACGGTGGTGCTCACCCCTGCGACGGTGAGGACCGGTTGTACGAGGGGCATCTCGGACGAGCCGCCCGCCTCCACCAGTCCGAGGGCTCGCTCGACGAGGACGCCGATGGTCCGTACCGACCCGTCGGTGATGTCGATGTCGGGAAGCGAGACCCACAGATTGCCGGTCGGGACGGCGTGGAGGGGTTCGTCGATCTCCGGTGCGAAGGTGGTGAGGTTCCCGGTCGGCTCGTCGGGTCCGGCGCCGGACCCGGACAATGGCCGTCCCGTCATGCTCCACTGCCCGGCTCGGCATGAACGGCATCGCTCCCGATCCTGGAGGGGCCGAGTCGAAGCAGCCGGGCGGCATTGCCGGCGAACACCAGGTGGCGGTCCTCGTCCGCCAGCCCCAGTTCGGTCACGATCCGCACCTGTTCGTCGTAGTACCGGCGGACGAGACCGCGGGGGAAGTGCGACGAGTCCGACCCGAACAGGACGCGACCGGGCCCGACCGTGTCGAGGAATCTGGCGAACAAGTCGGTGAGGGTGAGGGGGTACGGCATCCACCGGACCCACTCGTTGTTCCCCGACGAGTCGACATGGATGTTTCGGCACGCCCAGGCCAGCTGGAGCAGCTCGCCCGGATAGCTGCAGCCGAAGTGGGGGATCACGAAGGGGACCTCGGGGAAGGCCTTGGCCACCGGGTGCAGCACCAGGGGATCGATGTTGGGGTGGGCGGCGGTGCCACCACCACCGTCCAATGTCCCGAAATGGATCAGCACCGGTATGCCCAGCTCCTCGGCCACCTCCCACAGCGGGTAGAGGGACTCGTCGTCGATCCGGCCGTCCAGCGCCGGGGCCAGCACCTTGTAGCCCCGCATCCCGTCGTCGACCACCGACCGCCGGAGCTCGGCGGCGGCACCGGGTACGAACGGGTCGTGGTGGGCGAAGCCCACCATGCGCGCCTGGCCGGCGATGGCCGCGGCCAGGAGCCGGTTGCCGCCACCGGTGACGAAGGCCACCGCCTCGACCTGGGCCGCCTCGATCTCTTCGGACCACCGTCGGGCCTGGACCTCTGGACCCGGCTCGTCCGCTTCGGGGAAGGGAAAGGAGTAGGCGGTCCACCACTGCTCCTGGTACCAGCGCCAGTTCCCGCGGAGGATGGCCGCCTTGCGCTCCCCGTGCCGCCGGACGTACCGCTCCTCCGCCCCCGAGGGGTGCTCGTCGGGGACCGGGAAGTGGGCGTGGAAGTCCACGATGGGAAAGCCCCACCGGCTGACGCGCATGCCCGCGGCTCCATCCTCCTCATCCACGGCGGCCACCCAGGTCGTGGGCGCCGCCCACGACACCTGCGGTGCCGTCGGCCGCCCGCATCGCGTCCCGGGCGCCGTCGACGGGAGCCGGGCCCTCCACACCGTCGAACAGCGAGTCGGGATCGTGGACCGGGCGGCCGCCGATCATCGTGGCCACCACCCGGATGTCCGCGATCCGGTCGGACGGCACCGCAGTGGGATCGTCGTCGAGGACCACCAGGTCGGCCAGCTGCCGGCCGGCGAGCATCCCCAGTTCGGCCTCGGTGTGCGCGGCCCTGGCTCCGCCCACCGTGTAGCAGGCCAGTGCCTCCGCGGCGGTGAGTGATTCGTCAGGACCGAAGACACGGCCTGCCGCAGTCCTCCGCTGGACCATCTGCTGGATGCCACGGAGGGGTGGGCCGGCGGCGACCGGCCGGTCCGAGCTCCCGTCCACCGGCACCCCGGCGTCGATCAGACTCCTCGTCCGGAAGAACTGTTCGACCCCCGGGCCCCCGTCGAACAGCTGGAGGAGCGGGTCGCCGAAGTCGTCCACGAACACGGGCTGGGTCACGACCGTCATGTGGAGCTCGGCCAGACGGCGGACCTGGTCGGGTCGGATCATGACGCCGTGCTCGATCCGGTGCCGGGGCGACGTGCCCCCGCGTGCTGGATAGGGCCCACCCCGGTCGGCCTCCTCGATGGCATCGAGGACGAGATCGACGGCACCGTCACCGATGGTATGGCACGCCACCTGCCAACCACCCCGGTGGGCGTCGATGATCGATTGCCTGAGGATCGCCGGATCATTGTCGAACCCGCCGGCCGCCTGGTCGTCGTCCCCGGTGGTGGCCGCGGTGTGGCCCAACCCGGACCCGTCGATCCAGACCTTCATGGCTCCGAGCGAGAGCCAGTGGTCACCGAAGCCCGTGTGCACCCCGAGGTCGAGTCCGGTGGCGATCCGGTCGTCGGGGTGTGACGCCAACCGGTGGAACAGCTCGTTGTGCGCCATCAGCCGTGCCCGGGTGCGCAGCCGGCCGGTGTGGCGGGCCAGCTGATAGGCGGCCAGCTCGACCGGCGAGTGGTCGATCCCCGGGCAACCGATGCCGGCGTCGGTGAAGCTGGTGATCCCCTCGGTCAGGTACCGGCTGGTCGCCCGGTCGATCGCCGCGGCCAACTGCTCGATCGAGGAGGGCCCCACGTGGTTCTTGACCAGGTCCATCGCCGCTTCCTCCACCAGCCCGGTGGGTCGACCGTTCCCGTCCAACGCCACGCGCCCCCGCTGGGAGGGCCCGAGCGCACCGGTGATGCCCACCGCGTCCAATGCGGCGCCGCTCACCACGCACGAGTGACCCGAGAGGTGGGTCAGCCAGACCGGCCGACCTCCCCCCGCCCGGTCCAGTTCCTGGCGGTGGGGGTACTGGTCGGGGGCGAGACCGTTGCCGTAGCCGAACCCGATCACCCACTCGTCGGGCCCCAATCCGGCGGCATGGGCCGCCACGGCGTCGAGGGTCGGTCCGATGCCCGTGACGTCGCTCAGCTGGAGATGGACGAGACCCAGTCCGTACGAGGTCGTGTGACAGTGGGCGTCGTGGAAGCCGGGGGTGACGGTGGCGCCCTCGAGGTCCAGCGTCACCCGGGACCGGTTGCCCTCGACCTCCTCGTCAAGGCCGACGATCCGATCGTTCCAGATCCCGATGGTGCTGGCGGCGGGCCTCGCCGGGTCGACGGTCACGACCCGAGCATTGGTGATCAGCAGGTCGAGCGTCACCTGGTCGCTGTCCCGACCTCGAGGTGGCCCCGGGCATCCGACGTCTTCAACGGAGGCGGCCGGTTGGTAGTTTCACACTGGGACCGAGTTAACGGGAAGCACCGATTGCTTGTCAAGGTGGACGATGTGAAGGTCGGGGGACGCGAGATCGACAGTGCTCGGCCGTACTGCGCCGGGGCGGCCACCGGCCCGTGGTGCCCGGGATCGGCCCTGTCGTGGC
>CAZNLF010000081.1:0-7198 GCA_964573595.1 uncultured Acidimicrobiaceae bacterium | reverse complement strand
CTCCCGTGTGTGACTCGTTCGTGACCATCACCGACGGCGGGGTCCTGTTCGCGAAGAACAGCGACCGGGACCCGAACGAGGCCCAGCTCCTGGAATGGGTGGGTGCCGCCGATCATCAGCGGGGCGACCGGGTGAAGTGCACCTGGGTCGACGTGCCTCAGGTGGGCCACACCCACGCCGTGTTGGTGTCGCGACCGTGGTGGATGTGGGGAGCGGAGGTCGGCGCCAACGAGCACGGGGTGGTGATCGGGAACGAGGCGGTGTTCACCAAGGGGCGCGGCGGTGAGAAGGCCCTCCTCGGGATGGACCTCCTTCGACTCGGACTGGAGCGGTCGACGACGGCCCAGGAGGCCGTGTCGGTGATGGTCGAGCTCCTCGAGCGCCATGGGCAGGGAGGCCCGTGCAGCTACGAGCACGCCCGGTTCACCTATGACAACAGTTTTCTCGTCGCTGACCCGAGCGGGGCGCTGGTCCTCGAGACCGCGGGCCGACGCTGGGCGACGGAGGCGGTGACCGGTGGTGGGAGGAGCATCTCGAACGGCCTCTCGATCCCCGCATTCGCCAAGGAGCATGCCAATCCGGTCCGGACCTGGGTGGCCTCGGCGGGGGAGCGCCGGCGCCTGACCGAGTCGCTCGCCTGCCGGGCCACGGGACCCCAGGACCTGATGGCCGCGCTCCGCTTCCACGCCTCCGGAGCCCCGGACGCCTCGCCCGCGTGGTCGATGGTGCACGGCGGCCTACGCGCCCCGTGTGTCCACGCCGGCGGCATTGCCGCGTCCAGCCAGACCACGGCGTCGTGGGTGTCCGACCTGCGCCAAGGTCGACGGCACTGGGCCACGGCCACCTCGGCACCGTGCACCTCACTGTTCAAGCCGGTCGACGTCGATACGCCGCTGGACCTCGGGCCCGAGCCCACGAATGTCTTCGATGCGGTGAGCCCGTGGTGGAGGCACGAACTGCTCCACCGCCGCACGATGGCCGCGCACTCCACACTGCTGCCGCGGTACCGCCAGGCGCGGGACAGGACGGAGGCCCGGTGGATCGCCGACCCGCCGGAGTCGGCATCGGCGTTCCGGCATGCGGAGCTCCTCGAATCGTCGTGGCTGGCCGACGTCCTGGCCGCAGACCTGAGCGACAGCCGTCCATCGTGGGTCAGGCGCTCGTGGCGGTCCATCGACAGTGCGGCCCGGATCGACTGGCCAGAGCAGCCTCCGCGGCTCCACCTCGTTCCGTCCGGGACGGGACCGGCCCATGACGGGTCGAAGGCATGACCGGGTCGGGGGCAGGACTGGTCGGACAGAAGGGTGGGTCGGACAGATGAGTGATACTCGGGTCGTGGTGATCGGCGGTGGGCTCTCCGGCCTCGCCGCGGCGAGACGACTGCACGGCGCCGGCGCCGACGTCGTCGTGCTCGAAGCCCGCTCGCGCGTCGGCGGTCGAACCGAGGGTGGTCACACCCTGGACGGAACCCCGATCGAGCTGGGTGGCCAGTGGGTCGGTCCGACGCAGACCCGCATGGAGACCCTCATCGCAGAGCTCGGACTGCAGACGTTCCCGACGTACAACACCGGCCAGCACGTGATCCGGCTCGGTGGGAGCCAGAGCCGGATGGCCTCCCATCGGGGAGCGGTGCCGAAGCTCAACCCGTTCGTGCTCGCCGACCTCTTCCAGGGGCTGACCCGGTTCAAGCGGCTGGCCGACAGGGTCCCACTCGAGCGCCCCTGGACGGCTCCACGGGCCGGGGCACTGGACGGTCAGACCTTCGAGACCTGGATAAGGCGGAACCTTCGGACGCAGACGGCGCGGAACTACTTCCGTGTCGCCACCGAGGCGGTCTTCTCCGCCGAGAGCAGCAACCTCTCCGCGCTGCACGCCATGTTCTACGCCCACTCCGGCACCGATCTCGAGGGACTGCTGAGCACCGACCGGGGTGCCCAACAGGATCGGGTCGTCGGTGGCTCCATCCGCATCAGCGAGATCATGGCCGCCGGCCTCGGCGACCGGGTCCGTCTGGACAGCCCCGTCCGTCGGATCGAGTACGGCGACACCGGGGTGTCGGTGATCACGCGGACCGGCGAGGTATTCGAGGCGGAGCGCGCCATCGTCACCCTCCCCCCGACGCTGGCCGGACGCCTCGAGTACTCGCCGGCTCTCCCGTCACCGCGCGACCAGCTCACCCAACGGCTGCCGGCCGGTTCGGTCATCAAGCTGTACGCCGTCTACGACGAGCCGTTCTGGCGCCAGGAGGGACTGACCGGTCAGGCGGCATCGGACGAGGGCCCGATCAAGGTGACGTTCGACAACTCACCTCCCAGCGGTTCCCCGGGGATCCTCATGGGGTTCATGGAGGCGAGCGACGGCCGGTCGGCGGCGCGACTCACGGTCGAGGAGCGACGTGCCGCCGCCATCTCGTGCTTCGTCCGGTACTTCGGCCCCGGAGCCGGCCGCCCCATCGAGTACATCGAGCGTGACTGGATGGCCGAGGAGTTCAGTCGTGGCTGCTACGGGGCGCACTTCACCCCCGGCGTGTGGAGCGACTTCGGCCCGGCGCTCACCGAGCCGGTCGGTCGCATCCACTGGGCCGGTGCCGAGTGCTCGCCGGTGTGGAACGGCTACATGGAGGGTGCGGTGCGATCCGGGGAGCAGACGGCGGAGGACGTGCTCGCCGCGCTGGGCTGAGTCACGGAAGGTGGCGCGTCCCGGTCGGTGACCGCCCGACAGCCTTGGGGTCGTGAGCAGACCGGAGCCCCCATCGGGCGAGCCGGAAGTCGGACCCCGTCCTCGGCGGAAGCCTTGGTGCCGACCGCGGTCGGTCGGCAAGGGGGCCGGGGACCGCAGCGAGGGGCCGCCGATGCCGTCACCGGCTAAAGCCGCACGCTCCTGGGGCCGATACCGGGCAAGGCCCGGTGGCCCGTCCTCGGATCCGCACCAGTGGATCGGCGGCCGCCGATGGGGCCCCGAGGGGCAGGCGTGTGGATGGTCACGACGATCGAGGGTGGTGCCGGGGACCCCGTCCCCCGACCCGAGGGGTCATCAGAGCGGCGCGCTGACCGGGGTCCGCTCGGGGGCAGGCGGTGGCATGGCCGGGGCACCTTCGTCATCCTCGCCCTCGGCTTGATGGCCTTCGTCGGCGCCGGCCCGGTCCCGAGCAGCGCTACGGGGAGCGGACGGGTCGAGAACGCCCTGGCGACGTACAGTCCTGCTTCGAACGGCGGGGCTTCCGTCAACCTGGCGCCGGTGGTGGCATCGGAGGACGTCCGGTCCACGGTGAGCCCGCCGATGATCATCGCCGGGGGCGCCCCCCGGGGCGACAAGGCGTCGACCACCGCCATGCGCTCGTTCAATTGGGCCGGCTACGGCGTCGACGGGGGTACTGGCACCTTCGCCTCGGTCGGGGCGTCCTTCGTGGTGCCCGCACTCGTGTCGTGCGGAGCCGACGAGGAATCCGCCAGCTCGTTCTGGGTCGGTCTCGACGGTCTGGATTTGCAGACCGTCGATTCGCAGACGGTCGAGCAGGACGGCGTCGACGTCTCGTGCGACGACGGGACCGCCCAGTACTTCCCGTGGTACGAGGTCTATCCGAGCATGCCGGTGCTCTTCCCCGGCATCACGGTCCACGCCGGTGACACCATGCGAGCAACGGTGACCCACCAGTGGGGGAGCTCATACAGCCTCGGCCTCACCGACGTGACCCGCTCCACCGGCGGATCGGTGACGGCGTCCATGCCCGGCGCAACCAACTCCTCGGCCGAGTGCATCGCCGAGGACCCGGGATCGACGCCGGTCCCCTACTCCGAGTACGGATCGGTCTCCTTCTCCGGCTGCACGGTGAACGGCACGGCGATCGGAGCGCTGTCCCCGTGGGCAATCAGCACGGTCTCCTCGGGAGGGTCCACCGAGGCCGTTCCCAGTGCGTTAGAGGGCAACTCGGGGTTCTCGGTGACGCGGACCGCGTCGGGGACGACGAGTTCGGCGCCCCCGTCGCCGGCACCGGCCACCGCGCCCACCCCGCTGACAGCTCCGGTGGTCGGCATGGCGGCCACCCCCTCGGGGGACGGCTACTGGCTGGTCGACGCGTCCGGGGCCGTCAGCGTCCACGGCGGAGCGAAGTACTACGGGTCGATGGCCGGGGTGCGGCTCAACTCGCCCATCGCCCACATCGTGTCCACCAGTGACGGACTGGGCTACTGGCTGGTGGCCGGCGACGGTGGCATCTTCAGTTTCGGCGACGCCCGCTTCTACGGCTCGATGGGCGGCCGCCCCCTGAACGCCCCGGTGGTGGCGATCGCCGCCGACGACAGCACCGGGGGGTATTGGGAGACGGCCTCCGACGGAGGTGTCTTCGCCTTCGACGCCCCCTTCCACGGGTCGACGGGCGGGCTGCGCCTCGACCAGCCGATCGTGTCGATGGCGACAGTGGCCTCGGGCACCGGTTACTGGTTCGTCGCCCGCGACGGCGGCATCTTCAGCTTCGGGGTGCCCTTCCACGGATCGGGGGGTGGCCAGCCCGTCCCCGCCCCGATCGTCGGCATGGCGGCTGACTCGGCGACGGACGGCTACTGGATGGTGGGCAGCAACGGCTCGGTCTACAGCTTCGGTGCCCCCTTCTACGGGGCGGACTGACCGGCTTCTACGGGGCGGACCGACCGGCTTCTACGGGGCGGACCGACCGGGGACCACCACCGAGTTCACGGCCTCGATCAACCGGTCGAGCTCGTCCTCGGTGTTGTAGTAATGCGGGGAGGCCCGCACCACCGACGTCGGGTTCGGGCCGGTCATGTCGAGGCGGGCGTTCGTGGACTCGCTGACCGAGACGTTGATGCCTGCGGCCGATGCCGCTGCAGCCACGTCGCGGGGGGTGGTGGAGGGCGCGGTGAACGTGACGATGCCCGACCGACGCGCGCCACCGTCGTGCACCTGCACGCCGTCGATCCCGACCAGCTGGCGGCGCAGTCGCTCGCCGAGCCCGCCCACCCTTGCGGCGATGGCGTCGACCCCCAGGGCCAGGGCGTGGTCGATGGCGACGCCCAGCCCGAGGTGGGTGGCGACGGACACCTCGAACTCGTCGAAGCGGTCGGCCCCGCTGCGAAGGGTGTAGTGATCGGCATCCTCCCAGACCGCCGAGCGCGAGCCGAGGCCCGGCGGTCGCATGCATTCGGCGAACCCGCTCCGGACGTAGAGGAGGCCGGTGCCCCGCGGTGCACGCAGCCACTTGCGCCCCGTGGCGGTGGCGACATCACACCCGATCCTGTTCACGTCGACCGGCAGCTGTCCGAGGCTCTGGCAGACGTCGAGGAAGTAGGGAACGCCGGCTCGGCGGCACAGCACCCCGGCCTCCTCGACCGGGTTGACCAGTCCGCGGTGGGTCCCGACGTGGGTCAACGACACGAGGGACACCCGGTCGTCGAGCAGGGCACCCTCCAGCTCCTCGAGGTCGACCGTGCCGTCGTCCCGGCTGGGCACCACCCCCAGCGTGGCCGCGGTGAGCTCGCACACCTGGAGCAGGCCGAGGTAGTGGCTGTCATAGGCGATGCGGTCGACGAGGATGTGCCCACCCTCGGCGATGCCCCCACCGAAGGCGTACCCCAGCACTGCCTTGGTCCAGGCCTGGGTGTCCGAGCCGGCCACGACCACCTCGTCCGGTCCCGCACCGAGCAGGCGGGCGGCCGAGGAGCGCAGGGCGGCCAGACGGTCCGAGGCCATGGCGGCCGCCTCGTAGCCTCCCCGTTCGGACTCGAGCCGGAGATGCCCGATGACCGCGTCGAGGGTGGCCGAGGTGGGCAGGGCCGCTCCGGCGTTGTTGAGATGGACGACCTTCGACGAACCCGGCGTGGCGTCCCGCTCGGCGTCGACGTCGATGGCACCGCTCACGGGAGGCCAATCTACCAAGGGGTCGGCCGCCCGGGACCGGTGACCCTCCCGGTCGCCCCGTGTCACTAGGGTCGAGCCATGATCCAGCCCCCGGTGCCACTGCTCGAGAGCACGGTCGACCCCGACCCGGTCACCCAGTTCGGCCGGTGGTTCGGGGACGCGGCGGAGGTCATGGAGGCTCCTGAGGCCATGGCGGTGGCCACCGCCGACGCCGAGGGCCGGCCATCGGTCCGGATGGTCCTGCTCAAGTCGTGGGACCACGACGGGTTCGTGTTCTTCACCAACTACGACAGCCGCAAGGGCCGGGAGCTCGAGGTCAACCCCCACGCCGCCCTGTTGTTCCACTGGGAGGCGACCGGGCGCCAGGTGCGGATCGAGGGCCCGGTCGAGCTGACCGACGCTCAGGAGTCCGACGACTACTTCGCCTCGCGGCCCCACGGCAGCCAGATAGGCGCCCGTGCGTCCCGCCAGAGCGAGGTCGCCGCGGATCGGGCGGAGCTGGATGCGCGGATCGCAGAGGTGCGCGCCGAGTACGAGGGTCGCGCCGTGCCCCGACCACTCTGGTGGGGCGGCGTGCGCATCGTGCCCCGCTCGTACGAGTTCTGGCAGCACCGCGACGACCGGCTCCACGACCGCCTGCGGTACACGCCCGACGGCGCCGGCTGGCGGATCGAGCGCCTCCAGCCCTGAGCCCCGGCTCCCTTGACCCGGCTCCCTCGTTCCGGCGCCCTCGTTCCGCCATCCTGCCGTCCCCCTTCTCCCCTGATGGGCGTGCTCCCGACATCCCCTGCTGAACGCTGGGACGGCCGGGGGGAGCACCCCGACCAGGGTCCCCGGGGACCCCAGGGGCCGGTGTTCCGACGGCGAAGTATGTTCTATCCATGGCCGACGATGCGACCCTGGTACACGACAGGACCAGCCAGCTGCTGGAGGACATGGACCCTCGGACGACACCCACCGAGAAGTTCCGTGAGCGTCAGTTCGACCTGGGCCTGGCCTGGGTCTCCTTCCCGGAGGGATGGGGCGGCCTCGATCTGGCGCCCAACTTCCAACGCGAGGTCGATCGACGCCTCGGCGAGGCGGGCGCCACCCCGCCGGGAGCCCGTGAGTTCTTCGGGCTGACCATGGCCGGTCCGACCGTTGTCACCCATGGCACGGACGAGCTGCGGGAGCGGCTCCTGCGCAGGATGTTCACCGGCGAGGATGCGTGGTGCCAGCTGTTCAGCGAGCCCGGGTCGGGCTCGGATCTGGCCGGCTTGGCCACCCGGGCCGTGCGCGACGGCGACGAGTGGGTGATCACCGGCCAGAAGGTGTGGAACACCCTGGC
>CAZNLF010000080.1:4979-11416 GCA_964573595.1 uncultured Acidimicrobiaceae bacterium | reverse complement strand
GGCCGGGCGGGCCGGGGGACGGCGCGGCTGGTACCGGTGGCGAAGGGCGAGGGTTGATGGGCACCAGAACCGGGACGACCGTTCCGACGACAGGCTCCGCCGGGCCTGTCGTCGGAACAGCTACGGTTCCCGCCTCGGGCGAGACTAGCCATCGCAACTCCGGGTTGCAACTGCGAGTCGCAAGGCGGTCGGGCAGCCGGCACCATGACCTGCCGTCGATGCCACGGTGCGAGATCGGCGCGGGCGGGACGGTAGCCGGCCGCCTACGATCTGGTGTCACCGAGCCGATACCGGGCGACAACAGGTGGCAGGCCGGCCGGGACGGGCTTCGATGGCGATTTGGGGGCGCAATGACAATTCGTGAGTGGGGAGGTGCGCCGTGTGAACAGGTCCGGAGACGGCCGTTCGCCACCGATGACGGCGGCCGACGATGACCGCTCCTGGTGGTGCACTGGTCTCGACCCTCCCCGACGGAGATGAGGCGGCGGCAGAAGCGCACTCGGGGCCTCGCCCGTCCGCAACCCGCACCCGTGGCCACCGGGTACGCGACGCGCTGGGGATTCTCGTGCTCGTCGTGCCGGTGGTGGCCTACTTCTGGTTCATACACCGCTACGGCGTCAACGTCATCTGGAACGACGCATGGGGGGACATCGGCGTCATCGGGCACGCCCGTTCGGGCACCCTGAGCCTGCCCATCCTGTGGGCGCAGCACACGGAGAACCGAATCCTGTTCCCGAACCTCATCGTCCTCGCGCTCGCCTACACCACCCACTACAACGTCGTCACCGAGGAATACCTGAGCGGTGTCCTGCTGGTCGCAGCGACGGCCATGCTCATCCTGGCCCACCGACGCCGGTCCCCGGACACGCCCTGGTCCTTCTACCTGCCGGTGGTGCTCTTGATGTTCACCCTGGCCGGCGGCAACCAGTACTACGGAGGCGCCAACACCCTCTACGGCTTCGCCATGAGCTGGTACGTCGTCCTGCTGGCCCTGGCTGCCGCGTTGTTCCTTCTGGACCGGCGTCGGCTGACCGGACTGGTGCTGGCCGGATCGATCGCCGTCGCCGTCGTCGGGAGCTTCTCGTCGATCCAGGGACTGTTGATTTGGCCTGTCGGGCTGGTACTCCTGCTCATGCGGGGACGGACGAGGAACGCGATCGTCGCCTGGATCGTGGCCGGTGCCGTGACCGGAGTCGTGTTCCTCTATCACTACAACGACAAACAGGGCAGCGGTGGCCTGTCCTACGGTCTCTCCCATCCCGTCGTCTTCCTCAAATTCTTCCTGTTCTCCATCGGGGACAACATCGTCGGACAGCAGCGGACCCAGCCCCCGCACGGGTTCGGCGACGTCGATCTGGTACTGGGAGTGGTGGTCCTGTGCATCGCGCTGTGGGTGGTCGTCACCAACGGGCTCCGGCGCGACGCGGGCAGCGCACGGCCGCTCGGTGTGGCGCTGACGTGGTTCGGTCTGCTGTGCGCCGTGACGGTCACGATCAGCCGGACCTGGCAGGGCTTCTGGCAGACTCCCCGATTCGTGATGTTCGAGGTGTTGATCTGGGTGGGCTGCTACCTGACACTCCTGGCCCGGTCGGCGCCTCCGTCCGGCGATGGGCGACCGGATCGGGGCGCGGGCAAGCTGCGTGGCCGGGCCACCGGGAAGACGACACCCGTTCCCGGGCGAAAGTTCGTTGATGGCCTCGTCCTCGGGGTGCTCATCGTGGCGGTCGGCGCCCAGGTGGTTGTCGGGGTCCCGGCCGGAATCCGCGACGCAGGATTGTGGCACCAGCGCCAGCTGGTCACCGCCGACGTCACCGCGAACCTCGACCAGGCTCCCGACGGCCTCCTCGAGGACGAACTGGGTCAGTGGCCACCCGGGTTCGTGCGCCAGATGACCCAAGTCGCCCGAGCCGACCGCCTGAGCCTGTTCGCCACGCCGGCGGCAGGAGCGCTGCAGCACCAAGGGCTGTTCCCGTCGGTGGTGACGCAGGTCCTCTCCCCCGCCGACGGCGCCACCGTCTCGGGTGTGAAGTGGCTCATCGCCAACAGCCTGTCACCTCGGGCGCACACCACGGTGCAGTTCCACCTGTCCCTCCAGCCGAGCCATGACGTCCTGATCGGGACCGCCACCGAGACGTTGATCGGCTACATGCTGCGCTGGGACTCGACCCACGAGACCAACGGGTGGTACCAGCTCCGCAGCGAGGTCGTGGACCCCGGCGGGAAGGTCGTGGCCAGCAGCTCCCCGGTGTGGGTCCAGGTGGTGAACAAGCACTAGCCGGAGTGCCCCCGGGGGAGGGGGACGGATCCACCGTCGGCGGACGGTCGGCTGCCGGACCGGATGGGCCGGCCGACAACAGGTGTTGAGAGGGGCGCGCTACCGTCTTGTCCCTGGGTCCAGAGCCGCATCGGGTCCACGACCGCGCCAGGAGGTGCCATGCCCGAGGACGGAGCCCGTCGGATTCACCGCACGAGGAACTGGGTCATCGCCGCGGCAGCGCTCGTCGTCCTGCTCGCGGTGGGGGTGCCGTTCGTCTACATCCACTTCATCGAGGGAACGCCCCCGGCCAAGCTGGCCCTACCGTCGCCCGGTTCGGGCGGCGGCACCACCACGACCGCGGCCGGGGCGACCGCCGGCTCGGTCGACGGGACCTGGCATGTCGGCAGTGGATCGACGGTCGGCTATCGGGTCCAAGAGGTGCTCATCGGCCAGCACACCACAGCGGTGGGCCGGAGCTCGACGGTGTCGGGCTCGATCACCATCGCCGGCAACGCGGTGACCGACGGCTCGTTCACGGTGGATATGGCGTCCGTGGTCAGTGACCAGAGCGAGCGGAACGCCAGTTTCGACGGCCGCATCATGGATGTGACCCGGTACCCGACCGCCACCCTCGAGCTCACCTCGCCGATCGCCCTCGGCAGCGTCCCCGCGGTCGGAGCCACCTCCACCTACCAGGCCGTGGGGGAACTGACCATGCACGGGACGACCAAGCCGGTCGACTTCACCGTGTCGGCCGAGCGCACCGACGCCGGCATCGACGTGTTGGCCGACCTGCCGATCCAATTCTCGGCATGGAACATCGCAAACCCGAGCATCGGTGGCTTCGTGACCACGGCCGACGACGGCACGCTCGAGGCCCTGCTCCATCTGACCACGGGCGCCGGCAACTCGGCGGTGGGATCGTCGAGCGCCGGCTCGGGCGGGTCGGGCGGAGGGCCGGGCGGACCGGTCACCGTCCCGCCCACCACCGTCCCACCGCTGACCATCAAGTGAGGCCGGCACGTCCGGCGCGCTGACGCGGGCGGACAGGGCTCGGGCCGAGGGCCCGGCCGAGGCCGCACCGCCGCGGCTCGGGGTGGACGGTTCAGGCGGCTTCGCCCACGCAGAGCGACTGCTCGCCCTTGTCGTGGGTGTCGCCCGGATCGATGATGCGGTCCGAAGCCCATTCGGCCGCCATCGACGATGTGGCCGCCCTGGCCCATTCGGGCCGGCAGCGTTCGGGCACGGCGCCGCCACGCCACCCTCGCATGGAGTCGTCGTGCTGGTACTGGTGCAGGTGTTCGGTCATTGTGTGCTTCTTTCTCTGGTTCTGGTCGCTTCTGGTTGAGTCATATCTGGTATTCGGCCGACCACTCGACGGGGCTCGTCTCCCAATTCCGTGAGTGCCGCCGATCGGTATTGCAACGGTGGGCCGGTCCGTGTCGTCCTCCGGGAGGCACGCGGTGTCCTGGTTCGGGCCGGGATGCCGGTTCCCTGCCGGATGACCGTGTCCGTCGCGACCCGGCCCCTCGGCATGGACGGATCCCCGCCCCGGCCGGAACACCCAGGTCGGCCGTCGAGGCCGCCTCGGGTTCCCGTCGTCATCCGATCTCGTGAATTCCGATTCCGGGACAACAAAAAAGCCGCCTCGTGAGAGGCGACTTCCCGAACGGACCAGACCCGATTGTGTCTGGTCTACTCCGTCGAGAGCGCCTCCCGGGCCGCCTTGGCGGACGATACGAGGGCATTCTTGCTACAGGCCGTCGAGATGCCGACAATCGATACGGCCATGGAAGGACCCTCCGGCTCGGCCTCTGGCCGACCCTTCCCAGCGTGATCCTTATCGCTCGGTGGAGTGTCCATGCTGCTCACATCGAACAGTGTAGCGGCCCAAGTGGCCCGCCTGGTGTCATTACCTATTCCGACAATGGCGGCCGGCAGTTCCCCAGCGCTCGCCAAAGCAGCCGTTCACGGGTCGGAGTCGGCGCGCGTCGACCACTACCGTTGACGGGTGGCCCGGTTCGTCGTGGACATAACCCCTCTTCGGAGGTACCGGCAGTTCCGCCGTCTGTGGGCGGGCCAGGTGGTGTCCGGTCTCGGCTCCCAGCTGACCCTGGTGGCCGTGTCGTTCCAGGCCTTCGACCTCACCCGCTCGACGCTCGTCGTCGGGCTGATCGGCCTGGTCCAACTCGGCCCGTTGCTGGCCGGTGCCCTCTGGGGCGGGACCCTGGCCGATGCCATGGACCGCAGGAAGGTCCTGATCCTCACCCAGTTGGCCATGGCCGGCGCAATCGGCGGGTTGGTGGTCAACGCCTCCCTCACCCATCCGGCGGTGTGGCCGCTCTTCGTGTGCACCGGGGCTGCAGCCGGCTTCCAGGGCGTCGACTGGCCGGCGCGGCGGGCGGCGCTGCCCATGCTGGTCGAGGCACCGGACGTGACCGCTGCCATCGCCCTGCAGACGTCGATCCAGCAGTTTGCACTGGTTGCCGGGCCGGCCCTCGCCGGGGTGCTCATCGCCACCATCGGGTTGAGCGCGGTGTTCGGCATCGACGTGGCCACCTTCGGTGTGGCGCTGGTCGCCGCCCTGTCCCTGCCGGCACTGGTCCCGAGCGGTGGGGGCACCCCCATGGGTCTGCGGTCGATGGCCGAAGGGTTCCGTCACCTGCGTGGCCAGAAGCTCTTGTCCGCCACCTACTGGATCGATCTCAACGCCATGATCTTCGGAATGCCGAGGGCGGTGTTCCCGGCTCTCGGCACCGGGCTCTTCGGCGGTGGGGCCGGGGTGGTCGGGCTGCTCTACGCCGCTCCCGGCGCCGGGGCACTGGTCGGCTCACTGTTCACCGGCTGGTGCAGCCGTGTCCGTCACCAGGGTCGGGCCATCGCCGCCTGCGTGGTCATCTGGGGGACGACCATCGCCGTGTTCGGCGTGGTGCCGGTCCTCTGGATCGGGTTGACCCTGTTGGCGGTGGCCGGGGCGGCCGATGTCGTCTCGGCCGTGTTCCGCCAGGCCGTGCAGCAGCGGACCGTGCCCGAGCATCTCCAGGGGCGGCTGTCGGGGACGTTCTTCGCCGTGGTGGCCGGGGGCCCGCGCCTCGGTGACGCCGAGACGGGGCTGGCCGCGGCCATCGGTGGGCCCCAGTTCGCCGTCTGGTCCGGGGGTCTGGCCTGCGTGGCCGGCGTGGGCGTGCTCCTCTGGCGGGTCCCCGAGCTGTGGCGCGACAACGGGGGCGGGAGAGAGCTGTCCGCCGAGGAGCGGGTCGATGCGGTGGCGGAGGCCACCTCCGAGCTGGGCGAGGGGGAGCCGCTCTAACCGGTGCCGACCCACTCCGTGCCCGGGAACCGTAGGGCACTACCCTTCGGCCCGTGTATCCGACCGGAACTGGCGGGCCCCCACCGGGGTGGTATCCGGACCCGGCCGGGGCGAAGGCCTGGCGGTGGTGGGACGGGGCGAGGTGGACCGAATGGGCCTCCGATCCGACACCGGCCGGACAACAGGCGGCCTCCTTCCAGTCGGTGCCCTTCGCCTATCCGCCCACGGTGGCTCCGGGCCCCTCGGTCCGGGACCGATTCGCATCAGAGGCGAGAATCGCACCGTGGGCGAGGATCGCCTTCGGGTCCTACCCCGTCATCCTGGTCGTCTCGCTGCTCATCGCCTGGGCCGAGAGCTCGATCCTGCGGGAGGTGTTCCACAGCCTGCGCGTCCAACTCCATACCGGCGTGATCAAACCGGTGGACGAGACCAGGACGACCGAGCTGAACCTCCTCAGCCTGGTCGACCTGGCCGTGTCGGCCCCGTTCCTCGTGCTCGTCCCCGTCTGGCAGTACCACGCGGCCAAGACGGCCCAGTTGCTGTCCCTCCCGGCGAGGAGGTCGCCGGGGCTCGGGGTGGGCAGCTGGTTCATCCCCATCGTCAATTTCTGGTTCCCCTACCAGTCCATCCGGGACTGCGTCCGTCCCGGCGATGCCGGCCGGGACGCGGTGGCCCGGATGTGGGCCTTCTACGTGGCGACCCTGGTCCTCGCCGCGACGGCGCAGATCCTGGCGCTGACCGGGAGCCCGGTCGCCTTCGGCCCCGGTGCGGCGGCCCTGGCGACCGGGATCGGGTTCGGCTGGTACGGGGCCCGATCGGTCCGCCTGATCAGGGAGGGCCACAGGGTGGCGCTCGCCCTGCGGTAGCGGG
>CAZNLF010000080.1:0-4879 GCA_964573595.1 uncultured Acidimicrobiaceae bacterium | reverse complement strand
ACCTCGTCCGACAGATCGGCGGCGGCGTCTACCAGGACGGCGACACGATCGGGCCCACCGTGCCCCCACGACAGGGAAGAACCCATGACCAGATCTCTCGACCGCGCGAGCTACCGGGCGACGTTCGTCGTCCTCCTGCTGGGCGTGTCCGCCTACGCCCTGCTGCAGTCGCTGGTGACCCCGGTGCTCACCACCATCCAGCACGACCTCCACACGTCGCAGGGCACCGTGACGTGGGTCCTCACCGTGTACCTGCTGTCGGCGTCGATCTTCACCCCCATACTCGGACGGGTGGGCGACATGGTGGGCAAGGAGCGCATGCTCGTGGCCACGCTCGGTGCGCTGGCGGTGGGCTCGTTGATGGCGGGGCTGGCCCACTCCATCGGCGTCCTGATACTCGCCCGCGCCATCCAGGGCATCGGCGGGGCGGTCCTGCCCCTGTCGTTCGGCATCATCCGTGACGAGTTCCCGGCGGCCAAGGTCGCCGGTGGGGTCGGTGTCGTGGCCGCCATGGCGGCGGTGGGGGGCGGAGCCGGCATCGTCCTCGCCGGTCCCATCGTGAGCCACCTCGACTACCACTGGCTGTTCTGGATCCCCCTGATCATCACGGTGATCGCCGCCGGCTGTGCCCACCTCTTCGTCCCCGAGTCGCCCGTCCGCACCCCGGGCCGGATCAGCTGGCTGGCCGCCGTGCTGCTGTCGGCCTGGCTGGTCGCCCTCCTGGTCGGGGTCAGCGAGGCCCCCACCTGGGGCTGGGGTTCGAGCAAGGTCATCGGGCTCATCGTGCTGGCGGTCGTCATCGCCGGCGCATGGATCGTCGTCGAGCTCCGCTCACGGGAGCCGCTCGTCGACATGCGGATGATGCGGCTGCCCGCCGTGTGGACCAACAACCTCGTCGCCTTCCTCTTCGGCATCGGCATGTACTCGGTGATCGGCTTCCTGCCCGAGTTCCTCCAGACCCCGAAGTCCTCCGGGTACGGGTTCGGGGCCAGCATCATCCAGTCGGGCCTCTACCTCCTCCCGCTGACCGTGACCATGTTCATCTTCGGGATGCTGTCGGGGCGGATCGCCGCGGCCATCGGCTCGAAGTCGGCGGTGATCATCGGCTCGTGCTTCTCGTGCGCCGCCTACCTCGTGCTGGCCTTCGCCCATACCCATCCGTGGGAGATCTATGCCGCCAGCACGATGCTGGGGGTCGGACTCGGACTCGCCTTCTCGGCCATGTCCAATCTCATCGTCCAGGCGGTGCCCGCGGCCCAGACCGGGGTGGCCAGCGGCATGAACGCCAACATCCGCACCATCGGCGGCGCGGTCGGAGCCGGCGTGATGTCCAGCATCGTCACCTCGACGCTGATGAGCGACGGGCTGCCGGCGGCCTCGGGCTACACCAGGGGTTTCGCCTTCCTGGCGGCGATGACGGTCGTAGCCATCATCGCCGCCGTCTTCATCCCCACCGCCACCTCGGAGGCCGCATCCGCCGACCACGAGCACCACCTGCAGAATGCCGAGCTGGCCATGCTGGCCGGCGGGACCATCGCCGAGGAATGAGCTCCGACCCGGCACCGGCCGACTCCGCCCCGGCGGCTCCCCATCTCCGGAAGGACGCGGCCAGGAACCGCGGCAAGATCCTGGCGGCGGCGCGGGCGACTTTCGCCGAGGACGGCGTCGACGTCGGCGTCGAGGTCATCGCCCAGCGGGCCGGCGTCGGGGTCGGCACCCTCTACCGGCGCTTCCCCACCAAGGAACTGCTCATCCAGGCCGTGGTCAACGAGGTACTGGAGCGCGTGCTCACGGCCGCGCAGACGGCCGTCGAACTCGAGTCGCCGGCCGAAGGCTTCAACGAGTACCTCCGCGCCGTGGGCCGTCTCCAGTTCGAGCACGCCGGCTGCCTCACCCGGCTGTGGGAGGCCACGCCCGACCACGTGCGCACCCAGATCGCCGAGGTCACCCGGGAGCTCCTGTCGCGTGCCCAGGATGCGGGCGCCGTCCGGGGGGACCTCGTCTACGAGGACGTCATCGTGCTCTTCTGGTCACTGCGCGGGGTCATCGAGACGACCGCCACCGTGTCGCCCGACGCCTGGTTGCGCCATCTCGACCTTTTGTTGGACGCGCTGGCCCCGACCGAGCGGCCACTGGAGCACCCACCGCTCACCGCCGAGCAGGTCGAGCGGGCCAAGACCGCGGTCGCCATGCGGGACACGCTCCGGGCCGACCGGCACCACTCGGACTGAGCGCCGGGTCGGCGCCGGGGTGCCGCCCCGGGTCAGACGTCGGCGAGGTGGCGGAGCTGCAGGGAGAGCGCGATCTCCAACCCGCCGTAGATGATCAGCCAGATCCCCATGATGACGGCCAGCACGTTCAGGGTCAGATGGGGCACGACCAGGGTCACGACCCCGGCGGCGAACGCCAGGACCCCCATGGCGATGCGCCAGGCTCGGGCCGGTTCGCCGTAGTCGCTGTACGCGGTGAAGAACTCGATGATCCCGCCGACGACCCAGAACAGGCCGATCAGGAAGGCCAGGGTGGTGACCGTCTCCTCGGTGTGCCGCAGGAAGAGGATCCCGATGATCACCGACAGGATCCCGAGGATGGCCAGCAGCCATCGGGTCCCCGCCGTGTCGTCATGGTCGGCGATGGCCGTCACGATCCGGAAGAGTCCGGCCACGAACAGCCAGATGCCCAGCACGACGGCGAAGGCGTAGATCGTGTCCTTCGGGTGGAGGATGACCAGGATGCCGAGGATCAGGGTCACGATCCCGAAGAACAGCACCCATCCCCACGACTTCCCGACGATCCTCAGGATGTCCCGTTGCTCCGGTGTGACGTCCACTCCCCCTGAGCCAGGCATGACCACCTCCAGCTGCGCCGCGGGCCCATCGTTGGATGCGCCGTCCGGCGGACACCCTAGGCCCGGGGGCCTCGCCGGGCGCGGACCAAGGGAGCGGACCGGCGTTGGCCGAGCCGGATGCCCACCCGGTTCAGCCGGGTGGACCGGGGGCGGCCCGCCCGTCCGGGCTGGGGGCGGGCCGATCGACCAGCTCTTCGCTGACCGCCCACAGCCGGGCGGCCGCCGACCGGTCCCGGGCCGCCGCCGACGGCTCCCGGATCCGGCACTTTACGAAATACTTCCCGGTCACGGAGGCCACCTCGGGCGAGGTGGCCACATGGACCGAGGTCCGGGCGCCCTGTTCGGGGGTGAGGATGAACGGCTTGATGACCTTGATCCCGAAGGCCAGGAAGCCCGACGCGTCGTCGTTCCGGGCGAAGCCGCTGGCCACGGTGCCTGGATGGACGGCGTTGGCCGTCACGCCGGTACCCTCCAGCCGCCGGGCCAGCTCGGTGGTGAACAGGATGTTGGCCAGCTTGGACCGGCTGTAGGCCTGCATTCCCCGGTACTGCCGAGTGGACTGGAGGTCGTCGAAGTCGAGGCCGTGCCTGGCGGTCCGATGGGCGGTCGAGGCGACGTTGACCACGCGGGCCGGCGCCGAGTCGACGAGACGGTCGGTCAGCAGTCGGGTCAGGAGGAAGGGTCCCAGGTGGTTGGTCCCGAAGGTGGCCTCGAACCCGTCCTTGGTCTCGCGGCGCTCGGAGAGGACCAGGCCGGCGTTGTTCACCAGCACGTGGATGTGGTCGGTGCGCTCGAGGAGCTCGGTCGCGCCCGCCCGCACCGACGCCAGGTCGGCCAGGTCGAACACCACGAGGTCCACCTGGTCCGATCCACTGGCCCGGCGGATGTCCGACACCGCCGCTCGGCCCCGGGACTCGCTGCGAGCGGTGACGACGGTGTGGGCGCCGGCGCCGGCGAGCGCCACCGCCGTCGCCTTGCCCACCCCTGAGTTGCCCCCGGTGATCACCACCGTCCTGTCACGCATCGACGGCACGGTGTTCGTGGCGCGGGGGCTCATGGGATTGCGAGGTTAGACGGGTCCGCCCGCCGGTCGGTTCACGCCGCGCCCCGCGGCCTCCGCCGGCGTCGTCCGGGTGGTGTTGACCAGTTCGTCGGGCACGGCCGGCGGCACCGGCGCGGCCGGACTCGTGATGGGGACCCCCGGAGTTCCCTTGCGGGAGCGACGGCCGAGGCGGACGAACATCGTCACGGACACGGCCACGTAGGTGACCCACACGATGATCTGCAGCACCGAGGGCCGGTCGGCGTACCCGAGCAGGCTGTGGAACACGTCGCCGATGGAGCTGGCCTCGCTCAGCGTGCTGCTCGTGTCCCATACCGTGTGGCCGAGGAACGGGAGCCAGCCGAGCTGTTGCATGTTCTCGACGGCGTCGGCCAGGAGGCCGGCGGCGAAGACCATGAGCACGACACCGATCACCCGGAAGAACAGCCCCAGGTTGAGTCGTCGGCCGAGCTTGAAGATGACGTAGGCGATCGACAGGGCGACGGCCAGGCCCACCAACGCGCCGAGGATCAATCCCTTGCCATGGGCGGCGGTGGCGGCCTGGTCGGACGACGCGAACACGATGGCCAGGGTGAAGACCATGGTCTCGAGGCCCTCGCGCCCGACCGCCTGGAAGGCGAGCAGGCCCAGGCCGAACCGGGCCTTGCCGTTGAGCGCCTCCTCGGAGCGGCGCTGGAGGTCGGCGGACATGGTCCGGCTGTGGGACTGCATCCAGAACGTCATGTACGTCAGCACCGACGCCGCCACCAGGAACGTGATCGTCTCGAACACCGTCTGCACGGTGGACCCCTCGTACTGCTTGATCACGAGGTAGGCGGCGATGCCGCCGCCGAGCACCAGCACCATGGCCGCGGCCACGCCGAGGAAGACGTCCCGGAAGTGGCGCCGCTGGCCGATCTTGTCCAGGTACGCGAGCAGGATGGCCACGATCATGCTGGCCTCGATCCCCTCGCGCAGGAAGATCACGA
>CAZNLF010000079.1:0-11461 GCA_964573595.1 uncultured Acidimicrobiaceae bacterium | reverse complement strand
GCCACGCAAAGCCCACGTGGGCGATTGCCTGCGCACCCCACTGGGTGGGCGAGAGGGCGGCCGCCGGGGGCGCGGGCGGGGCGGCGGCCGGGGCGGCGGGGGCGGCGGCCGGGGCGGCGGGGGCGGCCACCGGCACCGGGGCCGTTGTCGGGGTGGGGGTGGGGGCCGTCGTGCTCGGAGCCGTGGCTGCGACCGGCTGGGCCGCGACGGCCGGTGCCTTGACGACCGGCGCCTTGTCGGTGGCCGTGTCCGACCGCGTCGGCGACTCGGCGGCGTGGTCGGAGCCCCCACCCCGGCCCGATGCCCGCCCGTCGGCACCGGCGAACAGGACCGACGTGGCGAGGGCCATGCCCACCGCGGCGAGGGCCACGGCGACCATGATCTCCAGCCGCAAGAGCGAGCGACGTTGGGTGAAGGTCGCCCGGAGCAGTCGGGCGACGAAGCCCGTGCCTCGTCGGTCGGTGCCGACGTAGCCCTCGGACAGGACCAGACGGGGATCGTCGAGGTCGGCCAGCAGCTCAGGCGCGAGTGGCCCCTCGGTGTCGACACCGGGGGCGGCAGGCCCGGGATCGATGACGACCCGGTGGGTGCGCACCCCTCCGTCTTCGGTGCGCACCGCCCGGCCCGTCTCGTGTGACAGCAGAGGCGCCGGCGCGGCGTCCGGAACCGGGGCAGCCGGGCCGTCCGTCAGCGTTGCGTCCATTGTCGTTGAATCGGCAGCTTTCGAGTACAGCTGAAGCCGAAGGGCCCTGCTCAGGCAACCAGGCACCCGATCGCACGCTCCGTGGTCAGGCTTCTGACGCTAGGCGTGGCACCGTGGTCTCCGGCCGCCTCATCGGGGGCACTGACGGCATCGGCGGTCACGGGCACTCAGCGGGTCGGCCGCCCCTCGCGGGATGCGCGGTCGGCGGACGCACCGTCGGCGGACGCGCGGCCCCACGCCCCTCGTGTCGGCACTTCTGGTGGCCAGCTGAAGCGGAATCCCCAGGTGCCTGGCCCCTTCGGCCCGCGGGTGAGGCCCACCGGCGGACGGGCCGCCACCGTCTCCACGCCGGTCACTGCAACGAGGAGCCCGCGGAGGTGGACGCTGGCCGCACGCCCGCCGCCATCAGTGGCAGCGCGCGCGGGGCGATCCCCGGCGCGCTGGCGTCACCGCTCGTCCGTCGGGCCGGCCTACTGGCCGAGGGGTCGGGACGGGGCCCGCCGGTCGACGGGTCTGGCTCCTGCAGGGCCGGTGACCCGGCCTGGCGGTCCGGGCCGGCGGCGGGACGGGCCGGCGCTAGCCGGAGGGCCCGGCGGCGGGAGGCCGCCCAGGACGGCGGGTCCGGGATGGCCGGCGACCGTCGACCGATGCATGTCGGCGACGCCCAGAGAGAGGCCGGCGATGATGATGGGGCCGATCGACGATGCACCGATCCAGAAGATGTCGAACAGCCCGTCCACGTAGTGGCCGCCCAGGACCACCAGCCCGAGCGTCCCGTAGGCGTACGGGAGCCGGAACATCGTCCTCATGGTCACGAACACCATGAACAGGAAGGCCAATGAGCCGACGATCCCGGTCGAGGCGAGATTGTCGATGAAGACGTTCGGCGGCGCCGTCACGGAGAGGAACTGGGGAAGGTTGTAGAACCGCATCCCCTCCCCGAGCAGCGGGCTGAGCCGGAAGACGTGCATGGCCGCGCCGAGCTGGTCCACCCGCACGGCCACGGAATTGAAGTGCGGGTTGTTCCGGGCGTTGATGGAGAAGCTGTAGTACAGCACGACGGCCACCGGGATCGCCCCGAGCATCATCAGTCGGGACCGCCGGCGGAGGTCCGGGTTCAAGAAGATGGAGAGGGCGATCGCCAGGATCAAGAGGATGATCGACTGGCGGGACTGGGACGCCAGGAGCCCCCCGATGCACAGGTACTTGTTCACCCTGGCCTCGGTACGCCCGATCCCGGCCCAGGACGGATTGATCTGGGCAACGAAGACGGCGACCCACATGATGGCGCCGATTCCGTTCTTCTGGTAGACGCCCCACTGGGCCGGCTGGAAGTGGAGCGTCACCGCATGCTCCATGGTGATCACGGCCAGGATCGAGGAACCGGCGAGGAAGAGCCTGAGGGCCTGCTTGGTCCGACCGTTGGTGGCGATGACCCATCCGACCAGCACGCTCCCGGCGAGGTACGACCACCGGTGCAGCCATTCGATGATGTTGTCCCGGAACGGGTGGGCCAGCACCACCAGGATCAGGACCGCCTGGAACCACACGATCCCCATGAGGAACTGGCGCAGGTAGGTCGCCTCCTTCCAGCGGACGTGGAACAGCGCCACCACCGCCCCGACGAAGACGAGGAGATCGGCGGCGCTCAGGTTCGTCCCACTGCCGCCCACCCGCTGGACGAGGAGGGATCCCGGAAGGGCCAGCACCACCAACAAGAGGGGGTCGGCGACGAAGATCCCGAAGGCCAGGACCACGCCGCCGAGGGCGAGCCCGATCACCGCATGCCCGGCCGTGGCGAACCCGACGGCGGCGGCGACGACCACGACCGTGGCCCACAGGCCGGCGCCGGCCGCCAGCCGTTCGGCTCGGTACCGGAAGGACCTGCCGTCGAGGTCCCGCGTCGTGTACGCCAAACTGATACGGCTCATGGTGGGGGCGCGCTCTCGGTCATCGGCCTCGGCATTCCGGCGGCTGCGTGCGTCCAGCGTACCGTTCACCGTGCCGCCCGGACGGCACTGGGCAATCGCCCGCGGCAATTCGATCTCAAGCTCGGGCGGTACGGTGTCGACGGAAGGGCACAGCCTGAATCTCCCGTCGACGGGCCGTGCGGCGACCGTCCGGCGGCTCGTCCGAGGAACGCGGGTCATGCATCGAGGAACGGAAATGGCAACGCAGAGCCCCGGCAACACCACAGGGACCGCCCCCGAGGAGGGGACGGTGGCCACGTCGCTGGTGGTCTGCTCCCTCGAACCCTGGGGTGAGGTCCGCCGCCGGATGCGGATCCTTGTGGACGAGATCGTGGACCTCGAGCCGTCGATCCAGGTGCTCTACGTGACCCCGGCCGTCGACATCCCCCACCGCGTGCGCCACCGGGATCTGGCCGGCATCACCGGGCCCCGCCTCGAAAAGGTCCACCCCAGGATCCACGTCCTGCGGCCGAGGAAGTGGCTACCCCGGGTGCTCGGGGGGTTCGCCGACCGGTCGTTGGAACGCCAGGTGCTCGATGCCGTGGGGGAGATCGGCTTGCCGCGTCCCCTGCTGTGGGTGAACGACGCCGGTTACGCACGGTTCGCCGTGGGGACCGGTTGGCCGATCCTGTACGACATCACCGACGACTGGCAGCTCGGACCGCTCGCTCCCCGCCAGCTGGACCGGCTGGTGGCCAACGAGGATCTCCTGCTCGAACGGGCCGGCGCCGTGGTGGTGTGCTCCCCCGACCTGGCCCGGACGCGGGGGCGGCACCGGACGGTCGAGCTCATCCCGAACGGGGTGGACGTCGAGCTGTTCCGCGCTCCCCGGCCACGGCCGACGGACCTGCCACCGTCCCCGGTGGCCGTGTACGTGGGGACGTTGCACACCGAACGGGTCGACGTGGAGCTCGTGGCCGAGTTGGCGGCAGCACTCCCGGACGTGCAGATCGCGCTCGTCGGACCCAGCAGCCTCCCACCGGAGACGGGCGCCGCACTCCGCGCCGTCGCCAACGTGCACCTGCTGGGGCCGCGCCCCTACAGCCAGGTGCCCGCCTACTTCCAGCACGCAGACGTCATCGTCATCCCCCATCTCCTGAACCCGTTCACGGAGAGCCTCGATCCGATCAAGGCCTACGAGTGCCTGGCGGTCGGCCGACCGACCGTGGCCACCCCGGTCGCCGGTTTCCGGGAGCTGGGCCCTCCGGTGGTCGTCGCCCCGAGGGGCGAGTTCGTCGGGGCCGTGCGGTCGGCGCTGGCCTCCGCCCCTCCGCCCGGGGTGCCGACCACCCTCCCCGCCACGCCGGTACCCACATGGCGTGAGCGTGCCGAGTCGATGGACTCGCTGATGGACCGCGTGCGCAATCAGGGTGGGCCCCGTTGAGCGTCGGAGGGCGGAACGTCCGCCATCCGACGTCGGCACCGTCGCTGCACTGGGCTTTCCCCAGAGGATGCTGCCCATCGCGGCAAGAACGCCCTATCCTCGTCATTACGGCTTTTCCCCACTGAAGGTGAGTTTCCACTGACGTTCCGCGACTTCCTCACGACCCTCTGGCGCAGAAAGCTGATCATCCTGGTCAGCGTCGTCGTCGCGGTCGCCGCCGCGTTCGTCTACTCGAAGGCGGTGACGCCCACCTACCAGTCGACTTCCCTGATCCAGATCAGCTCCACCACGGGGTCGACGGGGACCGGTTCGTCGACGTCCTCGGGGGTCCAGCTCCCCGACCCCGTCCAGGAGCTCGGCAGCACGAGTGTGGAGCTCCAGGCCGCGGCGCTCCTGAAGGACCCGGATGTGGGCGCGGTGACCAACAGCGTCACCGGAACGGTCGACCCCACCACCGGGGCCCTGAGCATCACCGCCTCGGCCTCGACCCCCGAGCGGGCCCAGGCGGTGGCCGCCGCCTACACGCAGGCGTTCAAGGACCAGATCCAGGACGTCGTGCAGGGCCAGATCGACAACATCCACAAGAGCTATGCGGCGGTCAACGCCCAGGTCGCCCTGCTGGAGCCCACCGGGACGGCACCCACCCCGGCCGTCGCGGCCGAGGTCGCCGCGCTGAACACCACGGCGGGCACGCTGCTGGCCCAGTCGTACACCATCCAGTCCGGTGAGCCCTATGTCACCACCCTGGTGACCGCCAGCTTCCCGACCTCCCCCACCGGCCTCAGCAAGAGCAAGTTGCTGCTCATCGGCCTGGTGGCCGGGCTCCTCGTGGGGATCGGCATCGCCCTGGTGCGCGACCAGTTCGACGACCGCCTGCGGACCAGCCCCGACGTCGAGGCCATCACCACGGCGCCGATCCTGGCCGAGCTGCCGAGCGACAGTGAGGTCCGGTCGGGCAAGGTGGCCATCGCGCTGGTCCAGGCGCCACAGTCCCAGATCGCCGAGGCGATCCGCGACCTGAGGACCAGTCTCCGGGTCATCTTGGAGGACACCCCGTGCCCGATGGTCGTGGTCACCAGCCCGGAGCCGGGCGACGGCAAGACCTTCGTCGCCGCCAACCTGGCAACGGCCTGGGCGATGAGCGGAAGCAAGGTCATCGTCGTCTCGGCCGACTTCCGTCGCCCGCGGCTCGAGGAGATCTTCGGCCTGCAGGCCACCGGGCTGCCGGGCCTGGCCGACCTCATCCGATCGAATTGGAAGAACCCGGACCCGGACAGCCGGCCCGTCGCCGCCCGCGAGCCGGTCAGCCGGGACGCGTCGCCGGAGGAACGCCCGACGGTTCCGGCGCTGCGGGCCACGCCCCCCCGGACCAGACGCGAAGTCGGCGACGAGGCGGACGAGTCCTCGGTGAAGTCGCTGCTGGTCGAAACCGGGATCTGGGGGCTCCAGGTGCTTCCGGCCGGTACGCAGCTCGACAGCCCGAGCGAGCTGTTCGGGAGCCCCGGCATCCAGCCCGTCCTCGACCAGCTCGCCCTCCTGGCCGACGTCGTCGTCCTCGACACGCCACCGGTCCTGCCCGTGCCGGACACGGCTATCCTCGCCCGGATGGCGGACGGGACGGTGGTGGTCGCGACGGAAGGTCGGACCGACCGGAACGACCTCGAAAGGACCATCAACCGGCTCCAGGCCACACAGTGCCGGGTGCTCGGCGTGGCCCTCAACCGGGTCCGTCACCCGGTCAATGACACGTACCAGTCCTACGCCTACAAGCAATGACCCCCGGGGCCACCCGCCCGACGTCGGGCGCGGGCGCCGACGTGGGCCCTGCGGAGAGCGCCTCCGCACCGCTCGACCGGGGTTCCCCGGCGGCGAGGCCGGACGTAGAGGTCCTGATCGTGGCCTTCGGAGCCCCCGGCCTCCTCGATTCGTGCCTGGCCGCCCTCGACGCTCAGTTCCCCGTCATCGTCGTCGACAACTCCTCCGATCCAGCGGTGCGTGATGTCGCCCAGCGCCACGGCGCCGCCTACCACGACCCGGGCGCCAACCTGGGGTTTGCCGGCGGGGTGAATTCGGGAATCACCTGCCTGGGTCGTCCCGAAGCCGACCTGCTCCTGCTCAATCCCGATGCCGAGATCGGCCCGGACGGCATCAGACAGCTGGAGCGCTGCCTCCACGTCGGCTCGCGCCGGTCCTGCGTCGCACCGGCGCAGACCGACCCCAAGAGCGGCAAGCCGGCCAAGGTGGCCTGGCCCTATCCCACGCCGCTCGGGGCGTGGGCCGAGGCGGTGGGTCTCGGCCGCCTACGCCGGGGCAACCGGTTCATGATCGGCTCGATCCTCTTGCTGAGCGCCGACGCACTCACCGAGGTGGGTGGATTCGACGAACGGTTCTTCCTCTACGCCGAGGAGACCGACTGGCAGCTCCGTGCCTCGAAGCTCGGATGGACGAGCGTGCTGTGCCCGGAGGTGGTCGCCACCCACGTCGGTGCCGGTACCGGAGGGGACCGGAAGGCACGGTACATCCGCTTCCATGCGTCGAAGGAGCGCTACATCCGCAAGCACTACGGCACCTCGGGCTGGTGGATCTTCCGGACGGGGGTGATGGCGGGGTCCATGGTGCGCTCCCTGGTGCTCGGCGGCCGCCGGGGTCGCGCCGCGGCCGACCGTTTCCACACCTACCGGGTCGGGCCGTGCCGTGCCGAGTCGGCCCTCGTCACCGGCGGCCGGGGGCAGGCCCCCACCCCGGCCTGAACCGGGCCGGCCGCAGTACCGTCGGCCGACCGCTCACGAGAAGATGATCCCCTCCACCGTGGCCATCACCTCTTCCCGTCGATAGGAGTCGACCGAGGTCGCCGCCTCCCTCCCCCAAGCCGCGAGATCGGCCGATGCCGCCCGGTCGAGTAGCTCAGCGAGCTCGTGGACGTCGTAGGGGTCCTCGAGGATGAGCCCGGTGCGGCCAGGCCGGACCGCCCCCGACGCCCCGGCAAGCCGCGTCGTGAGGACCGGCACCCCGCTGGCCAGCGCCTCGATGATCACGAGGCCGAACGGCTCGTACTGGGTGGGGAGTACCAACAGGTCAGCTCCCGCCAGCTGCCAGCCGACGTCATCGGAAGGCCCGTGGTAGTGGACACGACCCCCCACGCCGAACCGCTCCAACAGCGGCCGGAAGGGCCCGATCCCCGCTTTCCCCACCACGTGGAGCGACAGGCGCTGGTCCTCGGCGAGCGCCAGTGCTTCGATCGTCTGGGCCATGCCCTTGCGGTGCAGCTCGTTGGCGACGAGCACCAGCGCCACCTCGTCCTCACCGATGCCGAGCTCGTGGCGGACCTCGTCGCGATGGAGGGCCCGGCGCTCCGGATTGAACCGCTCGGGGTCGAAGGGGTTGGGCACGACGGTGGTCAGCGACGGGTCGACGCCGTAGAGGTGATTGAGGTCACCGACCTCCCGCTCGGACGTGCACAGGATGTGCCGCGCGTGGGCGTGCGTGAAATAGCGGGACTCCATCGCCAGCAGCGACGCGTGGCGGGGCATGAGGAACCGGACCCGTGCCGGTACCCGCACCGGGCCGACCTGCACGGTCCGGGCCGCCTCGAGCCAGGCCCGGTGCACGCTGGGAACCCACAGGACGTCACCGGGAGGGACCACCGATCCCATGGTCACCGACACACCGGGGTCGAGGGCGGCGACCACCTTTCCGGTGCGGGACCGCCTCCTCCACATCCCGACGGCCCCGGGTTCGATGGAGCCGCCCACCGGCACCAGCCGCACGCCGGCAGGCGTGCCCTCCGGTGCGAAGGTGCCCACGTAGGCGGTCTCGTGGCGGGGCCCGAGGTAGTCGAGGAGGTCCCAGCACACCCGCTCGATGCCCCCCCGGCGATGGAGCTGGGGGAACACGACGGCAACCTCGGGACCACTCACGGGTTTCTCATGGCTTTCCTCACTCGGGCCCTCACCCGGGCACCCATGGCCGGTGCCAGACACGGCAACGACCGGCCGGTCAGGCATGATAGGAGATGCCCCCGAGTCGTCGGACCACTGCACCACCCGGTGCCGACAGACCGCTCCGCATCGTCCAGGTGGTGCGGAGCGACGCGTTCGCCGGCGTGGAGCGGTACATGTGCCAGGTCGCCGACCTCCTCGCCTCGCGTGGCCACCAGGTGGTCGTGGTGGGCGGGGACCCCGAGCGCATGCGGGTCGAGCTCGGCAAGAGGGTCGAGCACGTCCCGGCGTCGTCGGTCGGCCAAGCCGTCCGGGCGTTGCTGGGCCGTCGCGACGCCGACATCGTCCACGCCCACATGACCGCGGCGGAGACCGCGGCATGGCTGGCCCATCCCGTCCAACGCGCCCCGATTGTGGCCACGCGTCACTTCGCCAGCGATCGCGGCTCGAGCGCCCCGGCACGGATGCTGTCCCGGCTCGTCTCCCGTTCCATCTCCTCGGACATCGCCATCAGCAGGTTCGTGGCCGACTCCATCGCGGGCCCGTCGGTCCTCCTGTACAGCGGTGTGCCGAACCGGGAGCAGTCCCCCCTCGACGCCCCGACCGTGGTCATGCTCCAGAGGCTGACCACCGAGAAGGCGCCGTCCGTGGGCGTCCTGGCCTGGTCGGAGAGCGGGCTGGCGTCGATGGGCTGGAGGCTGGTGCTCGCCGGAGGCGGTGGTCTCCACGACGAGCTGGTCGCACAGGCGCGGCGCCTCGGTGTCTCGGAATCGGTCGACTTCGTGGGGCTGGTGGCCGACACGGACCGGCTCCTCGACCGGAGCTCCATCGTCCTGGCACCGGCACCGGGAGAGCCGTTCGGCCTCTCGGTGGTCGAGGCGATGGCCCACGGCGTACCGGTGGTGGCAGCCGCCGGCGGCGCCCACCTCGAAACCGTCGGGGACGACGGGCTGCTGTTCCCACCGGGTGATGCCTCCAGTGCTGCCCGGGCACTGGTCGAGCTGGCCACGGACAGGGGCCATCGGCTCGAGGTGGGCGCGGCGCTCCGCCGGCGCCAGCGGCGACTGTTCTCCCTGATCGATCACGTCGACAGCCTCGAACAGCTCTACCGCGACCTGGCCGCCGGGGTCGGGGCCCCGCCGGCCTGAACGAGGTCAGGCGCCCGGGGACTCGGCTCCCGACCCGTCGCCGCCGACCGGTCGGTGGTCACCGGCCGCACGGTGCTCACCGGCAGCACGGTGCTCGATGGCCGCACGGTGCTCATCGGCCGCACGGTGCTCGATGGCCGCACGGTAGAGGTCGGCCTGCAATTCGGCCACCGACTCCCAGGAGTAGCGAGACGCGCCGGCGATGCCGGCGGAACGAAGTCGCCCCCACAGTCCGGGCTCGTCCAGGAACCGGGCGAGCGCCCCACCGAGGGCCGTGGGATCGCCGGGCGGCACCAGCAACCCGTCGGAGCCGATCACGTCGGGCAGTGCTCCGCTGGCACTGGCGACGACGGGCACCCCGGATGCCTGGGCCTCGACCACCACCCGGCCGAACTGCTCGACCCAGCTCGGGAGTGGGATCGAGGGAACGGCCAGAACGTCGAACCGGCGGTAGGTCTCGGGGATCCTCGCGCCGTCCACGTAGCCGTGGAAGGTCACCCTCTCCGTGATGTCGAGACGGCGGGCCTGCTCCTCCAGACCGGCCTGCTCGGGGCCGGAGCCGAAGATCTCGACCCGGATCCGGTCGTCGGGGGCCACGGCGTCGAGAAGCACGTCCACGCCCTTGTGGCGGCTGAGACGACCCACGAAGCCGACGCGTAGCTCGCCGCTCGGCGGTGGGTGATCGGACGGCTCGAAGCGGTGCACGTCGACGCCGAGGGCCAGCACGACGTGCGGGCCCCGCAGGCCCTTGCGGCGCAATATCAGGCCGGCCTCCGTGTTGCAGGTGTACGCTCCCGCCGCGCCGGCGAGGGACCAACGCTCGAACCAGCGGAACGGAGGCGGGTAGCGCTTGTCGAGGTTCTGGGCGGACGTGATCACGTAGGGGACCCGGGGTGCACGCAGCCGGCGCAGGAGGAGGACCTCGGCGGCGGCGAGGCCGAAAGGCTCCTCGTAGACGTCGATCAGGTCCCAGTCCTGCGATCCGAGCATGCGCCACAGGGGCCGTGGGTCGTAGACGAACAGATTGGGGTGCCGGCCCAGGGTCCGCACCGCAACGGCGAAATCATCCCCCTCGGGATCGAACTCCACCATCGAGCCGCCCTCATCCCAACGGGCGGCCGACAGCAGGGTCACGTCCACCCCACGGCGGCGGAGCTGGCGCTCGCGCTCCCGCCACGCGGTGACGACACCGCTCTTGGAGATCCGGAGCACCCGGAGTGTCGGCTCGTGCCCGCCCGTCGGTGAATCGGACGAGGGTGTCGGCACCCGGCGCATCGTACCGGGCACCGCCAGGTCGCACGGGAACCCCGGGCCGCCCCCGGCCGTACCGCCGGGCCGCGCCTCCACACCAGTCGGTGGCCGCAGGGCTCACCAGTCGGTGGCCGCAGGGCTCACCAGTCGGTGGCAGGGCTCACCAGTCGGTGACGGCAGGGCTCACCAGTGGATGGTGGTCTGGGCCGAGTCGTCGAAGGTCCTGCCGTTGGCGGTCCACTGCTCGGGGGGGACGCGGGTGGAGGGCACCACCGTCATCGAGCCGTGACGTCCCGGAAGTACGAACCGAGTGACCACGGTCGCGGATGCACCCTGGTCCATGGTCACGGGCGCACCCACCGCCCAGGTGCTCCCCTCCGCCCCCTTGACCGCCAGCGGCCCGGCACCGGTCATCGTGATGTGCGACGCACGCGCCGGCAGATTGGCTGTGATCACACCGAGGTAGCTCCCGTAGGGGGCCGGATTGTTCGGATACGGTCCGGCGGCGTACTGCGACACGCCAGAGGGGGTCGTATTGGTCATCCGCGTGGTCATGGTGACGGCGGTGTTCGGACCGGACGCCAGGGTGGTCACCTCGACGTGCACGGGCACGAACGGGTCGAGCTTGTTGCCGCCCAGGTTCACCAGGGATACTCCGACCGAGCCCGGGGTGAGGCTCCCGCTCACCCCGCTCACCACCCACGCCGCCTGATGGGCCGGGTTCTGCGACCACACCATCAGGTGCCGGCCCGCCACCGCGCTCGACACCGAGGTGGCGAGGGACTTGAGGTCGGTGCTCTGTCCCTGGAGCTGGGCGAGCACCGCCCTGGCCAGGGCTCCCAGTGCGTCCTGGCGGTCGTTCGACGTGTCCGAGGTGTAGGTCAGGCCGTCGTACTGGTCGTGGAGGAGGTACTGCTCGACGGTGTCGGACGTCACCGTCGTCCCACCGACCTGCACGGGGCCGGTGGCCACCAGGAGTTGCCGCAGTCCGACCACGTCCAGCGCCAGGACGCCGTCGACGGGCTGGCCGGTGGTGGCCGTCCACATGCGGGCGGCCAGGGGCGCGG
>CAZNLF010000078.1:8760-11476 GCA_964573595.1 uncultured Acidimicrobiaceae bacterium | reverse complement strand
CGACGCGTCGACGTCGACCACGACAGGGGGCAGTGCCTCCCCGTCCGCCGTCACCAAGTGGACGCCGAGCACATGGGACCCCGGGCCGGACGCGACGATCGACACCGGCACCGTCGACGTCGCCCCCGCGACGAGATGACCGCTGTCCGGGGACACGGTCAACCCGGTACCGCCGGCGACCCAGACGACGGTCGACCCGCCGGCTCCGGCCGGCTGGACGCCGAGGTGCACCGTGGCCCTGCGGCCCACGCCGACCGTGATCGCCCCGCTCGGAACGGAGTAGCCGACCGCCGGGATCCGCCCGGTCCCGTAGGACGGCGGGCTGGCACCGGCGGCGGAGCCCCAGGCCGTGTCGGGCACGGAAGACAGCCCGTAGGTCAGGGTGCCGCCGGTCGTGATGACCGACGCCGGCAGCCACGGCTGGCACCACTGCTCGCCGGCCCCTGCCGGTCGGGTCGTCCCGCACTCGTGCCCGGCCTCGGGCCCGGCCTCGTGAAGCGTCACCCCGGACAGCCGGAGCGAGTGGATGTACGGGGTGGAGGCAGAGGCGGCCGGCGCGTGCATGGTGAGACGGTGTCCGTCGGGCAGGGTGACGGCCACTTCGGGGAACAGCGGGCTGGCCAGCGACAGGTCGGCGCTGCCGGGCGTCACCGGATAGAGGCCGATCGCCGCCCACACGTACCACGAGGAGAGGGCGCCGACGTCGTCGTTGCCGGGTTCGTCGACCGGCGCATCGCCGTAGAGCGTGTTGACGATGGAGCGCACGACCGCCTGGGTGCGCGACGGCGCTCCGAAGTAGTCGTACTCCCAGGGCGTCCACAGGCTCGGCTCGTTGCCGGCCCAGTCGTAGGGGGCGTCCCTCGATGCGTTGAGATCGGCGAAGAACGCGTTCAGCGAGTCGACAGTGGCGGCGTCCCCGCCCATGAGGCCGGCGAGGGCTGACAGGTCCTGGGGGACCGACCAGGTGTACTGGGCCGCGTTGCCCTCCTCGAACCCCTCCTCGCCTCCGGGCTCGAGGAGCGAGGGCTGGAATGCCGCCCCGGGGGGGAAGCTCCCGTCCGTGTTGCGGCCCTGGATGGACGACGTCGAGGGGTTGAACAGGAACTCCCAGTTGTGGGCACGCCCCATCATGGACTGCTCGAGTGAATGGTCCCCCTGGGCGGCGGCCATCCGGGCGATGCCGAAGTCGTCGATGGCGTACTCGAGCGTGGCCGAGGCGCCCAGGGAGTAGTCGATGGAGGTGAGGTCGAGGGACCCGGCATCGATGTAGTGCTGGGAGAGGTACTGGGACAGGTACTGCCGCTCGATCTCGAGCCCGTGTCCCGTCTCGTTCTGGGTGGCGCCCTTGACCATCGCCGCCAGCGCGGCGCTGACATCGAAGCCCCGTACCCCGAAGGCGTAGGCGGCGGCGATGATCGGGTCCGCCGAGTCGCCGTTCATCTGCGAGGCGTCACCGTCGACGATCGCCCACTTCGGTAGCCAGCCCCCCTGGGCCGCGTCATCCACGAGGGACTGGATCATCTCCCCGGCCGGGCCGGGGGCGAGCAGCGACACGAGCTCGATCTGGCTGCGGTAGATGTCCCACTCGGAGAAGTTCGAATAGTGGGCACCGGACGGGACGCGGTGCAGCCGACCGTCAGGACCGTCGTACTGGCCGTTGTCGTCGCTCACGACGTTGGGACCGAGGAGCGAATGGTAGAGGGCGGTGTAGAAGGTCCGCTGCTGGGCCGGGGTGCCACCACCCACCCGGATGCGTCCGAGGAGGGCGTTCCACCGTTCCGTGGCCGCTGCCTCCACGTGACCGAGTGACCACCCGGGGTCCTCGACCCGGAGATTGTCCGCTGCGTTCGCCTCGCTCACGAACGAGATCCCGATCTTCATGAGGACGGTGGCCGCCGATTCGGTGTCGAACGTGACATACGCGCCACAGTCGGTCCCCGAGCAGGCTGTGCCGCCGGGCGACACGCCAGACCCGGTCCAGCTCCCCGACGCGGAGAACGGGCGGTCGAACCGGGCGACGAAGTAGAGGGTGTAGTTGGTGCCCGTGCCGCAGAACTGGCCGCTCGTCACCTGGCCGGCGACCTCGTCGTGGCCGACGAGTCGAACGTCCGAGCCCGTGACCGGATTGGGGTTGTCGGCCACCTTGAACAACAGGTTGGCCGCGTTCGAGCGGGGGAAGGTGAACCGCGCCAGCCCCGTCCGGGTGGTGACGGCCAATTCGGAGGTCACGGCCGGGGAACCGAGAGCGACGCGGTACCTTCCCGGGGACGCCTGCTCGTCGGAGTGGGAGAAGGTGGCGAGGGTGCTCGCCGGGTCGGTCCCGATGGCACCGACCGTGGGGAGGATCGGCACGTCCTGGTAGCTCGGACAGCCCGAGCCGCTCAGGTGGCCGAGACTGAATCCCGAGATGTGGGAGTCGGCCCATGAGTAGGCCCCTCCCGTGCCGGCGACGTCCGGCCAGGTGTCAGGGCTCCATTGCATCATCCCGAAGGGCACGTCGGCACCCGGGAACTCCCCGACGGCACCCGGGCTGACGGGTCCGGTGCCCGTCCCGTCCGTCGGATCGACGAGTGCGGCCGGGTCGTCCACCGGGGCGGGCCGCGCCGCGGGAGGCACGGCGGCGGCCGCTGACGCCGGGGAAGGGCCGACCGTCACCGGGCCCACCCCGGCGAGAACCACCATCCCGATCGCCACGGCCGCCGTCGGCCAGCCCCGC
>CAZNLF010000078.1:0-8660 GCA_964573595.1 uncultured Acidimicrobiaceae bacterium | reverse complement strand
CCCGGGCGTCCAGACCCGGTAACCGATCCGGGGATCACGGGCCGGCTCCCCTAGGCTGGGTCCATGACCGACGGCCCACATGAGCGCGAGGACCCTGACGGTGGCACGCCGGGTCCGGCCATCCGACCGGACACGGTCGGGCTGCTCGAGGGTCTCTGCAGCACGCGCGCCATCCGCCGCTACCGCGACGAGCCGGTACCGGACGAGGTACTTCGGGACGTGCTGTTCGCCGCCACCCGGGCTCCGAGCGGCTCCAACCGCCAGCCGTTTCGGTTCATCGTCCTCACCGACGGCCCGAAGGCCGCCGAGGCGAAGAGGCTCATCGGGTCGGCCGCGCGCCAGGCATGGGGCACCAAACGAAAGACCGACCGCTACGACGAGGGCTCAGGTGCCGACCCGACGTCGCCCAAGGCGTCCATGGCCCGGACGATGGATGCCTACGTCGAGGATCTCGACCGGGTGCCCGTCCTGATCCTCCCGTGCATGGTCCGTCATCGTGAGCCGAATCCCTACGACGGCGCCTCCATCTATCCTGCCTGCCAGAACCTCCTCCTGGCGGCTCGGGCGCTCGGGTACGGGGGCGTGATGACCATCTGGAACGCCTTCGTCGACGCCGAGCTCCGGGAGCTCCTGGGGATCCCGGACGAGGTCTTCATCGCCGGGACGATCACCCTGGGACGCCCGGTGGGGAACCATGGCCCGGTGCGGCGGCGACCGCTGGACGAGCTGGTGTACCTGGACGAGTGGGGGCGATCGGCACCGTTCGCCATCGATCCGCTCGGTTCCCGCCACACCGCCGCCGGTCCCAGACCGCCCGGCTGAGATCCGCCACCGGCCGGGTGGACGGCGGAGGTGAGGTCGCCTCCGGCAACAAGGGTTGCGCGCCCGGACGCCCGATGCCACCGATTTCGAACCGAATGGCACTCTCCGTGGCCGATCGGTGACGGATCGGTGCGTCATTTGCGCAGGCCCGAGGCGTGAGACTAAATCAGTTGCACCAGCCACGTGGGCAGCGGAAAGGGGACGGGCGATGAAGCGGAGCATCGGCAACCGTCACGCGGGCAAGGCTGACGGTTGTGGGCAACTGCGGCTGGATGGCGGAGCACCGGATGGGACCGCGGCCAACCTGCAGATGGCGGATTCGGACCGGCAGCCGACCGATGACTACCGGTCGGGTCTCGCCGCTCCCGAGCTCACCGCGACCGAAGTCAAAGCAGGGCTGATCGACCGGATGCTCGGTCTCTCCCCCGAACAGGACCTCGCCGAGCTCCGCGCACTCACCCGTGAGTTGATCGACTACCGGGACAACCCCCAGATGGAGAAGCACCGGTTCGAGGGGACCCGGTTCCGGGGCATCACCGGCTATTGCGGCGACATCCTCCCGCGGTGGGAGCGCGTGCTCGTGACCGGTGGCACCGGCTGCGTGGGGCACGTCGTGCTCAGCAACCTCGTCAACGATCTGCCCGGCGCCCGGTTCGTATCGGTGGCGCGTCACCGTCCGGACCCCGAACGCCAGGTGGATCGGGTGGACTACCTGGCGGGCGACGTTCGCAACGTCAGACAGATGACCGCGGTCATGCAGGATTTCCGTCCCGATCTGGTGATCCACCTCGCCGCGCAGCGCAGTCCGTCCCTGGCCGAGCTCCGCGTCGCCGAGACCGTCTCGACCAATGTCGTCGGATCGCAGGTGATCCTGGACACGGCGGCGGCGGCGGGCGTCGGCACGCTGGTGATGGCCAGCACAGGCAAAGCGGTCCGGCTCTTCACCGGGGACGTCTACGCGGCGACGAAGAAGTTGGTCGAGTACCAGTCCGCCGTCAGCACGAGGCGCTACGACATGAACGTCACCTGCACACGGTTCACCCACGTCGTCGACAACAGCATCGTGGGCCAGAGGATCCTCGATTGGATCGCCGCGGACGAGCCGATCCTGTTGCACTCACCGATGGTCCTGCTCCCGGTGCAGTCGGCGCTCGAGTGCTACCAGCTGCTCATGACCGCCGGGGTGGTCGGAGAGCCGGGCCACCCCAAGGTCGTGGCGCTACGTGACCTGGGATGGCCGCCGCTCACCCTGCTCGACATGACGCTCGACTATCTGGCCGACCATCCCGAATCCCGGTCACCGATCGTGTTCACCGGCTACCCCCCGGGCTACGAGGCCGAGGCCTACCCCGGCACCTACGACCCGCTGTCGGCCGGTGACGTCAGCCCGCTCGTGAACTGCATCGAGGCCCCACGCACCACCCCGACGCCCGTCCTCGGCGAACTCGTCGACCACTTCGAGATGCTCGACGGTCCCTCACCGGAGATCGACCGGGCACTCGAGGAGATGACGAGGGCGTGCGGAACGAAGAGGAAGAGCGACCGCGTGCTCCGCGGCATCCTGCAGAACGCGTCGGTGGCGCTCCTGCAGCACTCGATGGAGCAGGCCGGCACGGACCGGGTGGCCCGTATCCGCCAGCTCGGCGAACGCCACGATCCGCTCATCGACGACCACGCACTGATCCACGATCAGCTACGGATGCTCATGGACAGTCAGCTGGCCTCGCTCGGCTAGTCCAGCACCAAGGTCCACCGCGTCGACCGGTCCGAATGGTGGTTGGCGGACACCCGGTGCTGGCTCCCGGCCAGCCGGTCGGACCCGTCGGATCCAGCCCCTGTGTAGGTTGGTCGTTCGTGCCACCCGGTCCACCGACCCGGCGGCGATCGACGAACAGACAGCTGACCAACCGAACCCATGGGCCACCCGATCTTCGCTCGCATCTACGCCAGGAGATCCGTGGCCGAAGCCCGGCTCCAAGAGGGCTACCGGCGTGAGCTGCTCGCCGGGCTGTCCGGCCGCGTCCTCGAGATCGGTTGTGGCAACGGCCTGAACTTCGGGTACTACCCTGCCGACGTCACCGAGGTCGTCGGCATCGAGCCCGAGGAGTACCTGCGCCGCCAGGCCCGCCTGGCGGGAGTGGGGAGAACGGCGGGAACAGCGGGAGCGGCGGGAGCGGGGGACACGCCCCGATTCACGGTCGTCGACGGCCGGGCGGAGACGGTCTCCGACGTGGTGCACGGCACGTTCGACGGGGCCGTCTTCTCACTCGTCCTCTGCAGCGTCACCGACCCGGTTGCCGTGCTGCGGGAGGTGAAGACGGTGCTCAACGAGGGCGCCTCGATCCGCATCTACGAGCACGTCGCCTCCGACGACCCACGGACGGCGCGGTACCAGCGGCTCTTCGCCCCGGCGTGGAGCAGACTGGCGGGCGGGTGCCGGCCGGACAGGGACACGCTCGCCTCGGTCCGGGGTGAATTCGAGATCACCGAGGCGAGAGGGTTCGACTTCTGTCCCGGACCTCGTATCCCGCTCGGCATCGTGGCCCCACACATCCTCGCCCGGGGCGAGTTCCGCCCGAACTGAACGAGACGACGGCCACTCGTCGTCGCCCGGTTCACCGGGCCGATCCCCACGGGGCGGGGTTCGGTCGGCTATCGCCCCGACGGCTCCGTCGCACCGGCCACCGGACGGCTTCGACGTCCACGGGACGGCTTCCGCTTGGGGACCTGACGGGCCACAGTGCCTGCCGTCGACGGCGTACCGGGGTCCGCAACGGCGGTGAGCTCGCCAGGACCCTGGTCGGTGGCGAACGGGCACCTCGAGGTGGACCCGTCGCATCTCGCCACGGCGCAGCCGTAGCAGCAGTCCTGCAGGTCGCTCTCCAACCGGAACTGTTGCTGGCGGACGATGGCCCGACCACAGTGGCAGGTGATCTCTTCGGGAGTCACAGCACAATTATGGCGCGCCCGAGCGCCCGTTCGATCAACCAGTGACAGCTTCGGCGCCGGCAGCACGGCCACTCCGGGTCCTCCCCGGTCACCGCCGCCTGATCCAACCTGTTCCTCGGGCATGCGACTCCATCGACTCTCTTCTGGGAACTCCCAGCTCAGTGGCGATCTCCGTCGTCCCCATCCTGTGCGGGCGCCGGCAGGCCGCCGAAACGTAGTTGCGTCGTGACCTGCATCGGCGGATAGTCGGGGTGACTTGATCTCGAGACAGCCGCGATCGCCGTGTCGGTCGGGATGCCGGGCCGGGTGGCGCCGCACCACTTCGTGTCCAAGGGCGTCCGGGCGCTCGGCGCCGTCACGTGGGAGAGGTGAGGTCGTAGACCGTCTGGCCCCCGACCGTCTTGGCGGTGAAGTGGGCCTCCACCCAGGCGGTGATGGCGGCATCGCTGTTCCCATTGCCACCGCCCGGCGAACGTCCACCCCCAGCGCCGGAAGCGATGAGGTAGTGGATGTCGCCTGCGGACACATAGGCCTGGAAGGTGGCGAGGCTGATGTTGCCCCCCTCGCCGTTGAAGCCACCGATGGCCATCACCGGCTCGCCGGACGACAGCTCCAGTGTCGCCGCCGACTGGGACCCGAAGGTGGCGGCCACCCACCGGAAGGAGGTGGCGTCGGACCGGAGCGCCGCGGTGAGGGCGCTGCTGGTCGTCGCTCCGCCGCCCCCGCCCGGCGCTCCCCCGGCACCGGACCGGCCGGCGCCGGCGACGGCCGCGTTCGACGAGGAGCCGCTCGGTGACGTCCCACCGAAGGTGGCGCCCGGTGAGCCCGACGGACGGGTCCCGCCGCCGGCCGGGAGGCCTCCTCCCGTGGCGCCGACACCGGCGCCGATCGTGCCACCCGGGCCGGCCGTGCCGGACCTGCCGGTTTGGCCGGCCGGGGCGCCGGTGCCCGGACCGCCCCGGCCCGCGCCACCCGGTGCTCCGCCGGCGCCGCCGAGCCCGGGTCCGCCGATGCCGAAGCCGGCGCCGCTGACGGTGGGCCCGGCCGAGGGGATGCTCCCGGTGTGGGCGGTGGCCAGGGTGGTGGCGGTGTAGGCCACGGGCCCGCTCAGGCACGCCACCAGTCCGAGGGCGATGGCGCCGATGGTGAGCCGATGGGTCAGTCGGGGAACGAGGGGAGCCGCCAGGAGCAAACCGGCGGCCAGGATCCCTGCGGCCACCACCAGCACGCGCAACCAGGGGAAGTAGGACGGGGTGCGGTCGAGGAGGACGAGCGCCCACAGGGCGGTGGCGGCGATGCCGACCGCCCCGATGGCGCGGGCGACGACCCGGTGCCGGTTCTGCCACAGCAGGGCTCCGCCCATGCCGACCAGCGCGGCGATGGCCGGAGCCAGGGCGACGGTGTAGTACGTGTGGATGACGCCACTGGAGAAGCTGAAGACCGCTCCGGTGACGACGAGCCACCCTCCCCACAGCAGCAGGGCGGCGCGCTTCGGGTCGGTGCGGGGGGCCCGGCCCCGGCACGCCACCCCGGCCACCAGCGCCAGCAACGAGGCCGGCAGGAGCCACGCCGCCTGCCCACCCATGAGGTCGTTGAAGAGGCGGAACACCCCCGTGGCTCCGCTGAAACCGGTGCCGCTCCCCCCGGTCCCGCCGCTCAGCCGACTGAGCCCGTTGTAGCCGAAGATGAGGTTGAGGATGCTGTTGTCCGGCGAACCGTCGATGAGCGGCCGGGACGCCGCCGGCCACAGGGCGACGATGGCCACCCACCATCCGGCGGAGACGACGATGGCCACTCCCCCGAGCGCCAGCTGCCAGATCCGGCGCCCCAGGTTCGTCGGGGCGGCCAGCAGGTAGACGCCGGCGAACGCCGGGAGGACCGTGAAGGACTGGAGCATCTTGGCCAGGAACGCCAGGCCGACCAGGACGCCCGTGGCGACGATCCACTTGGTGCCGGCCCTCTCGAGCGCGCGAATGATGGTGTACGCCGCCGCCACGAGCAGCAGCACCATCAGTGCGTCCGGGTTGTTGAACCGGAACATGAGCGCCGCCACCGGGGTGCAGGCCAGGACCGCACCGGCCAGGAGCCCGGCGGCCGGGCCGAACCACCGTTTGACAGCGGCGTAGACGAGCCCGACGGCGGCCACGCCCTCGAGCACCTGGGGTACCAGCATGCTCCAGCTGTTGAACCCGAACAGGCGCCCGGAGAGCTCCATGACCCACAGCGATCCCGGTGACTTGTCGACGGTGATGAAGTTCGACGAATCGACGGAGCCGAAGAAGAACGCCTTCCAACTTCTGGTGCCCGCCTGGACGGCTGCGGCGTAGAAGCTGTTGGCATAGCCCGATGCACTGAGGTTCCACAGATAGGCGAGTGCGGTGACCGACAACAGCGCGATCAGTGCGGGAAGCACCCACCGGGGCGACGGGTGTGCACCGTCGCCCCCCGCCGGTTCGGCGACCGGAGCTGGGGCATGCCTCGAGGAGGCAGGCGGGACCGACGGGACGACGGGCGGCGGGATCACGGTGATCGACATGACGACATCCTCGGGTCCATCGCTGTGAGTCGACTGGGGAATCCCTGAGGTGGGGCTGGGACTTGGCCGGGACCGGTCCGTCGCCTCCCTGCCCAGCGGGGCCGGAAACGATCGAGGCTGCCGAGCACCCATCCAGGCGATACGTTCAAGGGTCTGAAAGGACGGTCATGACCACTATTCGATGGATGTGCATCTCCGATCTCCACCTCGGCGCCCTCAACAGTGTGCTGACCAACGTCACCGCCGACGGCCAGCACGTCAACGGGTCGACGCCGGCGCCCGTCCTCACCGCCGTGTCCGAATGCCTCCGCTCCCTTCGGGCGCCGGGAACCGAGCCGCCCGCGTTGGTGGTGCTGGGCGACCTCTTCGAGCTCGCCCTCACGTCGCCCGAGGATGCGGCCGCCACCTTCTCGCAGTTCGTCACCGCCCTCAGCCCGGGGGCTGGCGACGGGGCCGTCGGCACGGCGGTCCGCTTCGTGCCGGGGAACCACGACCACCACCTGTGGTCCCGCGCCAGTGACGACCGCTACCTCCAGGTGCTGGGTGAGGACACCTCGTCGTTCCCCGATCCCCGCGATCGGCACGCCACCCATCTCCTTCCGGAGAACGACCGGGTGGCGGTGCACGACCGGTTCATCGAGACGCTGGCGGCACGAGGGGGGCTGAGCCCGTCGGTGACCGTGGAGCAGAGCTATCCGAACCTGGGCCTGGTCGCCGACTCGGGTGCCCGGGTCGTCGTCCTCACCCACGGTCACTTCCTGGAGCCGCTCTACCGGGCCATGTCGCTCCTCGACCAGGTGTTCAGCTCGCCGCGCTCGGAGACGTCCGAGGCCTGGCAGCTCGAGGCGGACAACGGGGGATGGATCGACTTCTTCTGGTCGTCGATGGGTGCCAGCGGCGACACCATGAACGTCACCCGTTCCCTCTACGAGTCACTCCAGAGCCCGCAGGCGATGCACGCGGAGGTCGGCGCCATCGAGCGGACCATCCGCTCCGCCGGGCGTTCCCGGGCCGAGGCCGACGCCGAGGCCCATGCCGTCTCCGGGCTCCTGCGGGCCGGCGTCGGCGGGGCCCTGCGCGAGCGCCACCGCCCCGGGACGGTCCTGAGCGAGCACGCCGAAAAGGGACTGATCGACTACCTGAACGGTCCGGTCGCCACCCAGGTGGCAGCAGAGATCGGCCACCCCGACGACGTCACCCTCATCTTCGGGCACACCCACAAGCCCTTCGTCGGCCAGCGGACGGCGGAGGCGTTCGCCTCGCCCGTGGCGGTGGCCAACACCGGAGGCTGGGTCGTGGACACCCCACAGCCCGAGGCGATCAAGGGCGCCTCGATCATCCTGATCGACGAGGGCCTCCATGTGGCCGCACTGCGCGTCTACACCGAGGGGTCCGACTCGTCCTCCTACCGGGTGTCGGTCGAGCCCGTCACCGACGGCGCGTCCAACCCGCTGGTGGACGAACTGAGGGCCTCCATCGACCCCGACCGAGATCCTTGGGCCTCACTGGCCCAGGCCATCGAGTCGACCGTCGGCGACCGGGGCCGCCAGTTGGCCGAACGGTTGAGTGCCGACGCCTCGACACTGGACCAGCTCAACAAGGGTGACGACGGGCCGCACCGCAGGCTGCGCCTCTGAACTGACCTCTGACCGGCACCCGCCCCAGCACAAGGTCGTCCAGCACGGGGTCGTCCAGCACCCGGACGCCCGAGCCGGCGGAGAAAGCCGGACCGGATGGTCAACCGAGGATCTTGGCCTTCTGGGCCTCGAACTCCGCTTCGGTCAGTGCTCCCGAATCCTTCAGGGCAGCCAGCTGGGTGAGCTGTTCGATGGGGTCGGGTGCCGCGGCCGGGGCGGGTGCCGGCGCGTACTGCGGAGCCGGTTCTGCGGCCGGGGCCTGTTCCTGTGCGGCGGCCTGCTTGTTCGCCACGTGCGAGCCCACCACTGCGGCTGTTCCCACCACCGCCGTCGTGCGAACGGCCATCCGGGCGATCGGTCGTCTTCTCAACATGTCATGCCTCCAGTTTCGAAACGGTTCACACTGCCGGAGGCAGCGCGTCGAGTGCGGATTCGATCATTTCGTGGGGGATGCGGGCGCCATCGAGCAGGACACCACCTGAACGACGCACGGCCTCTGCGAACGGGGTGGCCCACACATCCTCCCAGATCAAGAGGGCGGCCGACGAATTGGGTTCGAGCTGGCCGGCGGCGAACTCGATGTCCTCCGGGCTGATGAGGCCACCGATGTCGGCGTCGACCGCGCCGAATCCCGCCAGCTCGTCGAGCTCGTCGATCTCGAAGCTGACGACGGCGCCGTCGGCGTCCTTGCCGATGAAGATCAGATCGAGGATCCG
>CAZNLF010000077.1:0-11501 GCA_964573595.1 uncultured Acidimicrobiaceae bacterium | reverse complement strand
CAGGGCATCGTGGAGGTGGCGGGAATCGAACCCGCGTCCTCCGGCTTCTCAGTAGGTCTTCTCCGAGCGCAGCCGGTGTTGGATTGTCGGGATCGGCGCCGCTACCGGCGGCAGCGCCGTTCCGTATCCGACTGAGTTGTCCCTGACGGCCCGTCGGCGCAGCTGTTCAGGTAAGTCCCACTAGATGGCGCCCGGTTCCGGCCCGTAGGACTGAGACCGGTCGGACGTCGCAGTTTCTAGGCTGCGAGCGCGAGCTGAGGCTCGGCGTTTGTTTTTTGTTCCGGCTCTTTAACGTGGCTCCGGAGACCACGGCTCGCTTCTCCTACATCGACGACCGGAGTCGAAGCCTGTCACCCCCTGGGCGGTGCAACCGGTGGGACGACCTGCCCCACCCGGACATCCATTGTACCGGTTGCCGTTGCCTCGGCGCCCCCGACCGTCCTCCGACGCGCTCTGCTCAGCGCCGGCCACCTCCCTTGGTGGCGAACCGGGCTTCACGGGCGGCCTCGCGACTGGCATCCCGGGTGGCGATGGCGTGACGTTTGTCGTACTGGCGCCGCCCCCGGGCGAGCGCCAGCTCGACCTTGGCCCGGCCGTCCTTGAAGTAGATCGAGAGGGGCACCAGCGTCAACGACTGCTGCTGGGCCTTTCCCATCCACTCGTCGATCTGTCGCCGGTGCAAGAGCAGCTTCCGTCGCCGGTCGGGCTCGTGGGCCCCGAACCCGTTGGCCTGCGCGTACGGGGGCACGTGGACACCGAACAGCCACATCTCTCCGTCGATGATCCTGGCGTAGGCGTCCTGCAGCGCGATCCGCCCGGCCCTCAGCGACTTCACCTCGGATCCCTGGAGGACGATGCCGCACTCGGCGGTGTCGAGGATCTCGTAGTCGTGACGGGCACGACGGTTGGAGGCCACCACCCGGTTCGCCTCCGCGCCGGCCGGCCGCGAGCCCTTGGCCACTCCCGGGCCTCCGGACCCGCCCGAACCACTCTTCTTCTTCGCTGCAGCCATGGCCTCTTGACGGTAGTCGCCCGCTGTCGGGCCGGCGTCCTCTAGCGTTGCATCGGCATGCTCACCCTTTCGCGACTGGTCCACGACCAGATGGTCGCCCACTGCCTCACCGGCCTTCCCGACGAGGCGTGCGGGCTGCTCGGGGGGGATCCGGACACCGGGGGGGCGGTCACGTGCTACCCCACCCGGAACCTGGCGGCCTCGGCCAAGCTCTACACCGTCGACCCGAAGGAGCACCTGCGGGCCGACCGTGACGCCGAGGCGGCCGGGAACTCGATCATCGGGGTCTTCCACTCCCACACCCACACCGAGGCGTACCCGTCGCCCACAGACGTCGCCCAGGCACCGGATCCGACCTGGCATTACGTGCTCGTCTCGCTGCGGGACATCCAACCGGTGGTCCGGAGCTACCGCATCGTCGACGGAAAGATCACCGAGGAACCGGTCGTCCTCCAGGCCCGTTAGAATCCCAACCGAAGAGGTCGACTTTCAACACCACGATCGTCGGACGAAGGAGAGCCCCCGTGCCTGTCGTAGTCAACGTGCCCACGGTTCTGCGACCCCACGCCGGGGGCGCCAAGACGCTCTCCGGCAACGGGGCGACCGTCGGTGAGGTCCTGACGGGGCTCATCTCGGAGTACCCCGGGCTCTCGGGCCAGGTCATCGACGACGACGGCTCCCTCCGCAAGTTCGTCAACGTGTACGTCAACGACGACGACGTCCGCTACCTCTCCGACCTGAACACACCGGTCAAGGACGCCGACGAGATCTCCATCCTCCCCGCCGTGGCCGGCGGAGCGATCGACAACGTGGGCCACCCCCGGCCATGACCGCCTGCGGCTCCGTGCTGGAGCTGATCGGGAACACCCCGCTCGTGGACATCAGCGAGCTGAGTCCGAATCCCGATGTCAGCATCCTGATCAAGCTGGAGGGGCAGAACCCCGGCGGGTCGGTGAAGGACCGGATCGCTCTCTCGATGATCGAGGAGGCGGAGAAGGACGGTGTCCTGAAGCCCGGCCAGATCCTGATCGAGCCCTCCTCGGGCAACACCGGCATCGGCATGGCGATGATCTGCCGGGTGAAGGGCTACCACCTGAAGGTGGTCCTGGCCACCAACGTCTCGATCGAGCGCCGCCAACTGCTCGAGGTGTGGGGTGCCGAGATCATCGAGTCCCCGGGCTCGGAAGGGTCGAACGGCTCCGTGCGCCGGGCGATGGCCCTGGCCGCCGAGCATCCCGACTGGGTGTTCCTCTACCAGTACGCCAACGGCGCCAACCCCAAGGCCCACTACGAGGGCACCGGTCCCGAGATCTGGCGCGACTGCCCCGAGGTAACCCACTTCGTGGCCGGCCTCGGCACCTCGGGGACCCTGCTCGGGGTGGGCCGCTATCTGAAGGAGCGGAACCCCGAGGTCCGGGTGCTGGCCGTGGAGCCTCCGGCCGGCGAGATCGTCGACGGCCTCCGGAACCTCGAGGACGGGTACATCCCCCCCATCTTCATCGAGAACGGCGGTGAGAAGCTCCTCGACGGGAAGCGAATCGTGCGACCCCGGGAGTCGATCGAGTGGACCCGCCGACTCACCGACGTCGGCATCTTCGCCGGCATCTCCTCGGGTGCCGCCATGGCCGGTGCCGCCAAGACGGCAGCCGGGATCGAATCGGGCACCATCGTGGTGGTTGCGGCCGACGGTGGGTGGAAGTACCTCTCCACGGGGGCCTGGACCGACGACCTCGACGTGGTCGAGGAGCGGGCCAAGCAGATCACCTACTTCTGACCCGGGCCACTCTGTTCCGATCAGGGCCGAACTCCTCTCACAGGGCACTCCGTTCCGGTCAGGGCCACTTCCGGCCGGGGCCCTCCGGGCAGGCGGCGCCCGGCTGACACCGGTCCGCCGGCCGGGGTCACCTAACCTGACCGGGTGGCAGAACTGGTGGCCGAGCCCGGATCAGACGACGCCGATGGGAGCGACCGGTCCGGGCAGTTGAGGCTCACCGTGCTCGGTTGTGACGGCAGCTGGCCGGGCCCGGGTGGCGCGGGCAGCGGGTACCTCGTGGCCGCATCGGGCACGAAGCTCCTGGTCGATGCCGGGCCGGGCACGTTCGCCAACCTGCAGCGATGGATCGACCCGGCCACGATCGACGCCGTGGTCATCTCCCACCACCACCCCGACCACTGGACCGACCTCTACGCCCTGGTCACCCAGGCCCGCTTCGCCCTCGGGAGGGAGGGGATCCCTGTGTACTCCCCGGCCGGCCTCGATCGACGGGCCGGGCTCACCGACGGACGCACGATCTCCTGGCACGAGGTGACCGACGGCTCGACCGTGGAGATCGGTGGGCTCGGTTGCACCTTCCGACGGACGGACCACAGCTTCGAGACCTTGGCGGTGCGCATCGACGGGGCCGGCCGGTCGCTGGGGTACTCTGCCGACACCGGCCCCGCCTGGGGGTTGGATGAGCTCGGCACCGACCTCGACCTGGTGCTCTGTGAGGCCACCTACACCGCCGAACACGAAGGGACCGCCGGGCACATGAGTGGACGCCAAGCGGGCGAGCAGGCGCAACGTTGTGGTGCCGCACGCCTGGTGCTCACCCATCGGTGGCCGACCGTCGAGGCCTCGGCGGTGGCCGGCGAGGCCGAGTCAACCTTCGGCTCCACCGTGGAGCAGGCGTCAATCGGAAAGGAATTCGTACTGTGAGTGAGGGAACCATTGCCCGACGGAGCACGGGCCGGGCCGACGGGCGGGGCACCGATGAGCTCCGGTCCGCGTCGTTCGAGCGTGACTTCACGGTGTTCGCCCCCGGTTCGGTGCTGGTCTCGATGGGGAGGACCCGGGTGCTGTGCACCGCGTCGATCGAGGAGCGGGTCCCGCCCTGGATGCGGGGGAGCGGCAAGGGGTGGGTCACTGCCGAGTACTCGTTGCTCCCCGGCTCCACCGGCGAGCGGGTGACCCGCGAGGCGGCCAAGGGGAAGCAGTCGGGACGCACCCAGGAGATCCAGCGGTTGATCGGGCGGTCGCTCCGCTCGGTGTGCGACATGGTGGCCCTCGGCGAGGTGCAGGTTACCGTGGACTGCGACGTGATCCAGGCGGACGGCGGCACCCGCACCGCATCGGTGTGCGGGGGGTACGTGGCCCTCCACGACGCGCTGACCCGCCTGGTCCAAAAGGGGGCCCTCCGGGCCAATCCGCTCACCGAGGCGGTGGCGGCGGTGTCGGTCGGGGTGGTGGACGGCGTGTGCCTGTTGGACCTGCCCTACGAGGAGGACAGCAGGGCCGAGGTCGACATGAACGTCGTGATGACGTCGTCGGGGCGGTTCATCGAGGTCCAGGGGACGGCCGAGGGCATGCCCTTCACCAAGGGCGAGCTCGACGAGATGCTGAGCCTGGCCGAACACGGGATCGCCCAGCTCCTCGACCTCCAGGTCGAGACCCTGGCCGAGCCGCCCACGGCCCGCTGACCGCCGACGCCATGGAGTTGGTGGTGGCCAGCGCCAATCCCGACAAGTCGGCGGAGATCGTCGCCATCCTCGGCCGGGTGCCGGGTTTGACCCTCGTGCCCCGACCGCCCGGAGTCCCCGACGTCGAGGAGACGGGCGACACGCTGGTGGAGAACGCCCGCCTCAAGGCGGTGGCGCTGACGGTGGCGACCGGCCTGCCGTCGGTGGCCGACGACACCGGCCTCGAGGTCGAGGCCCTCGGAGGTGCGCCCGGTGTCTACTCGGCCCGCTTCGCCGGCGAGCATGCCTCCTACCGTGACAACGTCGACAAGCTGCTCGACGAGCTGGTGAGGGTGGGAGCGGTCTCACCCGACCGACGGCGGGCAACCTTCCGGACCGTGGCGCTGGTGTCCTTCCCCGACGGCGCTGAGCACTGGGAGGACGGTTCGGTGGCCGGTGCGATCACGAGGTCGCCGAGGGGTGATGGTGGGTTCGGCTACGACCCGGTGTTCGCCCCGGACGGGTTCGACGGCCGCACCTTCGCGCAGATGACACCGGAGGAGAAGCACGGGATCTCCCACCGCGGCAGGGCGTTCCGCGCCCTGGCCGCCCGTCTGGCCGAAGCCTGAGCCGAGCGTCCCGCCGGTGGAGCGGGCCGAGCCGGGTCAGGCCACGCCGTGGTCGCCCGAGCCGTTGCCCGAGCCGTTGGCAGAGCCGCCGGCCTCGGCGGTGGTGGTAGAGGCGGTGGCGGAGGCGGCCCAGGGATCACCGGCGATCGGCGGGGGCATGATGGCGACCTCGGCGAGGCTGCCGAAGCGATCCTCGGCGTTCACCGCAGGGTCGAGCCCGGGCGGCGGCGGTGGGGCCAGGTCGTCCAGACGCTCGTCGGTGTACCCGAGCGAGGGAGGGGTCGGCAGCGGGGTGACCGGCGTCCGGTCACCGTCGGCACCGAATGGCTGCTGGACCCCCGAGGGCTCGGAGTCCGGTGGCGGGGCATCCAGCACGATGAGCCCGGCCGATTGGAGTTCGTGCAGCGTGCGCAGTCCGACGATCTGGTCGCCGCCGATCTGTTCGATCACTGTCTTCACCGAGTGTCCCGCGGTGCCGACGGTCGTGAGCACCCGCCACTGATCGCTCCGGATCTGGACGTCCTGGCCCGGTGGGGTGGGGGAGAGGGCGACCACCGCCTCGAGCGGGACCACCTCTCGGAGGTCACGCCACTCCTCGACCTGGGGACGGACCTCGTCCAGCACGGCGGCCACCGGCACGGCGGGCTGTCCGCTGGAGGAGGAGAGGCCGGCGGTGAAGTAGAACCAGCCCTCGGCCACACAGGCCAGCTCGAAGACGGCTTGGCCGATGGTCGACGCCGCTCCGACGTGGGCGTTGGAGAACTGACCGTCCTCGAGCCACAGCTTGCCGTCCACGGCGTCGCTCACCACCTGCAGCTCACCGGTCTGGCCGGTGGCGGCCAGCATCGAGAGCACATCCGACAGGGTGAACACCGACAGCGAGCCCACCAGGGACGCCGCCGGCGCCTCTTCGATCGGATCCGGCGTCTTCATGCCGGCATCCCTCCCGCCCATCGGGGCGTCGAAGAGCGGGGCCAACGGCGCGTCCGACGACCCGTCCGTCCCGACGGCCGCGGCGCCGTCCGGGGCATCGACGCTCTGATCTGCTGTCCCGTCGACCGTCACGCGTTGGTCATTCATTGGTGATCCTCCTGAGGACCGGCGTCTCCTGGCCATGTTCCAAGTCCTTCATCTGCGACTCCCTTGAAGACAACATTAACCGCTAAGAGTGCACAACTCCACACTTAAAGTGGTTTTTTCCCTGGTTGTCGGCTGAACGCATCGGCGGGAGCCCAATTCGGTGCCGTTCGGACCGTGCATCGTGCGCGTCCGGGCCGATGGGTCATGATCGGGGCATGAGCGACAGTCCGCCACCGGTGACGTTCTCCTCCTACGACGACTTCGAGCATCTCCGCTTCGAGCGTCACGGGCCGGGGGTGCTGCTCATCACGATCGACCGCCCTGAGGTGCTCAATGCCGCCGACGAACGGCTCCACCGCGAGTTCTCCCAGGTGTGGAGGGTGGTGGACGCCGACGATTCGGTGGCGGTATCCGTGATCACCGGAGCCGGGCGGGCATTTTCGGCGGGCGGGGACCTGGCCATGGTGGAGAGGATGACCGTCGATCACGACGCCGTGGTCGAGCAGTGGCGTGACGCCGGCGCGGTCGTGACAGAGATGCTGGCCTCGGTCAAGCCGGTCGTCGCCGCCATCAACGGGGTGGCGGTCGGAGCCGGTCTGGCCGTGGCCCTGTTGGCCGACGTGAGCATCATCGCCGAGTCGGCGCGGCTGTCGGACGGGCACGCCCGGCTGGGGGTGGCCGCCGGGGACCATGCGGCGGTGATCTGGCCGCTCCTGTGCGGCATGGCCAAGGCCAAGTACTACCTGATGACCGCCGATTTCGTCACCGGCCCCGAGGCCGAGCGGATCGGGCTGGTCACCCGGTGCGTCCCGGATGCGGACGTCGTGCCCGCGGCGCTCGAGGTGGCGGAGCGGTTGGCCGCGGGCAGCCGCACCGCTGTCCAGTGGACCAAGCGGGTGCTGAACCAGTGGCTGGTGTCCGCCGCACCGGTCTTCGGCGAGTCGCTCGCCCTCGAGATGATGGGGTTCCTCGGACCGGACGCGAAAGAGGGGGTCGCGGCCATCCGTGACCGCCGTCCGCCTCGGTTTCCGTCGGCCGGGGCCACGACGACGGTGCCGCCGGGAGCGGATCCGGATCCCTGAGCCGGGTCGGATCAGGCCGAGACGGTGACCAGCGTGCCGATCGGAGTCAAGGGGAAGACGACGGCCGCGTTGGCCGGCGGCATCTCGACACAGCCGTCACTTTGCGGGTAGCCGTAGCTGCCACGGACGAACCCGTGCAGCGCATCCCCACCGTTGAAGTAGCTGACCCACGGGATGCCCGGGTCCACGTACTTGGAGCCGTCCGGGTTGGTTCCCTTCATCGTCGTGACCTTGTAGCGGACGTAGACGGGAAAGGTGCCCGGGGCCGTCGGGGCACCGGCAACGCCCGTGTTGGCCCGGGTGGAGTACACCGCCACGCCGTTGCTGTACACGGTCGCCGTCTCGGGGAGCGACTGGGACACGTAGACGTAGTTGTAGGGGTTCGGGTCCGTGGATCCCGCCGCGGCCCCGGCGAGCAGCTGCTGCCACACCGAGGGGCCGGCTTCGCCGTCCGTGGTGAGGTTGTGCTGGGACTCGAAGGTCATCACCGCGCCCTTGGTGATCTGGTTGGCGGTTCCGACCGTCCACTGGCCGACCAGCGGCGCCGGCTCGTTCCCCCTCCAGCTGAACGAGCCCTCCTGGGCCTCGGCCGCCTCCTGGGGGGCGGTGAGGGGGCCGGAGGGTGCGAAGCTGACCGGGAGGTAGCCGAGTTGGGCCAGTAACTGCTGCAGTCGCAGGGTGGACCCGGCCGCCACGCTGAACTGGGCGGTCGTCGGCTGGGCGAGCGTCTTACCGTCCGCTCCCACCACGCCGCCGCCCCCCGCCGGGACGCTGACCGTCTCGGCGCTCGAGGGAACGAGCGGAGCGGTGGCGACGAACGTGAAGGTGTCCGGCGTCTCCAACTGCCAGGAGCCGGCCACGGCCGGGCTCAGGGAGGGGGTGGGGGAGTCGGCCTTCAGGGGGGCGGAGAAGTGCACCGAGATGGTGGCGTCGCTCGGGACCTCGGTGGCCCCGGCGAGCGGGCTGACCGACGCCACCGTGAGCGGAGCCGACTCCGACGTGCTGCTCAGGTCGTGTCCGGTCGAGGACATCGGGGCGGCCGACGCCTTGTTGGTGTTGCTGTGGACCGCGATGGCGGCGAAGCCGACGCCGGCCACGGCGACGACCCCGGCGGTGATCGCCACGAGCCACCCGCGTCCGCTCTTGGTCCCCTGATTCGGCCGCGCCGGCCGCGAATGTGCGTGCTGTCCAGGCATGGGTCTCCTTCTAGGCGCACGAATCTACCAGTTCATCGCGTCATTTCGGCGCAGCCTGGGGCGCGGTGGTGCCGAAGCGGACCCGTGGCGTCACTCGGGGCGGTCGGCAACCCGCTCGCGGATGATCTCGTCCAGGCGGACGATGGTCTCGTTGTCGGTGACCTTGTTCCCGTCGGGATCGAGCACGTAGAACGCGTCGACGACGGCGGCTCCGAACGTGGAGACCTTGGCGGAGATCACGTCGAGCCGGCACTCCACGAGGGCCTCGGTGATCCGGTGGAGCTGGCCGACCACGTCCTCGGCCCGGACCTCGACGACGGTGGCACTGGCCGAGGCGTTGTTGTCGATGGTCACCTCGGTGGACACCAGCTGGGGGCTCGTGGCGCGGCGTTCGTTCCGGTAGGTGCGTGCCCGTTCGGCCAGCTTGGTCTCGATGGACAAGGTGCCCTTCATGACCGCGGCGAGATCGTCGGACAGGCGGGCCGCGGCGGGCCACCGGCCTCGAGACGGCTCGACGGTGAAGATCTCGACGGCCACGCCGTCCTCGCCGGCCACGGCGGCGCTGCGGACGTTGAGGCCGTGCAGGGCCAGCACGCCGGTGACCTCGGCCAGCAGCCCCGGCCGGTCAGGCGCCACCACGGTGACGATGGGGTCGTCGATGGACAGGGCCGGGGCACCGCGGCTCCGGACCGTCTCCATGATCACGCGCAGCTCGTCGGTGATCCACGGGGTCGGCGGCGCGACCGGCTCCCCGGCGAGCAGTCGTCTGGTCCGGTCCACCAGGTCCGCCACCAGGCCCGCCTTCCACGCCCCCCAGGCGGACGGCCCGGTGGCCAGGCTGTCCGCCTCGACCAGGGCGGCCAGGAGATCGAGGGTGGACCGGTTGCCGACCTCGCTCGCCACCCGCGCCGCGGTTGCCGGGTCGTCGAGGTCCCGCTTGGTGGCGCTGTCGGGCAAGAGGAGGTGGAGACGGACCATGGTCACCAGGGTGGCCACGTCGTCGGCGTCGAATCCCATTCGTGCGCCGATCTCGCCGGCCAGGACGATGCCCACCTCGGTGTGGTCGCCGGGGAATCCCTTCCCGATGTCGTGGAGGAGGGTGCCGACCAGCAGCAGATCGGGCCGGTCGACCCGGTGGGCCAGGGTGGCCGCTGTGGCCGTCGCCTCGAGCAGGTGCCGGTCCACGGTGAAGCGGTGGTACGGGTTGCGCTGGGGCTTGTTGCGGACGTGCGCCCATTCGGGGAGGTACCGCTCGAGCAGCTGACGCTGGTCGAGGGACTCGAGTGCGGCGATGGCCGGCGGCCCGGTGGCGAGCAGCCGGACCAGGGTCGCCCGGAGGTCGTCGGTCCAGGGCGCCTCGGGCACGGGAGCCCTCCGTCCGAGCAGGTTGAGGGCGGCGCGGGCGATTGGCAGGTTCTTGTCCGCCGCCACCGCCGCCAGGCGCAACGAGAGCGAGGGGTCGCCGCTCACGTCGGCGCCGGTGCCCAGCACCACCTCGTCGTCGGTCACCTCGATACCCGGTTCCCCGGGGACGCCGTGGGCACCGGGTGGGGCGCTCCCCTCGGCTCGGCGCCGCCCCTGGCGCCACCCGCGGCCGGAGCCTTGCGCCCGGGACCACGCACCCCGCCGCCTCCACGCGTCGTCTCCCTCCCAGGCGATGGTCCGTCCCGCCGTCGCCACCGTGCGCATCAAGGTGTCCGAGTCGGGCTCGCCGAGGGCACGGGCCACCTGGTCCTGCTCCTGGAGCAGCAGGGTGTTCTGCTCTCGGCCGGCCCGCCGGTGCAACTCCACCCGGATGGTGGTGAGGACGCTCCGGGCGTCATCGATGGCCACGGTGTCCACGTAGTCGGCCAGGACGGGGACGGCCAGCATCATCGCCGTCAGCGCGGCGACGTCCCGGAGGCCTCCGTGGGACTCCTTCAGGTCCGGCTCGAGCAGGAACCCGACGTCGCCGGAAGAGCGGTGCCGCTCGTCCACCAGGTCGGCGAGTACGCCCAGCCAGGGCGGCTTCTGCTTGACCCACCGCTCGAGCGAGCCTTCCAGCACCGGTCCGGCCACCTTCACGTCGCCGCACACCACCCGGGCGTCGAGCAGGCCGAGGGCCACCCGGAGGTCCTCGCCGGCCATGGCCAGGACGTCGGCCGGCCTGCGCACACTGTGATCGAGGGAGATCCCCTCGTCCCAGACCGGGTACCAGATCTTGTCGGCCGTGGTCTTGACGTCCCGGCGGCCCTTGTGGACGAGCACCACGTCGAGATCGCTGAACGGGCACAGCTCGCCTCGGCCGTACCCGCCGACGGCCATCAGGGCCATACCCTGTCCGTCACCCCCGGTCGCCTGGTCGAACAGGTCGCTCAGCCACTCGTCGGCCGCCCTGGCGTAGGCGCGGCAGAACTCGTCCCCGCGGAGGTCGTGGCGCTCGATCAGCGCCTGTCTGCGGGCGCGCAGGGACACGGCCGGACCGTACCACCGGCGGACCGGAGGAACGCCGACCCGGCCGACCCCCATCGGGGGGACGGAGCGATTACCGTGGTGGCATGGCAGAAGAAGAGCACAGGGGACTGAGCCTGTTCGACGGTGTGCTCATCGTCGGCGGTGGCCTGATCGCCGTCTTCGTGGCCTTCGCCATCTTCAGCTTCATCGCCGGCATCGTGTGGTTCGCGGTCAAGGTCGTGGTCGTGGTGGCCCTGATCGCGCTGGTGGCCAAGCTGGTGTTTGGTCGTCACTCCTGAGCGGCGGTCCTCACCCCTGAGCGAGCCGGGCCGGGCGATCCGGACGCGTCAGGCGATCATCGACTCGAACAGTTCGATGTGCTCGGCGACCATGCGCTCGGTCGAGAAGTAGCCCTCCACCGCGGCCCGGCAGTCGCTCCGCTTGAGCTCGTGGAGCCGGCTGATGGCGTCGACCATGGCCGCCTCGTCGCCGCACAGGAACCCGGTCCGACCGTCGTCGACCACCTCGGGGGCCGCCCCCTCGGGGAAGGCGAGGACCGGCGTGCCGCACGCCATGGCCTCGATCATCACCATGCCGAACGGCTCGTTCCACCGGATGGGGAACAGGAGGG